>JAFGED010000279.1 GCA_016931785.1 Anaerolineae bacterium
ACCCCCGCCCCCTCTCTTTTCACACGCGAAAGGCAGCTGCGAAGCAAGGCTGAGTAGTTACGGCGGATCACTATCAGGATGTCTTCCAAAGACCTGATCGGGATTCAGAAAAGGGCATTGGAAGAGGGAGTTCCGTATCAAACCCTGATCACCAGTATCCTGCACAAGTACGTCTCGGGCATGCTGGTCGAGAGGCGCGGTGAGTCTTGATTTCGTAGATTCACGTATCTGCAATTCGGGAGCGCACGATGTCAAAACGCGGACTGACACAGAAAACCACCACCGAACACGCCATCACGCTCGAACGGGCGATGGTGACGCGCCATTACGTGATGACCTGGGACCTGGATCGCTGCGTGGGCTGCCGGATCGGGCCGCTGGTCTGCCCCAAGGAGGCGGTGCTCCACGTCGCGGGCGAGATCGTCGACGGGCGCTTGACGAAGAAGCCGTCGGTCGACATCGACGCGGAAAAGTGCGTGCTGTGTGGCATGTGCGAGGTGATGTGTCCAAAGAACGCCATCACGCTCACTATCAACGGCGAGCGCGAGAACCCGATGCAGGCGTACGAGGCATTTCCACACCTGGTCGAGTCCACCAAGTTCGCCAAGGCGCAGTTCGACATGCGGCGCAGGCAGTTCGTGATTGACAACTGCCCGACGGGCGTCATCAGCTATGACGAAGAAGAGAAAACGCTGGTGGTCGATCAAGAACACTGCATCCGCTGCCGCCAGTGCGAGGTAGCCAGCGATGGGGCGTTCGCGGTGGTGCAGCCCTGGGAGGGCAAAGTGGAGCTGCGCCGCGAAAAGTGCGTGGAAGGCTGCCTGGCCTGTGCGGACGTCTGCCCCACGCGCGCGTTACATATCGACGATGACGGAGGTTTGGTGCTTGCCGACTATTACTGCATCAAGTGTGGGGCCTGCATGCAGGTCTGCCCGATCAAGGCCGAGTACGAGGATTACGAGGTTATGATTGAATCGCAGGGCGTGACCAAGACGGTCGTCCACCAGCGGCTGGCCAACGCTGACGATCTGCCGGTTTTGGTCGAGCGCTGGCGCGTGAAGCACACACCGGTGCAGAGCGCCGCGTGGATCGAGGCGGTGGGCAAGATGGCCGACGACAAGGCGGGGCAGAGGGAACTGGACAGAAAGCGCGCGCTCAAGCGCCGCGACCTGTTAAAGGCGCTGGTTGGGGGAAAAGAGTTGCTGGAGGAGAAGTAGTTGTTTTTGTGGGGCACTTTTGGCAAAGCCGAAGGTGCCCGGCCACGTTTCAAAATGAAACGCGGCTTTAGGGCGGGTCGGCGGCGATGTCAGTGATGGCATCGCCGCCGAAATTTTGCCTGGGTGCGTTTGGTATCACCTATGCGCGTCAGAATGCATATAGCCTTCCAGTATGTGCGGTGGGACCGATTTGTCCCCAACGACAAACGTACCTCTTGCCTATTCACTGGCACCGAAGTATAATCCGAATCTCGGCAGCCTCGGACTTGGACCTGGCAGGTCTTTGGAGCGAAATATGCGTTTAAGCCATTTGATCCAAGTTGGACCTACGCTCTTGGGCCAGGTTGGCCGTGATGTCGATGTGTTCGGCATCGCCGCCAATTCACAACAGGTGGAACCGGGCGACCTTTTCGTCGCCGTCCCCGGCGTCCATGTAGACGGGCATCGTTTCATCGCCGACGCGGTCAATAATGGCGCTGTGGCCGTCGTCGGCGAGCTGCCGCCGCAGACGCTGGGTGACGTGCCCTGGGGGGCCTTTACCTACGTGCGGGTCGCCGACGCCCGCAAGGCTCTGGGTTGGATGTGCGCCGCCTGGCAAGATTTCCCTTCGCGCAAGATGACACTCGTCGGCGTCACCGGCACCGACGGCAAGACGACGACCGTCAACCTCGTTTATGCCATCCTGCGCGCTGCCGGGTTCGACGCCGGGATGATCAGCACGGTCAATGCCCGTATCGGCGCGCAGGAGATCGACACGGGCCTCCACACCACCACGCCCGATGCCCCCGACGTTCAGCGCTACCTGGCTCAGATGGTCGAGGCTGGCGCGACCCATGCGGTGCTGGAGGTCACCTCGCACGGGCTGGCCCAGCAGCGCGTGGCTGGCTGCGATTTCGACGTGGCCGTCATCACAAATATCACCCACGAACACCTCGACGCCCACGGCTCGCTGGAGGCGTATCAAAATGCCAAGGCGAGCTTGTTTGAAGGTTTGGCGCATGCCTTTCGCAAAACCGGGCCCCGCGGAGCGGGGGTGCCCAAGGTGGCCGTCCTCAACCGCGACGACGATTCTTTCCGCTACCTGAGCCTTATCCCCGCCGACCGGCAGATCGTCTATGGGGTGGGGGGAGAGGTGAGTGCCCGCGATGTCCAATTTGCGCCTGACGTGACCCGCCTCACGCTTGTGCTGCCAAGCGGGGATGCAGCAGTAGAGACCGTGCTGGCGGGCGACTTTAACGTCAGCAATATCCTGGCCGCTGCCTCGGCCGGCGTGGCATTGGGGGTCTCTCCTGATGCTATCGTCGCGGGGATTGCGGCCGTGGGGGGGATTCCGGGCCGGATGGAGCGCATTGACGCAGGCCAGGATTTTCTCGCCATCGTCGACTTTGCCCACACCCCCAACGCCCTGGTGCAGGCGCTAAAGACGGCTCGCGCGATGGCGGGAGACGAGGGGCGCGTGATCGTCGTCTTTGGCTCGGCCGGCCTGCGCGACCGGGAGAAGCGGGCGATGATGGGCCACGCGGCTGGAAGGCTGGCCGACGTGGTGATCGTCACCGCCGAGGACCCGCGCACCGAGAGCCTGGAGGATATCATGGCCGAAAGCGCCGCCGCAGCCGAGGCGGAGGGCAAGCGCGAGGGCGTCGACCTGTGGCGCGTGCCCGATCGCGGCGCGGCGATTCTCATGGCGTGCCAGATGGCCCTTTCGGGAGATGTCGTGATCGCCTGCGGCAAGGGCCACGAGCAGTCGATGTGCTTTGATACCACCGAGTATCCCTGGGACGACCGGGAGGCGATGCGCCGGGCGCTGCAGGGCGAGACGTTGGATACATTGCCGACGGCGGGAAAGTAGATGGGATGCCGTACGTAGAAAACGGCAGCGGGACGATCTTTTACGCCGTGACTGGCGGACCGCCGGACGGCTCTGCGCTTGTGCTGTTGCACGGCGCCGGCGGCTCGCATCTCAACTGGCCGCCTGAGCTGCGCCGCCTTGATGGGGCCACCGTCTACGCGCTCGATCTGCCGGGTCACGGGCGTTCGGGTGGTGGAGGCCGGGATGCGATTGAGGACTATGCAGCCGATGTCGTCGCGTTTTTCGACGCGACCGGCATCGAGCGCGCCGTCGTCATCGGCCATTCGATGGGCGGCGCAGTAGCCCTGACGATGGCGTTGGATTCCCCCGAACGGGTGACCGGGCTGGTGCTGGTCGCGACCGGGGCGCGGCTGCGGGTGGCCCCTGCCATCCTGGAACAAATTCCCACCGACTTTGAAGCGGCTCTGGACGTCATCACTCGTTACGCCTGGTCGCCAGAAGCGCCGTCGGGGTTGGTCGACCTGGGGCGGGAGCGTTTGCGAGAGGCGGGTCCCGAAGTGCTCTTGGGCGACCTGACCGCCTGCGATCGCTTCGACGTGATGGAGCGGGTGGGGGAGATCGACGCGCCCGCGTTGGTCGTCGCGGGCTCCGC
>JAFGED010000280.1 GCA_016931785.1 Anaerolineae bacterium
GACCGGCTGCGCCGCTGCGAAGCCACTCGCGGAGGTGAGAGCGGGCTGGCCGACAAGCCCGTGATCGCCGTCGCCGCGGCCGGGGGCAGCGGGAACGGCACGGTCACGTGCTTGCTGAGCATGGAACGGTGGATTCAGCACGTCAAGGGGCGGGTATTCGACCTGATCCCCGTCAAGCGCTGGACCAGGGAGAACAAGCTGACGACGATCCGTGAGGCGGTGCGCACGATGGTCCGAGAAGCACTGGAGAAAAACACCGGATGAAGAGCGACGAACAAAAGAGCCCAAACGTAGTCGGCGCGGTGATGGTCATCGGCGGCGGGATCGCCGGGATGCAGGCGTCGCTCGATCTGGCCGAGTCCGGGTACAAGGTCTACCTGGTCGATAAGAAGCCGGCCATCGGCGGGCACATGGCGCAATTTGACAAGACCTTTCCCACCAACGACTGTGCCATGTGCACCATCAGCCCCAAGCTGGTCGACTGCGGCCGCCATCGCAACATCGAGCTGCTGATGGACAGCGACGTGCTAGAGGCCAGGGGCAAGGCGGGCAACTTTTCCGTGCGCGTGCGCACCCGCCCGCGCTACATCGACCTGGAGAAATGTACCGGCTGCGGCGACTGCGGCGAGGTGTGCCCGGTCATCATCCCCGGCCGCTTCGACGAAGGGCTGGCGGTGCAGCACGCCGCCTACAAGCTGTACCCGCAGGCGGTGCCCAACGCCTTTGCTATCGAAAAGCGCGGTATCTCTCCCTGCCGCGACGCCTGTCCCGCCCACCAGCGCGCCCAGGGCTACATCGCCCTCATCCGCGAGGGGCGCTACGAGGATGCCCTGCGCGTGATCAAGGAGGACAATCCCTTCCCCGGCATCTGCGGGCGCATCTGCAACCATCGCTGCGAGGATGCCTGCAACCGGGGCAAGCTCGATGACCCGATCAACATCCACGCCCTCAAGCGCTTTGTCACCGACAAGGTGTACGCCCAGCCGCGCACGCCGCCAGAGCCGGTTGTAGGGGCGGGGTTACCCCGCCCCTACCCCGAGCGGGTGGCCATCATCGGCGCGGGGCCGTGCGGCCTCACCACGGCGCAGGATCTGTGCAAGATGGGCTACGGCGTCACCGTCTTCGAGGCGTTGCCCGTGGCCGGCGGCATGCTGCGCGTGGGCGTGCCCGAGTACCGCCTGCCAGCAGAGATCGTCGACCGCGAGGTGCAGGACATCGTTGACCTGGGCGTGGAGCTGCGGCTCAACACGCGGGTCGATAACCTGGACGACATTTTCGACGAGGGATTCAACGCCGTGCTCATCTCCGTCGGCGCGCACGAGGGACGCAAGCTGCCCATCGAGGGCGCCGACCTGGACGGGGTGATGGTCAACACCACCTTTCTGCGCGACGTGCGATTGGACAACCCGCCCGACGTCGAGGGCCAGCGGGTGATGGTGCTGGGCGGCGGCAACGTGGCGGTGGACGTGGCGCGCACGGCGGTGCGCCTGGGCGCGGCCGAGGTGCACATGGCCTGCCTGGAGAGCCGCGAGACGATGCCCGCCCACGAGTGGGAGATTGAGGCCTGCCGAGCCGAAGGCATTCAGCTTTATCCCAGCCGCTCCTTCAAGCGCATCGTGGAAAATGAGGAGGGCGGCATCGGCGGATTGGAGTGCGTCAACGTCACCTTTATGGAGTTCGACCCCACGGGCCGCCTGACCCTGGAGACGGAGCCGGGATCGGAGCACATCATCCCCTGCGACGTGGTCGTCTTTTCCATCGGCCAGCGCGCCGGTCTGGGCTTCATCCCCGAAAGCGCCGGCGTGGGCGTCACCCGCCAGCAGACGATTGCCGTCAACCCCAACACGATGGCGGCCAGCCGGCCCGGCGTCTTTGCCGCCGGCGACGCCACCACCGGCACCGCCTTCGTCATCGAGGCGGTGGCCTCCGGCCACCAGGCCGCCGAGTCGATCCACCGCTACCTGCGCGGCGAGGAATTGGAGCCGGCGCTCAAGCCCGAGCTGCCCGTGGTCGATCTGAGCCGGGCCGAGATCCAGGAGCGCATCGACCGGGGCGAGGTCAAAATCACACCGAGGGTCGCCATGCCGGAGCTGGCGGTGGAGGAGCGCGTGGCCAACTTTGCCGAGGTGGCGACCGGCTACACCGACGAGCTGGCCCAGGCGGAGGCGGCGCGCTGCCTGGCCTGCGGCATCTGCTCCGAGTGCCTGAGCTGTTGGTACGAGTGTCAGGCCGGCGCCGTGAACCACGATATGGTGGAGCAGGTGCGCGATATCGAGGTCGGCGCGGTGGTGATGGCCCCCGGCTACGAGGTCTTTCACGCCGAGCAGGCGCAGGAGTACGGCTGGGGCCGCTTCCCCAACGTGGTCACCGCGCTGCAACTGGAGCGGCTGATGAGCGCCTCTGGCCCCACCCACGGCCACGTCCTGCGCCCTTCCGACGGCGAAAAGCCGACCAAGATCGCGTTCCTGCAGTGCGTCGGCTCTCGTGATCAGGAGCACGACTATTGCTCCGCCGTGTGCTGCATGTACGCCACCAAAGAGTCGATCATGATCAAGGAGCACGAGCCGGATACCGAGATCAGCGTCTTTATGATGGACATGCGGGCGTTCAGCAAAGGGTATCTGGAATACTACCACCGGGCCGAAAAGCGGTACGGTGTGCGCTATGTGCGCTCGCGGGTGTCGATTTTGCGGGAGAACCCGGAGACGCACGGCTTGGTTGTCCGCTATGTAGATGAGCAAAGGAGCGAGTCAGCGAGTCAGCAAGAAAGCGACATGCCCATTCGCTCATTCGCTGATTCGCTCATTCGCGAAGAGGAATTTGACCTGGTCGTCCTCTCCGTCGGCATGGAGATCCCACAGGAGACGCGCGAGCTGGCGCGGCGGCTGAACGTCAAAGTAGACGAGTACGGTTTCTGCAACACTGACCTGTTCGAGCCGCTGCAGACGAGCAGAGATGGCATTTTCGCCGTGGGGCCGTTCCGCGAGCCCAAGGACATCCCCGAGTCGGTCATCGAGGGCACCGGCGCAGCGGCGGCGGCGGGCACGCTCCTGGCCCCGGCCCGCTGGACGTGCACGGAGGAGGCCGAATATCCGCCGGAGAGGGACATCTCGCGGGAAGAGGCCCGCGTGGGCGTCTTTGTCTGCCACTGCGGGTCGAACATCGGCGGCTACCTGGACGTGCCGGATGTGGCCCACTATGCGGCCAGCCTGCCGGGCGTGGTGCACGCCGAGCACAACCTGTACACCTGCTCGCAGGACTCGATCAAGCGCATCGCCGAGCAGACGGTGGAGCACAACCTCAACCGCGTGGTCGTGGCCTCCTGCACACCGCTGACCCACGAGCCGCTGTTCCAGGACTCGATCCGGCAGGCCGGGCTGAACCCAGGTATGTTCCACATGGCCAACATCCGCAACCAATGCTCGTGGGTGCACTCCCACGACTGGAAAACGGCCACAGAGAAGGCCAAAGACCTGGTGCGGGCAGCGGTGGCCAAGGCAGTGCAGCTCGCACCGATCCACATGACCGAGATCGCGGTGCAAAAGGCGGCCGTCGTCATCGGCGGCGGGGTAGCGGGGATGACGGCGGCACTGACGCTGGCTGACCAGGGCTTCCCGGTGCACCTGGTGGAACAATCGGAGCGGCTGGGCGGCAACGTGTGGAACATCCGCCACAGCCTGGGGTGGGACGCCGACGCGCAAAAAGTCGTATGGCGCAACCCGCAGGAAGAGTTCCTGCACCAGGCGATCAGGCGTGTGGAGGGCCATCCGCAGATCACGCTGCACCTGCAGAGCGAGCTATTGGAGACCGGCGGCTTTGCGGGCAAATTCACCTCGCGCATCCGCACGCCAGAGGGTGAGCTGGAAGTGCAACACGGTGCCACCGTCCTGGCGACCGGCGCGGTAGAGTACAAAGGGCCGGAGTACGGGTATGGGACAGACGCACGAATCGTGTCGCAGTACGAGTTTGAGGAGCGGCTGGAATCGGGCAAGGACATCCCCAACTCGATCGTCATGATCCAGTGCGTCGGCCCCGCCGAAAAGTACTGCTCCCGCGTTTGTTGCACCGCGGCGATGACCAATGCCCTGGCGCTGAAAAAACTCAACCCCGATGCAAAGATCATGGTGCTTTACACCGACGTGCGCACATACGGTTTCAAGGAGCGCTACTACCAGGAGGCACGGGAGCAAGGCGTGGTGTTCGTGCCGTACACCTTTGACCGCAAGCCCGGCGTGGAGATTGGAGAGTCGGGATTAGAGATTACGGTGTGGGAGCCATCTCTGCAAGAGGAGTTGACGCTCAATCCCGACCTGTTGGTCCTGAGCATGCCGATGGTGCCGCCGGAAGGGGCGGAGGAGATGGCGACGCGGCTCAAGGTGCCGCAGGATATGGACGGCTTTTTCCTGGAGGCCCACGTCAAGCTGCGACCGGTCGATTTTGCCAGCGATGGGCTGTACATGGCCGGAGCGGCTCACTATCCCAAGTTCATCGACGAATCCATCGCCCAGGCGCAGGCGGCTGCGGCTCGCGCGGCCACTATCCTGAGCAAGGACGTGCTGGAGGTGGGCGGCGTCGTGGCCCAGGTGGACCAGGAAAAGTGCGTCGGCTGCCTGACGTGCGTGCGCATCTGCCCCTACGACGTGCCGCAGATCCAGGCCGATTTCACCGGCGTGGGCGGCATCGTCGGCGCGGCCACCATCGAGCCAGCCAAGTGCCACGGCTGCGGCATCTGCGTCTCAGAGTGCCCGGCCAAGGCGATCCAATTGCTGCACTACCAAGATGTGCAAATCGGCGCCGAGATCGAGGCGCTGCTGACCAAGCCGGTGATATGTAAAGACGGAATAACGCAGGCAGCATGAGCCAATAAGGACGCTGACCCAACTTGGCAAGATTCCGTACTCTATCTGCCAGGGGAAAAACTCCTGCGAGAAGTAGTATGGAACCGGCTTGCAGAAGCGAGGGAGTGAGAGAACCTGTGGCATCTGACGTGCAAACATCGAGCCAACCCGGTCTACGGCGACAGGTAGAAAAAGAACTGACGGGGAACATCCTGCCCTTCTGGATGACGCACGCCGTGGACGCGGTCAACGGCGGCTTTTACGGGGCTGTGACCAACGATCTGCAGGTCCACAACGAGGTCCCGCGCTCCGCGATCCTGTGCGCGCGCATACTTTGGACGTTTGCTACGGCTTTCCGAACGCTGGAAGCGGAAGAATACCTGGCGATGGCCCGGTGGGCCTACGACTATCTGACCAACGTCTTTTGGGATGAGACGTACGGCGGCGTTTACTGGCACGTGGATTTCAAAGGCCACCCGGTCCTGGACCGCAAACACCACTACGCCCAGGCTTTCGCGATTTACGGCCTGACAGAATATTACCGGGCCACACGGGAGCCGCAGAGCCTGGCACTGGCCCAGAAATTGTTCGACCTGCTGGAAAAGCACGCCTACGATGAAATCCACGGCGGCTATATCGAAGGCAGCAGCCGCGAATGGGGCACGCTGACAGATATGAGCTTGAGCCCCAGAGAGATCAATTGCCGCAAATCCATGAACACCATGCTACACATCCTGGAAGCATACACCAACTTGATGCGCGTGTGGGAGGATGCGCATCTCAAAGCGCAGCACAAGGCACTGCTCGAAGCCTTCCAGCAGCATATTGTCAATCGTCAAACCGGCCATTTCAAGCTCTTCTTCGATGACCAGTGGCACTCGCTTTCAGAGCATGTGTCGTTCGGACACGACGTCGAGGGCAGTTGGCTGCTTTGGGAAGCTGCCCAGGCACAGGACGAGCCGGCTCTATCGGCGCAAATCCGCGAAACCGCGGTAAATATGGCAGACGCCGTGCATCGAGAAGGCCTTGACGATGACGGCAGCCTGTTCTACGAGGCCGGGCCGCAGGGCCTGGTGGATGCCAATAAAGAATGGTGGCCGCAGGCCGAGGCGGTCGTGGGGTTCTACAACGCCTACCAGCTCTCCGGCCGGGCTTATTTTGCGCAGGCTGCCTACCGCTGCTGGACGCACATTCAGACCAAGATGGTGGATCGGACGCACGGGGGATGGTTCAAGAGGCTGCACCGGGACGGCACGCCGGACAATTCCAGCTACAAAGTCGGTCCTTGGAACTGCCCCTACCATCACAGTCGGGCTTGCTTCGAGATGCTCGACCGCCTGGGTGATCGATCCATCGCACCAAAACACGGCCTAGAAGAGAAAAAGCGCAAAAAAAGTGCTGGGCGGTCGTCAGCGCGGAAAGATATGAATCCGACGAGGATTTGATAGCGTGTTTACAGCAAGGGGCGGAGTCTGCGCTGTCGTTGCCGGCAAAATAATGAGGGTGGCAGGAGAAATAGCAAGAGGATGCTAGTTGTGCTATGAAAAGCAAGCGATTCACACGCCGTGATTTTTTGCGCCTGGGCGCGCTGAGCGCGGCGGGCGTCGTAGCCGGCGGGTGCTCGTGCTTCGCACCCCCCGGCGAGCCCACCAAGGGGCCAGCGACGCCTCCATCACCGCCAACGCCCGCCCCACCACGGGCAATCCCTACCGCCGCATCTCCCACGCCAACTGGGCCAATCCGGCGCGTGATCTATTACAACGGCACGTTGCTGACGATGGACGAGGCCCAGCCGCAGGCACAGGCCATCGCCGTCGAGGATGGGCACATCGTCGCCGTTGGGAGCAATGCGGAGGTGCTGAACCTGCAACAGGCCGATACGGCGACCATCGACCTCCAGGGCCGCACGCTGATGCCCGGCTTTGTCGATGCACACGCCCATCTCTTGGGCACGCCTGCCGACCCGGGCCAGGAAATACTGTCGTCATATGAACTGGCCCAAGCCGAAACCGATCTGGACGACATGGAGCACAACCAGGCCATCGCGCTCCGGTTCGGCGTCACGGCGACGGGCGAGATGGCTGTGGGGCCAGAGCTGGCCGAAAAGATTGTTGCGCTCGACCAGGCAGGCAAGCTTTACACACGCACCAACATGTATCTGACCTATAACGACGGCTGTGGCAATCTGCAAGGCGATTGGTACAAGGCCTATCCGGCCGGGCGCGTGTACAGCGACAAGCTGCGCGTCGGCGGGATCAAGATATGGGCGGACGGCGGAAGCTGCAAAGTGCCGGCGGTCAGCTTCGAGTTCCCCGATGGATTGGGACACGGCGACTTGTACTATACGCAGGAAGAGCTGAACGCGATGGTGGCCGACCTCCAGACACAGGGATATCAGGTGTGCATCCACACGCTGGGCGACCGCTCGCTCGAACAGATCCAAAACACCTTTGCCGTCGTGCTCGACGGCCAGCCCAACACCTACCGCCATCGCATCGAGCACAACGCGGTCATTCGCCCCGACCTAATGGACCGCTATACCGCCATCGATGCGGTGCTCATCATCTTTGGCGCATTCCCTACCTGCTTCAAAACCGGCGGCTACGAGGCCAAGTTCAACGTCCCCCCCGAGTATCAGGCGTGGGAATGGCCCTACCGCGACCTGATCGACGCCAACCCAGGGCTGCCCTTCGCCTGGCACTCTGACTGGCCTGTGACCACGCTCGACACATCCCAGCACCTTTACGGATACACCACTCGAAAGCAGTTGAACGAATATGGCGACGTGTGCGAGCCGCCAGCAGACCTGGCCAGCGGCATCGTCACCATTGGAGAAGCGCTGCGCGCCATGGCCATTGGCGCGGCCTATGCCCTCTCGCGCGATGAAGAGATAGGCAGCCTGAAACCGGGAAAGTACGCCGATCTCATCATCCTCTCCGGGAACCCGCTCACCACCGCGCCGGACGACCTCGTGGAAATCAGAGTGCTGATGACCATGGTCGGCGGCCAGGCGATGCACTGCACGGAGGGGCAGGAGGCACTTTGCCCGCAGGGTGTCGCCTTGGGCGCTGACCCCGCACCGACACAGGGCCCTGAGACCCAAGAGAGCGAACAGCTGCCGGGATCAAACGTCGCGTTGGGCAAGGCCGTCACCGCTTCGGGCTCGACGCCCGAGAACCCGCCGGAGAGGGCCGTCGACGGCGACCTCGATACCGCCTGGAACTCTGGGGGCGACGCGCCCCAATGGCTCGAGATCGACCTGGGCGCCCCCGTGAACGTGGGCCAGGTCCGGCTGGTCGTGGCCCAGGACCCCGCAGGCGAGACCGTCCATATCATCTGGGGAAAGGAACCTGGCGAGGCATACAGGCAGCTTGCCAAGTTACGCGGCATGACCTCCGACGGCCAGTCCATCGGCTACACCCCGGAGCAGCCTCGGCCGGATGTGCAATTCATCAAGGTGGAAACGGTGACAAGCCCTTCGTGGATCGCGTGGCGAGAGATAGAGATCGTCGCTGCTGGAGAATGAGCAAGATGAACACGGCCAAGCAGACCAAAGAAACGCTCAAAGCGCTGTTCGCCTCCCAGCGGTTCGCCGTGCTGGCTACCCAGGACGAGGGGCAGCCCTACGCCAGCTTGATGGCCTTTGCGGCCACCGACGACCTGAGACGCCTGATCTTTGCCACGGAACGAGAGACGCGCAAGTACACCAACCTAGTCGGCAACCCGCGCGCGGCGGCGCTGATCGACGACCGGTCGAACCAGGGTTCGGACACGACCCAGGCCATCGCCGTCACAGCACTGGGCGAGACAAGAGAATCGGACAAGGACCAATACTTGGGCATCTTTCTCAAGAAGCACCCACATCTGGAGACGTTCGTCAAATCCCCGTCCTGCACGCTGTTGGCGATGCAAGTGAGCACTTATTTCGTTGTAAAGGGATTACAGGACACCAGGGAGCTGCGCCCGTGAGACCAATTTCGTCTGCTGCATTACGCTGTGCGGGAGGGCACGAGCATCGACGCGCTCCTGATAGAGACCTAAAGACTCGGGAGGCTCGCACATGAGCGGGAGCTCGCCCGCTGAATGCCTGGTCTGTCGCAAGCACCGCGGCGCGGTCACGCTGCTGGGTGGCGTGATCTATGAGGACGACCTGATCTATCTCCCACGCCCAACTTTGGGGTGACGAGGAGGATCATTACCTGGGGCAGCTCTGTCGGCCTGTACACAAGCAAGGTCGCTCGGACACTGATGCACACAGAGGGAGTAGAGCACGTTTACGCGTTTGTCATAGGAGACGGCGTACCCCACGTCCACGTTCACGTGATCGGCAGGTATCCGGGAGCGCCACGCGAGTACTGGGAACCCAAGGTGGATGAATGGCCAGAAGCACCCAGGGGACACAAAACCGAGAGCGAGCAAGTGGCCGGTCGAGTTCGAGCATTTATTCAAGAGCGCTATAGCAAAGGTCAAAGCGTGGCGAGCCATGTTTGAGTTTCACGAGCCCGGCGAGCTGATCGACGGCGACCTGCAGCTCATCTTGGAGGAGACACGCCCGGCCGATCCGGCCAAGGGATTCGTACCCGAGTACCGGTTCAAGATGGTCCCGGTAGGCCAGGAGGAGAAAATCGGAGGTATCAACTTGAGAATTGGCGACAACGAGCGCCTCGCCAAATACAGCGGTCATATCGGCTACGGCGTCGAACCAGAACACCGCGGGCACCGCTACGCCGCCAGGAGCGTGCGCTTGCTGTTGCCTCTGGCGCGCCAGCATGGGATGGAGACGCTCTGGATCACATGCAACCCCGAAAACATCGCCTCCAGGAGAACGTGCGAGCTGGTAGGGGCGGAGTTTATAGAGATCGTCGACGTGCCGGAAGATACGGATATTTACCAACGAGGGGAGCGGCAAAAGTGCCGCTATCGCCTCGATTTGTAGGGAGGAAAGAGGTAATCAGATGTCAGATTTGTTGACGCACTGGGCCGTGTTCGAGGACTGCCGGCGGTTGGCGCTGTTGGACGAGCGCGTCGACCCACTGCTGGCGCGCGTCATGCACGAGGAGCGCGAGTTCGCCCGGCTCGGCGCGCTGGCCCGCTCAGGGGCGACGTTCGTCCCACACGTCCTAAGGTCGGCACGTGAAGCACACCGGCAAGATGGCGAGGCTGGACTGCCGCGGCGCAAACTGGCCTTTGCGCTGGGCGGCATCACGCACTATGCCGCCGACGTCATCATGAAGCCGCTGGCCAAGAGCAGGACCCAAGTGGATTGGAACAAAGCCCACCACCGCATGCAGCACGGCGACAGCGCGCCCGACTCCCCCATCCGCGAGATATCGGCCTACTATGACACGCACGTGTTCCGCAAGGTCTACCTGGCCGGGCAAGAGGAGCCGTTCAACCGGTTCCTTCTGGCCGAAAACGCCACCGAGCCCGGACAAGCGCTGGAAGAGTTCGTGTTCGCGCTGTTCCAGCGCGCCCTACTCGCCAGCCACACACTGGCGCCGGACAAGGACGATCTCGACGGCTGGCTGGACAACTTGATCGCGCGCGTGCAGCCCCTGTACGTCAACGTGCGCACGTTCGTCCGCGTATTCGCCGCCCCCGATCCGGAAAAGATGCGCGCATACGGCGTGGAGGATGCCTTCTATCTGGAAGATGACCCTGCCATACGCGCCGCACGCAGCGCCCAAGCCGGCCAAGCCATTCGCGTCCCGGAGCTTGCCACGGCGCTCGACGAGGCCGCCAACGCCAGCGGGTACGCCAAGGCCGTCTGCCGGGGGTTGCAGCGCCTGCGCGAAGCGTCTGCTTTCTGGCGCGGCGAGTGCGAGACCACGCCGGATTTGCGACAGGTGCCGGCAGGATGAGAGTCGGTGCAAAAACACCCAACCACACAAGAAAGGAAACCAATGACTGAAGCAACCTTCGAACCAACGATCCTGACTTTTGCCTGCCAGCACTGCGCCTACGCCGCGGCCGACCTGGCCGGCAGCCTGCGCATCCAGTACCCGTCCGGCGTGCGCATCGTCAAGGTGCCCTGCTCGGGACGCGTAGAGGTCACCGAGATCCTGCACGCCTTCGAGCGCGGCGCGGATGGCGTGATAGTAGCCGGGTGACTGGAGGGCGACTGCCATTACCTGGAAGGTAATGTAAACGCCAAGCGGAGAGTAAAGTACGTCGCCGGCCTGCTCGACGAGATCGGGCTCGGAGGCGAACGGGTGGCGATGGTCAATTTATCCACCGCGATGGGACCCCAGTTCGCAGAGACCGTGACTGAAATGACGGCCAAGATACAAGAGCTGGGTCCAAACCCATTAAAAACGTGCTAAATCACGTATGACGTTTTACGCATCACTCATAGGAGGTCACAATGATCGTAGGTGAACAGAAACCGATTGCAGAAATTATAAAGCTGCTGGGCGATGCCAGGAAGGTATTGGTCGCAGGCTGCGGCACCTGCGTCACCGTCTGCTTTGCTGGAGGCGAGAAAGAGGTCGGCATCCTGGCCTCAGCGCTGCGCATGATGAGTAAGCTAGAAAAGCACCCGATGGAGGTGGACGAGGTCACCGTGCAGCGCCAGTGCGAGTGGGAGTACATCGACCCGCTGAAAGAAAGGCTGAAGGAATACGACGCCGTCCTCAGCCTGGCCTGCGGCATCGGCGTGCAGGCGATGAACGAGCGCTTTCCCGATAGCATCACGCTGCCCGGTCTCAACACCACCTTCCTGGGCTTGCCCGAGGAACAGGGCGTGTGGGAGGAACGCTGCCAGGCCTGCGGCGACTGTATCTTGGGGGTAACAGGCGGCATCTGCCCCATCGCGCGCTGCTCCAAGCAGTTGCTCAACGGCCCCTGCGGCGGCTCGCAGAACGGCGTGTGCGAGATTGACCCCAACGTGCCCTGCGCATGGCAACTGATATGGGAGCGGGCGGAGAAACTGGGCAGGATCGACAATCTGTTGGAGATACAACCTCCAAAGGACTGGTCCCGGAGCCGCGACGGCGGCCCGCGCAAGATCGTGCGCGAGGACCTGCGACTCGGAAGTGAAACGGTGGAAACGGAGTGAGGTGAGAACATGGCAGAAGAGACAAACAACGGCTACAAATCAGGCAGCAATCTGGAAAAGATCCTGCGCGCAGGCCACTTTGCAGTGACGGGAGAGCTGGGCCCGCCACAGAACGCCGACGGCTCGGTGATCCGCAAGAAGGCCAACCTGCTCAAGGGCGTCACCGACGCGGTCAATATCACCGACAACCAGACCGCCATCGTCCGCATGTCGAGCATCAGCTCGGCCGTGCTGGCCATGCGGGAAGGGCTGGAGCCCATCGTGCAGATGACGTGCCGAGATCGCAACCGCCTGGCGATCCAGGCCGACCTGCTGGGCGCTCAGGCGCTCGGCGTGCGCAACCTGCTGTGCTTGACAGGCGACCACCAGAGCTTTGGCAACCACCCAACGGCCAAGAACGTGCACGATCTGGACTCGGTGCAGTTGATCCAGATGGTCAAGACCATGCGGGACGAGCACAAGTTCCAATGCGGCGATGACATCAAGGGCGACTACCCGCACCTCTTCATCGGCGCGGCAGCCAACCCCTTCGGCGATCCCTTCGAGTTCCGACCCTACAGGCTGGCCAAGAAGGCGGTCGCCGGCGCCGATTTCATCCAGACCCAGTTGATCTATGACATGCCGCGTTTCCGCGAGTACATGAAAAAAGTCGTCGATATGGGACTGCACGAGAAGGTCTACATCCTGGCCGGCGTCGGGCCGATCAAGTCCGCCGGGGCCGCGCGTTACATGCGCGATAAGGTGCCGGGGATGATCGTGCAAGATATGTACGTCGAGCGCATGGAGGCCGCCGTGGCCGATATCCCGAAGGAGGAAAAGGCCGCCCGGCGCGAAGCCTGGCAGACAACCGGCATCCAGATGTGCATCGAGCAGATCCAAGAGATCCGCGAGATCCCCGGCGTCGCCGGCGTGCACATCATGGCCATCGAGTGGGAGGAGGCTGTGCGGCCCATCGTCGCGGGCGCCGGCCTGTACCCACGCCCCACGGCTGAATAGAGGAGCGAGCGTATGACCATCACACTGACAACCGACCTGGCAAAATTCATCCGCGAGGAGTGCGGCGAGAACGTCTACGTCTGCTATCAATGCGAGCGCTGCTCCTCCGGCTGTCCCAACGTCGAGGCGATGCGCTATCGCCCGGCGCAGATGATGCGCCTGGCTCAGTTTGGTCTCGAGGAACGCCTGATCTCCGACGCCAGCCTGTGGCGCTGCCTGGGCTGCGATACGTGCACCACGCACTGCCCCCACAACCTCAGCGTGCGCCGGCTGGTGGAGGTCATGCGCCAGAAAGTGATCCAGGAGCACTACTTACCCAAGGGCGTCGAGTCATTGGGCGAGGACGAGGACCTCCAACGCGGGCTGCGCGGCCTGGGGCTATTGAGCGAACGCATCAACACATTCCACAACGTCTCCGGCGAAGATAACGAGGCCCGCTTGGCCTGGACCGATAACCTGGAGGAAAAGCCAGAGGGATTGGTAAAGAACAGCGACGCCGAGATAGTCTACTTTGTAGGCTGTGTCTCGGCCATGTTCCCGATGAGCTATGGTATCCCGCAGAGTTTTTCTGCCTTGCTGGAAAGCGCCGACGTCCGCTTCACCACGCTGGCCGGCGATGAGTGGTGCTGCGGCTTTCCGCTCTTTATGGCGGGCCAGTTGAAGCAAGCCGAAAAGCTCATCCGTCACAATGTGGAACAGATGCGCGAACTGGGCGTGCCGCGCGTCACCATGACCTGCCCTTCATGCTACCACATGTGGCATCATATGTACCCCGAGATCCTGGGAGAAGACCTGGGCTTTGAGGTCTTACACGCCGTCGAACTGCTGCGTGACCTGGTCGTCGACGAACGGCTGGTATTGGAAGAACCCGCCCGCGCTGGCATCGTCACCTACCACGACCCGTGCGACATAGGACGCAAAGGCGGCATTTACGACGCGCCGCGTGAGATTCTGAGCCGGGTGCCCGGCTGGACGTTCGTCGAGATGCAGCAATCGCGCGAGCACGCGCTGTGCTGCGGCGGCGGCGGCAACCTGGAGACGTTCGACCCGCCGCTGGTCGAGGAGACGGCCACCAAGCGCATCGCGCAGGCGGCCGAGATAGACGCCACAGTGCTCGTCTCGGCGTGCCCGCAGTGCGTGCGCACCCTGGCCAAAGCCGCCCGCGCCAACAAACTGCGCATCCGGGTGATGGACATCACCCAGTTTCTCAAGATGGCACTCCCTGGTGGCTGAGAAGCCATCACGCAGACCTGAGCAGTCCCACGGGCGAACGTATATGGCGGCAAAATCCGCTTCGCACCGGGGAAGGAGGTGAACACAATGAACCAGCGACGCACATTTTTCGCCGTGATAGTTGTCGCTCTCGTGCTGTCCCTGCAGGCCCTCGGGTGCCAACTGGCGACCCCCGCGCCGACATCCACCCTTTCTCCCACCGACACCCCCACCTCCACGCCAACACACACGCCACAGCCCACAGCCACCCCAATCCCCACACTCGTGCCAACGCCGATCTCCCTGCTCGACACGGGCGAGCCTTATCTCATCACCGGCGAAATCCCCTACACTTCCCCCTTCTTCATCTGGGGAGTCAGGGATGCATTCGTGCTCTTGGAGGATCAAGCTGGATTTGTCAATCGAGACCTAGAGTTCACGTTTCCAGTATCGAGCCAGGTGCTCGGCCCCATCGAGATAGATAAAGACGAGACGGTGACGTACAGATTGCTGCTGCCCGCCATCCCACAGGGCACGTACGTCGACGTGGACAACGACGGCGCCGAAGACGCAGGCGTACAGGTCTTTGCGGTGGCCTACTGGCCAAATGTCTGGGGCGACACGTTCCTGGAAGAACGCGATGGAACAGGGTGGTCGAGCGCCGATGCCTCGACAGTCACAGACGCTGATCGTGAATACGAGATCACGGGAGGCGTCCTGATCATGTGGGCCCCCGACGACCAACAGGCGTTCCCAACCGGCTTTGGCGACGACGGGATGCTCTTCACCACAGACGACCCTGTGGCCCCCATCCCGGCCGGTTACAACATCGTCAACCTCGACGAAGAACCTTTCAGGGTCTACAAAGAGGCCCAGCCAAAAATCGACCTGCTTGAGGGTGAATCGGCCGTCGCCGATTACTCCGATATGGACTATGACGAGGCCTTTGACGCGCTGCTCGAACAGATGTCAAAGGAATATGCCTTCACGGAAGAAAAAGGGATCGACTGGGATGCGCTCTACGACGAGTTCGCGCCGCGCGCCGCCAGCGCCCGCAACGCAGAGGACTTTTACCTCGTCGTCCGCGATCTCACCTGGGCCATCCCCGATGGACACATCGGCATCGGCGGCGGCCCGATGCTCCGCCTCTTTTACGACGAGCGAGCCGGCGGCTTTGGCCTGGTGTTGGCAGAACTGAGCGACGGGCGCGTGATCGTCACCCAGGTGCTGCCCGACCTGCCCGCCGAACGTGCCGGCATCCAGGTCGGAGCCGAGATCGTCCGCTGGAACGGTGTGCCGGTCAGCGAGGCGATAGACGGCGTGATCCCCTACTTTGGCCCCTTCTCAACCGAGCACACGAAGCGATTGGAACAGGTCGTCTTCCTGACACACCTCCCGCCCGGCGAAGAAGTCACCGTGGCTTTCAGAAACCCAGGCGCCGGGACAAGAGAGATCGCCATGGTGGCCGAGCCCGAAATCGATTCACTGCTCGCGGCCTGGGCATCGTACGACGAACTTGCCCTGCCCATAGAAGGCGAGGTGCTGGACGAATCCGGTCTGGGGTACATAAAGATAACGACCTTTTCCGGAAACTACAAGGTGATGACCGATCTATGGACACACTACATGGAGGAGATAATCGATCTCGACGTGCCCGGCTTGATCATCGACCTGCGGATCAACGGCGGCGGCAGCGGGAATCTGGCTAACGACTTTGCCGGCTACTTTTTCGATGAGGAGATCACCCTCGCCTATTGGTGGGAGTATAGCGCATTGACGGAGGATTTCGAAAAGCAGGAAATCCCAGAGCGTATCGAGCCAGCGCCGCTATACTACGATGGACCGGTGGTCCTCTTGGTCGGCCCGGACTGCGTCAGCGCCTGTGAGGGCTTTGCCTACGCGATGACGCAAAAAGGGCGCGCCCAGGTCGTGGGTCACTTCCCAACCGCCGGGGCGTACGGCGGCGTGGGGCGTGGACAGGTCACACTGCCGGACGGCATAGAGTTGCAGTTTCCCACCACCAGGTCAACGACACCCGACGGCAAAGTCATCATCGAAGGAGTCGGCATCGTACCAGACATCGCCGTCCCGGTGACGGAGGAAAGCGCGCTAGGTGTGCGGGACATGGTTCTGGAAGCAGCTGTCGAGACATTCCTGGAGTAGCAGGAAAAGGGGAAATCAAGGAGGTCACACGTGGCACAACTCAACAAGATCGCCATCAGCGGCAAGGGAGGCGTGGGCAAGACGACGCTCGCCGCACTTATGGCCCACATCTACGCCGAGCGCGGGCAAAGCGTGATCGCCATCGACGCCGACGCGGCCGGCGGGCTGGCCGAGGCGCTGGGGCTCCCCGCCGACCTGGCCGCCCAGGTGACGCCAATCTCGGAGATGGAGGACCTGATCTACGAGCGCACGGGAGCCAGGCCCGGTGAGTCGGGCGGCTTTTTCAGCCTCAACCCACGTGTGGACGATATCCCCG
Source organism: Anaerolineae bacterium (assembly GCA_016931785.1). Lineage (GTDB taxonomy): Bacteria > Chloroflexota > Anaerolineae > B4-G1 > B4-G1 > JAFGED01. The sequence goes on from JAFGED010000280.1 coordinate 16,583, forward strand.
ACCGCTTCAGCATTGCCCACCGGGGTATCCGCTTCCTGAGGTTGGGCACGGTCGAATCGGGCGGCAGCGGCTGCATCTGCCCAGAAAGCTCGCTGCTGCGGGCGCTGGTCACGCACCTGTTGCTCTACAACAAGGAGATGCTGATTCTGGATATGGAGGCCGGCGTGGAACACCTGGGCCGGGCGACGGCGCAGGCGGTGGACGCCTTCATCGCCGTCGTCGAGCCGGGGCGGCGCAGCCTGCAGACGGCAGCGAGCGTGGAAAAGCTGGCGGGCGATATCGGCATCAAGCGCGTGTACGCCGTGGGCAACAAGGTGCGCGACGAGAAGGACGGTGCCTTCATCCAGGAAAACAGCCCTGTGCCGGTGCTGGGCTATCTCTCCACCAACCCGGAACTGACCGAGGCGGATATGCGGGGCCTGGGTGTGTTCGATGCCGCCCCTCACGCCGTCGAGGAAGCGCGCGAGATCGTGGCCGCGCTGGAGGCGTTGAAAGCTTGAACCGCAAAGACGCCAAGGCGGGCTGTGGCCGCCCGAACGCAAAGAACATTTACGAAAAACTTGGCGTCCTTTGCTCCTTTGCGGTAAAGATTTTCATCCTGTTCGTCACTGCCTCGCTTTTACCAAGGTCTGCCCATGCCCAAGAGCCACCACAGTCGGCTTTCATCGAGGGCGTGATTGGCCATCCGCAGGAACACAACCTCAGTTGCGAATCCCGCTCCGCCACCGACCTGGCCGCCTTCTGGGGTGTGACGCTCACCGAGGATGACTTTTTCCACCGCCTCCCCAAGTCGGATAATCCACACCGCGGCTTCCTGGGCGACGTGGATATGCCCGCCGGAACGATGCCGCCCTACGGCTACGGCGTCTACGCCGGACCTATCGCGGCCAACCTGCGCAGCTTTGGGCTCGACGCGCACGCACACCGCTACTGGAACCTGAACGATCTACGCGCAGAGCTCGCCGCCGGGCGCCCCGTCATCATCTGGTCCACCTACAGCATGAAGCTGCCGGGCGTGCAGGAGTGGACCTCATCCGACGGCGAGACCTCCATCATCGCCCAATGGCAGCACACTTTTATCGCCGTGGGTTACGATCCGGGAGGTGTGTACCTGATCGACGCCTACGATGCCGGCACGAAGCAGTTCTCCTACGAAGCTTTCGACGCCGCCTGGGCCCAGCTGGAGCGGCTGGCCGTGACGGTGACCGGACCACTGCGCAACCCCGCCGGACAGCAGACGTGGCAATCGACCGGGAACGGCGGTTTCATCGTGGACGGGCGATGGGAGACCAAGGCAGAGTGACAGAGAACCAGGGCCCGGAGATTTCACGCTTTGTCGCGCTCATTCGCAGGGCGTCGACCGACCTGCCCGCCGACATGGAGGCGGCGCTCGCAAGGCCCAAACCTGCAAAGGCCCCGGCTCCCCCGCCGCCGCGCCCGACACCATCCTGAAAAACGTCGCCCTGGCCCGCGCCAACGCAACCCCCGTCTGCCAGGATACGGGCACCCCATTTTTTGCGGCGGTCGCCGAGACCGCGCGGTGTGCCATTCTGCGACCCAACGCCGTCGATCCCATCAGCGGGCGCAACACGGGAAACAACGTAGGGATAGATTTTCCCCCCCATCTACTTTGAAGAATGGCACGAGGAGCGCCTGCGAGACGTAACCGACTTGCCGATCCGATAGAACATGTCGAGCTCGCTCAAGCGCGCTCGAGCTGGTGGCTGGTCTGCGCCAGCCTGTTGGTGAGGGCCTCCTTTTCACGCTGGAGGCGCACCTCGACGAGCAATCGCTCGATGGCCTCCGGCATCCCTTCTGCCGCGAAAGGCTTGATCACATAGTCGCACACGCCCTTGCGAAACATCTCGACGGCAATGGCCTCAGAGCCGTGAGAGGTCATCAAGATCACCGGAAGCCCTAGCTGGCGAGCGGACAAGGCATCGAGCGTCTCGAAACCGTTCATCTTGGGCATCTCGAAGTCGAGCAGCACAAGGTCGACGTCCCCTTTGAGCGCCTTGCGCACCCCCTCCGCACAATCGGAGGCTCCATCGGCTTCAAAGCCGTTGGGTTCCGAGACGTATTGGATGACGAACTCGCGCATGGCGTGGCTGTCATCCACAACGAGCACCCGGATGGTAGACACAGGCATCTCCTGAATGGCCGTCAGGTTATGCCTCTATCTTAACAAAAAAACAACTACTCAGCCCCGCTTCGCAGTTGCCTTTCGCGTGTGAAAAGAGAGGGGGCGGGGGGTTTGGAGAGCGGC
>JAFGED010000281.1 GCA_016931785.1 Anaerolineae bacterium
CCCCCCGCCCCCCGGATTATTGAGAAGATACTCAATCAGGGTACGGAGGTGAGATATGCAGGGCTTTCGTGTGCAGGATGGTAAGCTGATCTGGGAGCGCGATCACGAGACGGTGCAGGTCGAGCCGTGGGGGCGGGATAGCCTGCGCGTGCGGGCCACGCTGGGGCCGCAGGTGCAGGACGGCCTGCCCGGCGCGCTGTTGGAACCCACCGCCACGGAGGCGCAGATCGAGATCGGCGAAGAGCAAGTCATCGTGCGCAACGGCGCGATCGCGGCGCGCGTCTGCCTGGAGCCGGATGGCCTGCGCGGCGTCTCTGCGCGGATGCACTTTCTCGATGCTGCCACTGGGAACGAGTTGCTGGCGGAGGTGCCCTCCTACTTTCCCAGGCCCTCGGCGCGGCAGTTCAAGCCGGTGGGGGGCGACCTGTTCCACGTCGAGGCGCGCTTTGAGGCCTACGAGGGCGAGCGCCTCTACGGCCTGGGCCAGCACCAGCACGGGCGGCTCGACCAGAAAGGCTGCGTGATCGACCTGTTCCAGACCAACTCCGAGGTCTGCATCCCCTTCCTGGTCTCCAGCCGGGGGTACGGCCTGCTGTGGCACAACCCGGCCATCGGGCGCGTGGAGTTGGGCCAGACCCAGACCCGCTGGGTGGCCGAGGCCGCGCCGCAGATGGACTATTGGATCACGGCGGGCGACCTGCCCAAGGTCGCGGCGAACTATGCCGATGCCACCGGCCACGCGCCGCTGCTGCCCGAGTGGGCGGCGGGCTTTTGGCAGTGCAAGCTGCGCTACCGCACGCAGGACGAGCTGCTCTCCGTGGCCCGCGAGTACAAGCGGCGCGGCCTGCCGCTCTCCGTCATCGTGGTCGACTTTTTCCACTGGTCCAAGTCGGGCGACTGGCAGTTCGATCCCGCCTGCTGGCCCGATCCGGCGGGGATGGCGCGCGAGCTGAAAGAGATGGGCGTCGAGGTCATGGTATCGGTCTGGCCCACCGTCAGCCTGCACAGCCGTAACTATGGCGAGATGCGCCGCCGTGGATTGCTGGCCCGCACCGAGCGCGGCGTCGCGGCGCTCAAGTCGTTCCGCGAGATCGGCGTCGAGGATCCGGTTTACGTCCATTTCTACGACGCGACCCACCCGGAGGCGCGGCGCTTTGTGTGGGAGCAGGTGCGCCAGGGCTATTACCGGCACGGGATCAAGACCTGGTGGTTGGATGCCTGCGAGCCGGAGCTCGACCCGCGGGATGCGGATAACGTGCGCTTCCACCTGGGCAACGGGCAGGCGCTGATGAACATCTATCCCCTGATGAACGCGCAGACCTTCTACGAAGGAATGCGCGCCGAAGGGGAAGAGGCGTTCGTCTCCCTCAGCCGCTCCGCCTGGGCCGGCATCCAGTGCTACAGCACCGCCGTCTGGTCCGGCGACATTCAGTCCACCTTCGAGGCGCTGCAGGTGCAGGTGCGCGCCGGGTTGAACATCGGCCTGAGCGGCGTCCCCTGGTGGACCACCGACATCGGCGGTTTCTTTGGCGGGGACGTGAACGCGCCCTATTTCCGCGAGCTGATCGTGCGCTGGTTCCAGTACGGCGTGTTCTGCCCCCTTTTCCGCCTGCACGGCTTCCGCCTATCGGACGAGACCGACTGGTGGGATACCGGCGGCCCGAACGAGGCGTGGTCGTTCGGGGAGGAGGCCTACGGGATCATCCGCGAGCTGCTGTTCCTGCGCGAGCGGCTGCGGCCCTACGTCATGGAGCTGATGCGCCGGGCGCACGAGGATGGGACGCCGCCCATGCGCCCGCTGTTCTACGACTTTCCGGCGGACGCGGCCTGTTGGGAGATCGAGGATCAGTTCATGTTCGGTCCTGACCTGCTCGTCGCCCCGGTGCTGTTCGATGGCGCGCGCAGCCGCCGGGTCTATTTGCCCGCCGGAAGCGACTGGCGCGACGCCTGGACGGACGAGGATCTGGCGGGCGGCCAGTGGATCGAGGCGGACGCGCCGCTGGAGCGGATTCCGCTCTATCTGCGCGCGGGGAAAACGCTGCCCATCCGCGCTTGACTTGAGATATCTGTAGGGCAGGTAGGCGGCTGGAGAGTTCCATCGCGGTGGTTGAGCTACATCAGGTCGGCGCGAGATAGACGATGCGTCAAACGGCTCATCGCCGCCAACCTGCCCTACGGGGAACCGGTTAGTTTTGCCCCAAACGCGATACGCTCCTGATGTTCGGCTTTGTGCTCTGCGCGTCTCCGTGGTAGAATTCTTGCTACCAATTAGGGAGGAAACCACGATGGACAAACCAACCATCTCTCTGCGCGGGGTGTTCCCGCCTATCCCGACACCTTTTGATGCCCAGGGCGAGATCGATTGCGGGGCCCTGACCGCGAACCTCGAACGCTGGAACGCGTACGGTTTGACCGGTTACGTGGTCGTCGGCTCCAACGGCGAGGCGGCGTTCCTCACCGAGGAGGAAAGGCGGCGCGTCTGGGAGACGGCGCGCCGGGCGATCCCCACGGGTAAGCTGCTCATCGCCGGCACCGGCTGCGAGTCGACGCGCCAGACCGTCGCGCTGACCCGGCTGGCCGCCGAGGCCGGCGCCGACGCCGCGCTCGTGGTGACGCCCCATTACTACGCCAACATGGTCTCATCCCAGGCCCTGTTGCAGCACTACCAGGCCGTGGCCGACGCATCGCCCATCCCCATCATCCTCTACACCGTGCCCAAGTTCACCCACGTGGACCTGGATGCCGCCGCCATCGCCAGCGCGTCCATGCACCCCAAAATCATCGGCCTCAAGGATAGCAGCGGGGACATGATCAAGCTGGCCGATACGGTCGGCCTGACCGGCCCCGATTTCCAGGTGCTGGCCGGGTCGGGCGGTTTTTTCCTGGCCGGGCTGGCGGTCGGGGCGGTGGGGTGCGTGCCCGCGCTGGGCAACGTCGCGCCGCAGGAGGTGGTCGATATCCAGCATCTGTTCGAGGCGCGTCGGGTGGAGGAGGCCGCCGAGCTGCAGCGGCGCATGGTCCCGGTCAACACGGCGGTTACTGCCCGTTTTGGCGTTCCCGGCCTAAAGGCCGCTCTGGATATGTTGGGCTACTACGGCGGGCCGGTGCGCGCGCCCATGGCTGACCTTGGGGATGACGACCGCCGCATCCTGCAGGACATCCTGGCCGAAGGAGGCTTGTTCCGATGATGGAGCAACCCTATGCCGACCTCGATACGTCCGCCCGCATCCTGCTGGGCCCCGGACCGAGCACGGTCCACCCGCGCGTGCTGCGCGCGATGGCCCATCCGCTGGTGGGGCATCTCGACCCGCAGTTCATCGCGTTGATGAACGAGGTGCAGGAGCTGCTGCGCACCGTCTTCCAGACGGAGAACGCGCTCACGATCCCCGTCTCCGGTACGGGCAGCGCCAGCATGGAGGCGTCGCTGTGCAATTTCGTCGAGCCGGGCGATCCGGTGCTGATCGGCGTGAACGGCTATTTCGGCGAGCGGCTGTGCGATATGGCGGGCCGCTACGGGGCCGAGGTGCGCCGCGTGGAGCGCGACTGGGGCGAGGTGTTCAGCCCGGAGGATTTCGAGACCGCGCTAGTACAAAAGCCCGCCAAGCTCGTGGCCCTGGTGCACGCCGAGACCTCCACCGGCGCGCTCCAGCCGATGGCGGGCATCGCCGAGGTGGTCCATCGGCACGGCGGGTTGCTGGTGATGGACTGCGTCACCAGCCTGGGCGGCGTGGAGGTGGCGGTCGATGCCTGGGGGGTGGACGTGGCCTACAGCGGCACGCAAAAGTGCCTCAGTTGCCCTCCGGGGCTGGGGCCGCTGACCGTCAGCCCCCGCGCGCGGGAGGTGCTCCACGGGCGCGGGACCAAGGTCGCAAACTGGTACCTCGACCTGACGATGGTCGAGAAATACTGGGGCGGCGAGCGCACCTACCACCACACCGCGCCCATCAGCATGAACTATGCGCTGCGGGAGGCGCTGCGGCTGGTGGTCGAGGAGGGCTTGGAGGCGCGCTTCCAGCGCCACCGCGCCAACGCCGAGATGCTGTGGGCCGGGCTGGAGGAGATGGGGCTTGAGCCGTGCGTGGGGCTCGAACATCGCCTGCCCTCGCTGACGACCGTCTGGGTCCCCGAGGGCGTGAACGAGGCGGCCATCCGGCAGCAGCTCCTGAGCGAGTACAACGTCGAGATCGCCGGGGGGCTGGGGGCGTACAAGGGCCGCGCCTGGCGCATCGGCTTGATGGGATACTCGTCTCGGCGCGAGAACGTGCTGTTGCTGCTTTCAGCGTTGAAGGCGCTGCTCGGGTAAAGTAGGCCGCTGCTGCCAGTTGAGACTTGGCGAGGCAGGGCATTGTCCTGCCTCGTTTGTTGTTGGTTTTGTGGCCGTACGCGCACGCGAGTCAGGCGTGATCTGAGCCTTTCCAGCCGAGGATCACGTCTATCGTGGGGGCCGGTTTCAGCGGCCACAGCGCCTCCTGGATAGGAGTCCCCACCACCTCTATCTGCGAGATGTCCCCGACTCCATAGCCGTCCTCGACGCTATAGACCAGATACCCCACGTCCTGTGGATCAAAGCCCAACACCATCGCGGCGACCGTGTCCACGGCTACAAAGTCACTTCCGGCCAGGGCCAGCTTGGGCTCCACCAGGGTGCCTCGGCCACACTGGGGCACAGGTCCATCTTCGAATGAGTGGAATCCATCTAGCACGGCGACGTCCGGGCGCACCTTCCCCAGTAGGGTGCGCAGGTTCTTGTGGATCACCTGTGTGGATTCCGCCATGTGGTTGCTAAAATCGCGGACGCCGTGTATCCTCCACTGCTCGTTGTAGGCCAGGAACCCCATCATATTTTTGCCCGATAGCGTGACCACGGCGTCGCTGTGAGCCTTGGGAACGGAGAGCGAGATGAGGCAGTCGAAATCCCGATGCGCCTTGGTGATGTGGGCCGTCAGCGGTTCCTGCGCGATGGAGAGAAGCTCGAGTTCCTCATAGCCCGTGGTGTTAAAGTCCAAGAGATCGAAGCCGTAGGAATCTTGCAAGGCGGCGTAGCCACACTTTCGGAACAGCTTTGCGTCCTTGCAACTGGCCTCTCCCACCACCACCCGATCCAGGTTCAGGGGCTTTAAAAATTCCAACACGGCCCGCAATCCCTCTGGATTGGTGTTGGCCAGGAGCTCGTCTTCCATGACGGTGTTGATCTTGATCATCACCCGGCCTCGAATCTTTTGTTTCACGCTTCCGCCAGCGTTCGCCAGTGCCTGTAACACGTTATCGAACCGATCGTCGCCTTTGATCAAACCTACCTTGACCATCTTTTGCTCCTTATTCTCACAACCCTCGCTCGTCGAGCCAGGCCAGCATCCGGTCCGCCACAGATTGCCAGCCAGCCTCCAGCATCATATTGTGAGCCATATTGGGGAAGAACTCTGCCTGCGTGCCGTAGGCGCGTGCCATCTTCTCTGTATCGCTCTGTGCGAACACGGTATCGTCCGCCGCTCCCAATACGAGCATGGGCGTCTTGACCCGCTTGGGGCGCGGCAGGTTCAGCCCCAATAGGTCCACGTAGGCGCAGTATGCTTCGTCCTGCATCCGCGAGAAATAGGTCTGTAGTTGCTCTTTTGGCATGTCCGTTGAGAACAGAATCTCCTGGGCCATGCGGGGTGTGCGGACCACGGGTAACAGGCTCAGCGTCAGGTTCACTTTGAGCACGGCCAGCGGGTGGCGCAGGAACACGCGCACCGTGGCCGGGATCAAGCCCGTGTGCGGCGCGGATGCCAGCAGGATCGCGGCCGGCGCTTGGCGCGATTCCAGGACCTTTTGGACGATCGCCCCTCCCATCGAGTGCCCCACCAGTACCGGCGTCTGCCCTATCTGCTCGACGATCTGCTTCACGTCAGATACGTAATCGGCCATGGTGGCCCAGCGCAGCCGCTCGCGCCCTTCGCTGCCGCCGTGTCCGCGCAGGCTCATCGCGTGGACCGTGTACCCGTGTTGGGCAAAGTAGGGCAAGAAGTGCTCCTCCCAACACCACGCCGCGTGCCACATGCCGTGCACGAACAGAATCGGCGTGGAGCGGCTTGCGGATTGGGGTTCCTGTGTGACGAGTTCCAAGTGCATCATAGCCTCCTTAGTCGTAAATAGTGATTGAAGAAATCAATGTACCATTGCATAGCGCGGCCTCCTGCCGCAACCGAATCTCTTTGGACACGGATGAACACGGATTTTCACGGATTGAAAAAAA
>JAFGED010000282.1 GCA_016931785.1 Anaerolineae bacterium
CCCCCCGCCCCCCGGATTATTGAGAAGATACCTCCTGATGCTGTAACGGGATTTGGATCAGACAAGCACCCTGAGCCTGTCGAAGGGTGCGGATGTCGCCGTGGTAGCCATCCTTCGACAAGCTCAGGATGACTCCCACGGCTCCAAAGCCTCGCAGGTCTCGGAATTATCGAAACCTGCAATCAGCGAAACCAGCTCCTCAATCGAAGAGACCGTGTAGCGCGGTTCCTCTTCAGCAGTCAGCGGCTGGCTGCGCCGCCGGTCGTTCCAGTGAAAAAAGATCGAGATCAGTCCCAGGCGGTTCGCGCCCACGACGTCTCGCTCCAGGTTGTTGCCCACCATCGCCACACGACCATAGTCGCTTTCTGGGATGCCCAGGGCCTTTAATGCCGTTTGAAAGATCAGCGGCTCTGGCTTTTCCGCTCCGATTATCTCCGAGATCGCCAGATAGTCAAAGAGGTCGTATAGGCCATGCTGCCGCAGCACGTTGGCCGGCGTATCGGGGCGGGCGTCGGCCACCAGGGCCAGGGTGTGTCCCTGCTCCCTGAACCGGCGCAGCGCCTCCGCCGCCCCGGGAATCAGATCGGCCTGCAGCGTCGTGCCCTGGGTATCCTTGATTTCGCTCTCCTCGATCATCAGCGTATCGCCCAGGTCGAACAGCAGGGCGATGCGGCGAGCGCCACAGCGCTCGCCGTAGCTTGTACAGGCGCTCATTGGTTGAACCAGATCTCGTAAACCTGGTCGCCGTGGCGTATGGTCAGCTCGCCGGACCCAAAGTCGGCGTGCGCCCAGGAGCTATCCACCAGCGGATAGCCGTGCAGTTGGATCGGCTCGCCGCCGACGCTGGGCGCCACGTCCCAGCCGGTGACAAAGCGCCCGATGGATGGGGACTCGTAGGTGAGCGCGTCCCCATCCGCCTCGACCGGGGCGGCCTCGAGCGCCCGCACGAAGGCGTCGAACGTTCCCCAGTCGGCCTCCCGCCCGCACTCGACCAGCCAGGTGTTGTGCGGCGCGTCGCAGATCAGCTCCCGGCCCGCGTACTGGCCGTAATCGCCGACGGCAAACCCGTTCTGCGAATAGATGCCGGCGTAGCCGCGTCCCACCCTGGCAAAGGCCCAGTTCCCGTCAAAGCGCACCTCGTCGAAGCGCGCCTGCTCGAAGAAGCAGTGCGTCATCCAGGCGAAGGGGCTCAAGCGCCAGGTGAGCGCCATCACGTTGCGGTATTGAACCACGCGCGGCAGCGTGATGTGCCCCGACCAGTAGTCGGGCCGCATCCCGGAGCCCTCGCCGCAGGTGAGGGGGCACGACCAGAAGATGACGACCTTGTCGTGCAGCGTCACCTGCGCCACGTGGGCCGAGGACTCGATCTCGCCCTTGCGGTGGTCCTGCAGGCCAGAGATCAGGTAATCGGGCGTGCGGTAGATGCAGAAATCGGCGTGGCGCGCTGTGCCCTGCAGGATGCCCTGCCGCACCTTCGATTCGACGACCGTCGTTTCGTCGGTGGCGATATCGGCCAGGATTTTGGGCAAGGCGTACTTGCTGGTGGCGACGCACACGGGTGACATGCCGTTGGTGCCCGCGGTCAGCGACCCGGCGCCGTAGAGCAGCCAGTTGGTGGCCGACGTGCCCTCGAAATCGGGATACTTGACATAGATGCCATAGCTGCGGCCGTGCGTCGTGCCAAAGACGCCGCGCAGGCTATCGGCCGCCATGTTGAAGAACATATAGTCCAGCACGCCTCCCGCCATCTGGCGCAGCTTGTAATCCTCGTGGATCGCAAAATCATAGACGTTGACCAGCGGCGCGATGCAGATGGGGTAGTAGGAATTCGAGTGCCACTCGTCGAAGCCAAAGCGCCCGCGCTGGCGCAGCCACTCGGCGATGTAGGTGCGGCCCTTGGTGGCGTGATACAGCCCGCGCTGGCGGCTGTTGGTGAACTCCTCGGTGGGAAAGAGCTGCCCGGCCATCCACTCGGCTACGTGGAAGAGCAGGCGGTGATTCTCGGAGCCCATGTACATTACCGTGTCGCCCGGCTCGTCCACCCAATACTTGAATCCCAGCGCCGTGTCCTTCATCAGCGCGTTGATCTGCGGGCTCAGGCGAGGCGTCTCGCGCTCCCAGGCCATCAGGCGCAGCAGCCCCTGGATGACGAAATCGGCGCAGTCCTTGCGGGCGGCGATAAAGGCGCAGGTATCGCGGATGACGCCCTCGTCGACCTCGTTGTAGCGGCTCAGCGCGTAGCGGGCCACCTCACGCCAGATATCGGGCCGCGATTCCTGCTTCTCGTTCTCCGCATAGTGGGCCAGCACCGCCTGCTTGCGCTCCTCCAGGCGATTGTAACCGGCCGGTGCGGGGACGGGCGTCACCTTGTGAATGTCGAACGCGGTAGATGTCAGCGGCTGCCCGTCTTTCAGCCAGCGACACGCGATCTGGTAGTCGCCATCGGCCAGCTCCGCCCCCCGGCACAGGTCCACCGCCCCTGCGGCGGCCGGCGCGGCCTCGTGCAGCGTCTCGCCGGTCCTGGATAGCAGCGATACCTCTACCCTCGCACCGCTCTGCGGCGCGATGCCCAGCGTGAGGCCGACCGTGTGTTCCGGGTAAAAGACGTCGCGCGCCAGGCGCAGGCTGGCCAGCTCCTCCTCCACCCGGGCGCGCGCCTCGAAAGACCCCCCTTTGCCCAGGGAGATGCATGCCGTCGCGGCGCTGTCGGCGATCTCCAGGCGGCAGCTCACCTGCGCCATCCGCGCCAGCCGGAACAGGCCGACGGTCACCACGTTCTCGCCGGGCTGCAGGGCAGCCTCGAAATCGTAGATAAA
>JAFGED010000283.1 GCA_016931785.1 Anaerolineae bacterium
TGAAATGTTCCTTGTATCTACTCAGGCTGTCCGCCCGAGCAGTGGCCCTCGCTCAAAAAAGGGAAAGATGGGGGTTTGGAGAGCGGCGAAGCCGCTCTCCAAACCCCCGCCCTCTCTCTTTTCACACGCGAAAGGCAACTGCGAAGCAAGGCTGAGTAGTTACGAGATTTCTACCATTCTACACGATGGAATGGCGCCTGGCAAGTGCCTAGCCCTACGGGCCAGCACTCTCAGGGGGACATTCGGACGCGAGGAGCCGCCACTCCGCGGCGTAGACGCGGAAGCTGTGCCGCCGCGTGTAACCGATCAGCGCGATGTGCCACGCCTGCGCCAGCTGCACGGAGAGCGAGGTCGGGGAGGTGCGGGAGATGACGACGGGCACGCTCATCCGCGCCGCCTTGTTCACCATCTCGGAGCTGATACGCCCGCTGGAAAGCAGGACGCAATCCCGCATCGGCATGCCCTGCCGCAGGCAGAGACCCGCAATCTTGTCGACCGCGTTGTGGCGGCCGATGTCCTCCGCCACGCAAAGCAACCGCTCACCCTCTGCCAGCGCCGCCACGTGTAACCCGCCTGCCCTGTGATACAGCTCAGCGCCGCGCGACATCTCTGCCATCAGGTGCGCCACCTGGCGGGGTGTGACGCGCAGGTCAGATTCGATCGGGCCGCCCGCCGGCCCAAAGGTCGTGCCGCCCGAGCAGCCGGAGGTGATGGCGCGCAACTTGGGAGGCTCGATCTCGCAGCCCAGCCAGACGTCGAGCCAGCGCTGACCATCGCGCAGCGCGAGTACCTTGACCTCCTCCACATCGCCAAGCCCCCCGATCAGGCCTTCGTTGAACAGGAACCCCAGCGCCAGCTCCTCCAGCAGGACCGGCGTGCACATCAACCGCAAGAGCGGCTGGCCGTTGACGTGGAGTGTGATGACCTCCTCCACCGGCACGACGCCGTGCACCCGACGGCACTCGTCGTCGTAGTAGCCGGTGTAGGTGAGGGAGTGTGAACCTTCGTCGGCCATGGGCCTAATCTTACCGCAAAGGCGCAAAGAAATCAAAGGGCAGGCTTCCTCGTTGGCCGGGAAACCCAACCCTCCCCCCAACGGGGGGAGTTGGAGGGGGGAGAAAATGCCTGCCTGGAGCTATTTTCAAACGCAATACTGCCCCCAATTACAAACACAACTACATAAACTGGCATACTTCCTTGGCGGTGGAGATACCCGAGCTTACCTACCACTCAACCAACGGCGCGGCCTGCCCGCGGTTGCGGTGCAGGAACGGCTCTTCCGCACGCAGCGATCCGTAGCACACCTCGGCGGCGGCTTTGCACCCGCCCTGGCAGGTATCGCGCAGCACGCACGGAGCGCAAAAAGCCGGCACCGCCTCGACAAAGGGCGCCAGCCGGGCAGGAGCAATGATATCGGTTAAGGACTCGTCCAAAAGATTGCCCAGCACGGTGGGCGTGTGGTTGCAGGGACGTACGTTGCCCAGAGGGTCGAGTGTGTAGTAGGCCCGCTCGGTGCCGGCAGCGCAGAAACCAAAGTTGAGGTTGGGATACTTGCGGTGGTCGGTCAGGCAGGGCGGCATCGCAATCGAACACGAGATGGGAAAGTTAAACTCCGCCGAGGCCGCGTCGGCGATCCCCAGCGCCGCGTTCATCTCGTCGGCCGAGGGCAAGAGCTCGCTCAGGTGCTCTCGCCCGCGCCCGCCGGGGTTGAAGCGGTTGAGCATCATCCCCCGCGAGCCAAAGGCAAAGGCCAGCTTGATCGTCTCGTACAGGTCAGGCAGGTTGACGCGCGTGGCGACAAAGACGGCGACAAAGCGCCCCCAGTGAGTGCGGATGTGGGCCATCGCCGCCAGTGCGGCGTCGAACGCGCCGGGGGAGCCGGAGAGACGGTCGTGCACCTCGCGGCGGCGGCTCAGCAGCGGCAGCTCGAACAGCCCCACCCCGCGCTCGAGCAGGTCGACCACGCGGGGCTCATCCAGCAGGTGACCGTTGCTGATGAGGGTGACGCGCACGCCGCGCTCGCGCAGCAGGTCGAGGACCTGGTCCAAATCCTCGCGCAGCAGCGGCTCCCCGCCGGTGAGGGTGACGTGGTTGCAAGCGACCTCGTCGAGCGCCTTGTTCAGCAGGGCCAGGGTGTGGGCGGTGTCGAGCTCGCCGCAGGAGTAGCTGCCCTCCAACCGCTCCGGCCCGTGCCACACGTTGTAGCAGTGCAGGCATGCGTGGTTGCAGCGCTGGGTGACTTCAAAGATGAGGGTTTGGAGGCGGAGACGAGGGACGGTCACGTGACTTGCGCGCCTACTCTACGATATCATCCAGGGAAAGCCCAAGGGCCTCCGCAGTAGCGGATAACACCTCAGTCGCCCCCTTGCGCTTGCCAGTCTCGAGTTGAGATAGATATGGCGTGCTGATGCCGACAGCCTCGGCTGGCTGTCGCTGGGTCAATCCCCGATGTTCACGCCAGACCCGGATGGGGTTCCCGCCATCAAGGATCGCGTAAACCACTTCGCTGGGTACAAGTTCTTCGCCTTCCTCGATCGCCTTCTTGGCTTTATCATAGTCGCGGATGTTTTGTGACATCACTCCTCCAACAACAGCCCCACCAGAAACCGCGCCGCCTCGGCTGCCTCGGGGGTGATCTCCAGCTCGAGCCCTGCAAAGGTGGGATAGTCAAAGTCCTCGCCGGCGGCCTCCTTCAACGCATCGTACAGCGCTCGCTCCTCCTCAGGAGAGAGATTCAGGAACGCGATGTCCCGCTCGACGGCGGCCTGGATTTCTGCAAGCGTCTCTGGGTCGATGGTGGCGTCGTCGGCCAGGTCGGCCAGCAGCTCGGCCTGGCTAACCAGTTGCGCGCTGCCGGACTGGGTGTAGTCGGGCATCATCAACGGCTCGTAGCACGTCGCGCCGCAGTTGGCCCGCCAGATGTGAAAGGCCGCAGCGTCGAAGGCGTTCTGCACCTCGTCGGCGACGCCCTTATCCAGCTCACCGGCGGCCACCAACTCATCGAGGGCCGCACGGTGCTCGTTTGTGAGTTGTTCGAGGGCCCGCTCCCCCTTCTCGTAATCGCTCCAGTCGCTGGCCTGCTCCTCCAGCCAGCCGAAGCGTTGCCAACAGGAGCGCAGCCGACCACGGGGAGAATCGTCCTTGCCGGTGCCGGGAAGCGGGGTGCACGCACAGCGGGCCGCCATCAGCGAGGCCAGGGCGATACCGACACGCTTGATGAACTCACGACGGGTGGGGGACATTGGACACCTCCTGTCAATCTACCTCAAACACACCTGTATAGACCTGTAGGTCACGCTAATAGCGTGACCTATAATTCTATCCGTATCTTCTCAATAAATAGGGGAAGATGGGGGGTGTGAGGGCGGCGTAGCCGCCCTCACACCCCCCGCCCCCCGGATTATTGAGAA
>JAFGED010000284.1 GCA_016931785.1 Anaerolineae bacterium
CCCCCCGCCCCCAACTGAGATGAAACACACCCAAATCAGATCAAGGTGAATGCACATGACAACCAAACGCATCATCCCTTGCCTAAATATCAAAGAAGGGCATGTCGTCAAAGGCGTGCGCTTTGTGAACCTGCGCGACGCGGGCGACCCGGTGGAGAACGCTCGCCTCTACAACAGCGAGGGGGCCGACGAGCTGGCCTTTCTCGATATCGTCGCCTCACCCGAGGAGCGGGCTACCACAGTGGAAATGGTGCGCCGGGTCGCCAGCGAGGTCTTTATGCCCCTTATCGTCGGTGGAGGCATACGCTCCATCGAGGATGCGCACACGCTGCTCCTGGCCGGCGCCGACAGGGTGAGCATCAACACAGCCGCCGTCCGCACACCGGAACTGATCGCCCGAGCCGCCGAGAGGTTTGGCAGCCGATGCGTCGTCGTCGCCATCGACGCCAAGCAAATTGCCACCGATCCCGCCCAACCTTCGACGGGCTCAGGGGAACGGTGGGAGGTCTATGTCAACGGCGGGCGCACGCCCACAGGCTTGGACGTCGTCGAGTGGGCAGCAAAGGCGGTTGAGTTGGGCGCAGGCGAGATACTGCTATCCAGTATGGACGCCGACGGCACGCTGGCCGGGTACGATATCGCCCTGACCCGCGCCGTGGCCGAGGCGGTCTCCGCGCCCGTCATCGCCAGCGGTGGGGCCGGGAAGCCAGCACACTTTGCCCAGGCCCTCACCGAGGGCAAGGCCGACGCCGCCCTGGCCGCCTCCCTGTTCCACGACCGCGTGCTGAGCGTGCGCGAGGTGAAAGCCTACCTGGCAGAGCAGGGCATCCCGGTGAAGACGGCCGAAGATCAGAACGCGCTCTATTGAGCGAGAGCACACAGCACAAAAAGGAGCAAAAAAAACATGGCAACCAAACGCATCATCCCGTGTCTGGACTTTAAGGATGGCCGCGTCGTCAAGGGCGTGCACTTTGTGGACCTGCGCGACGCCGGCGACCCGGTGGAGAACGCCCGGCTCTACGAGGCCGAGGGGGCCGACGAGCTGGTCTTCCTAGACATCTCGGCCACCGTCGAAGGCCGCGCGACGATCGTGGAAGCCGCGCGCAGGGTCGCAAAGCAGATCTCGATCCCCTTCGCCATCGGCGGCGGCGTGCGCGCCGTCGAGGACGTACAGCGGCTGCTAGAAGCCGGCGCCCAGAAGGTGGGCATCAACACCGCCGCCGTCCGCACACCTGAGCTGATCTCGAAGGCCGCGGCCAAGTTCGGCAGCCAGGCCATCGTGGTGGCCGTAGATGCCAAGCAGATCGCCGATGATCCCCCACGCTGGGAGGTTTACGTCAGCGGCGGGCAGGAGCCGACGGGCCTGGATGCAATCGCGTGGTCGGTCAAGGCGGTCGAGCTGGGAGCCGGCGAGATCCTGCTGACCAGCATCGACGCCGACGGCACGCTGGCGGGATACGACATCCCTCTGACCCGCACCGTCGCCGAGGCGGTCTCGGTGCCCGTCATCGCCAGCGGCGGGGCTGGCGAGCTAAGCCACTTTGCCCAGGCCCTCACCGAGGGCAAGGCTGATGCCGCCCTGGCCGCCTCGCTGTTCCACGACCGCGTGCTGGGCGTCCGCGAGGTGAAGGCGTACCTGGCGGAAAAAGGCATCCCGGTTCGAATGGACGAATGAGCGAATCTGCGAATGGACAAGCAAAAGACCCGAGTACTTGCCACTTGCTCACTTGCTGCTCACAGAGGGATGCCGTATGAGTCAAATATTCAAAGAGCTATTTGAGACTATCCTCGACCGGAAGGCAAATCCTACCCCCGGCTCCTACACCGCCAAGCTGCTGGACGCGGGCGAGGACGAGGTTTTGAAAAAGGTGGGCGAGGAGGCGATGGAGATCATCCTGGCCGCCAAGGGGCAAGGAAACGAGCGCCTCGTCTCCGAGATGGCCGACCTGTTCTATCACCTGCTGGTGCTGCTGGCCGCCCGCGGCTTGACGCTGGCGGACGTCGAGGCAGAGTTGGTGCAGAGGCGGCGCTGATGCATCTATTTCTTTTCGATGTCGACAGCGTGCTGGTGGAAGCGAACGGCTACCTGAAGGCGCTGCAGGATACAGTGGCCCACTTTTCCCGGCAAATGGGCGTCGGCGCGCACCCGCCGACGGAGGCCGAGGTGCGCGCCTTGGAGGCCCACGGCCTGACCAGCGAGTGGGACTCGGCGCCGACGTGCATCGCGGCGCTTTTGGCGGAGCGCTTGCGACGCGAGCCGACCGTTACGCTGCCGAACGACTGGACAGAAGCTCTGGCAACGCTCGCCGCCCATCCGTTTCCACTCCCCCACCCCGATTACACCGACCTGGCGCAAAGGGTCGGCGAAAGCCTGGCGAACCAACCAGGCGCGGCCCATGCCGCCCGCGCCGTGTTGTGGGAAGACGTGTTGGCGGCACCCAGTCTGGAGCCACACCGCCCCGCTCTCGACGCACTTTTCGACGTGCTCCTGGGACGCACGCACGACTTTTACCGCGCACCGGTGACGCGCCACTTCCAGCACCTGGTTATCGGCAGCCAGGGTGTGCGCCGGACCTACGGGATCACGCCTGACTTTGAGAGCGCCGCCTACCTGCAAGCGCACGACCGCCCGCTCCTCGCCGCCGACGTGCGCGCGCGGCTGCAAGGGAGCATCGCCGATGGGGGCGTTCGCGTCGCGCTCTACACCGCCCGCCCCAGCCTCACGCCTGTCGACGCAGACGTCGCAACAGACGGCTACTCGCCAGAGGCGGAGATGGCCCGCTCGCTTGTGAAATTGGACGACTACCCCCTCATTGGCTTGGGACGGGTGCGCTGGCTGGCCGAAAGAGCGGGCGAGAGGGTCGAGCACCTGGTCAAGCCCTCGCCCGTGCAAGCGCTGGCAGCCATCGGCGCGGCGCAATCGGGCCAGGAGACGGGCGCGCTGGAAGCAGCGCTGGCCCTGCACCAAGATAGCGAACTTGGCCCGCCGCTGGCCAACCTGGACGCTGTCACCGTACACGTGTTCGAGGACTCGCCGGGCGGCATCGACGCGGTGAAGCACGCCATCGAGCTGCTGCGGGCGGCAGGACTGGATATCGCCTGGCAGCCCCACGGCATCACACCCGCCGATGGGCCCAAGGCCGAGGCAATGGCCGCACGCGACGTGCCAATCTACCCTTCAATCAACCAGGCCATCCTGGACGCGCTGGAAACGATCTAGGTTACGCATTACGTTTTACGGGGTACGCCAATGGAACTCTACATCATCCGACACGGCCAATCGACCAACAACGCGCTGACCAACCGGGAGGATCGCGGCTGCGACCCACCGCTGACCGACCTGGGCCGGCGACAAGCAGAGCTCCTCGCCCAACACCTGGCGACAGAACCGCAACGCGTGCCACCCGGGACCAGGGGATATCAGGAGCGCGGCTTTGGCATCACCCACCTTTACTGCAGCCCGATGTGGCGCGCGCTACAGACCGCGCAACCGATCGGAGAAGCGCTCGGGCTAGTGCCTGAGGTATGGATCGACATCCACGAATGGGGCGGCATCTATCTCGACCTCGGCGAACCAGAGGGCGCCGTCGGATATCCGGGCAAGACCCGCCTGGAGATATTGGAGGAATTCCCAAACTACATCCTGCCAGAGGGCATCACGGCGGGAGGTTGGTGGAACCAAGGCCTGGAGGATAGAGCGACATTCACCGCCAGGGCCATCAAGGTCGCCGACGTGTTACAGGAGCGGGCCAAGGTCGGAGGCGACGAGCGGATTGCACTCGTGACCCACGCGGGCTTTAGCGCCTTCCTCATGAAGGCGCTTTTCCACCAGCTACTGGAGCCCGAGATCTTTTGGTATCACCACTACAACACAGCCTTCGCGCGCGTCGATCTCGTGGGCGACGAACCGCTACACCTCCGCTACTTGAACCGGGTAGACCACCTGCCGCCAGAGATGGTCACCTGAGACGCCGCCCACAAAGTCACAGGCCGGGGATCAGCCGCCGGGCGTTCCCGGCGTACAGCTTTTCCAACACCTCGGACGGCAGGGCAATGGCATCCACCCCCCAGCGGCCCTGAATGGGAAACCCAGGGTAAGGGATCTGGCGCTCATCCGTCTCGAAAAAGCGCCAGTGATCCTCGTAGTGAGCCTCGACCTCGCTCCTATCTTCCCGCTCACCCTGGTCAAAGACGTCCCACCCCAACACCAGGTCGCTCCCAAAGAGCGTCCGATCCTGGTGCTTGCGGAAAAAAGCCCGCACCTCCTCGGCCGGATGGCGGCCGATCTCGCCAATGCGAGCGGAGGTATCCACGTAAAAGTTGGGATAGCGGTCCAGGCAGGCATCGACGTATGAGAGGTCCTCCGGGTAATTGCCCAGATGCGCGCCGATAAAGACCGTACCCGAATGCCGCTCGATGACGCGGTTGCGCTGCGCCAGGAGCGTGTCATGACCGGGGAACTCGGGCTTGCCAAAGTGCCAGTCGGGATAGCGCTGCAACTCCTCCCGGCGCTCGTTGGCCTCATCCAGCGGCCGAAAGAAGGCGAGCGGATCGGCGGTGTGGATCAGCACGGGCACGCCCAACTCGCCAGCCTTGGCCCACAGCGGATCGAGGCGCGGATCGTCCACCGGGATCAGATCGCCGCCGGCATCCCTGTGGCGCAGCCCCAGCTCTTTAAATATCTTTAGTCCACACGCCCCACGCGCCACCTGGCGCGCCAGCCTCTCGGCCATGCGCTCGCCGAAACCAGGCGCGGTATCGCCAAAATCGGGCGTCGGGAAATACCGCATGCGCTCGCCAAACACCCGCTCGAAAGCGCGCATTCCATCCTCAAAGGGGATCCCGCGCACCTCCAGGATGCCCGCGTTGACCACAGCACCCAGGCCAGCGGCATCCATGATCTCTAGCATCAGCGCCGCCTGATCGGGCGCTACGTGCACGTGTGCGTCCACGACGGAACGCCGGTTCAAAGTCTCCATTTCAACCCTCGCCCTAAACCCAGCATAACGAATTGAATTCTCCTGGTAACTACTCAGCCCTGCTTCGCAGTTGCCTTTCGCGACAAAAAGAGGAGGAAGGCGGGGGGTTCGAGGGCAGCGCTTGTCCTGAGCGAAGCCGAAGGATCGCCGCCCTCGCCCCCCCCCATCTCTCCCTTTTTCGAGCGAGGGCCACTGCTCGGGCGAACAGC
>JAFGED010000285.1 GCA_016931785.1 Anaerolineae bacterium
AATGGCAAAGGGGGGGATTTGGGGGCGGCAGCCCCCAAGGGCTTTTCCCTTAAGAAGCCCCGGCGCTTTGCGCCGGGGAGCTTCACTTCGCCGCACCGCCGGACGCGGCGACCTTTGCCGGTATCTTGGGAGAACGGGTATTGCGGGAGACCCTGTGAGTTTTCCGTCACCTTACCGCTAGCAACGCTCCTGTATACCCTGCCAGTACGATCATCAGCCACAGGTCGGCCCGCTGCAGTGGCAGTGGCCTAGATGGATTCTTAAGCGGATCGAAGGCGCGCGCGGCTGCTGCATTGACGATCTCATCCCTGTAACGCAGCGTGTTGGCCATAGTGGTGATCAAGAAAAGCCGCAGGGCTGTCCACGGTCGACGCAGCCCTCCTCGCAGGCGGATCGTTTGCAGCGTCACTGTCGCCATCTCTTGCAGGGTCCCCAGCAGGTTCATCGCCAGCGCGGTGGCAAACCCCAGCCCGCGCAGCCGCAGTCGGTCGAACACGGCCACGACGTCGGAGAGGGAGAGTGAGCCTAAGCCGAGGTTGAACGCCAGCGCCAGCGTGAAGGCCCGCCCGGCCATTTCCAGGCCGGCGGTGAATCCCTCTCGCGAAAGGCTCAGCGGCCCCAGTCCCACGTCGGGCTCGCCGAGCAGGAACGCTCCCAGTATCACTGCGGCCAGGACGAGCATCCAGAAGCGGGGATGGCCGAGCAGCCGCATGCCGCGCCGGCTCCACACGAGGCCAAAGGCCGTCTCCACCAACGCCAGGCCTGCCAACCATCGGCCTTCGCTCAAAGTGGCTATCGGCGCGGCCCAGGCGGTGAACAACAGGTAGCCCCACGGGCTCAATGGTCGTCTCCGCGTGGCTGCAGCCGCCGTGCCACTGCCCTACCCAAGTGCCACGCTCCCCATCCGCCGATCGCTCCTACGCCCATTTGGATTGCCAGTAGCGCGGTTAGGATGAGCAGGGCAGTCGATGGGGCTAACCCTAGTCCCTGGCTGCCTTGTTGGATTACCTGGCTGTATGCCTCGGCGGCGCTCTTGCCGAATAGGATCTGCGGCATGATGAGCATGTGGGGAATGTTCCAGCCCAATGCCAATGCGCCGGCAACGACAAAGGCCCAACACGATGCGTGCGCAATCCATAGCACGATCTCCATCAAGATACTTTCTACCAGGATGGCGACTACCGGGCCGATTTTGACCCCACTGACGCTGAGCAGTTTCAACAGCGCCGTCACGACACCTATCAGCACCACCGCTCCCCTCCTTGGCACAAAGTGGCGTCCTGTCAAAGCTATCGCCACGCCGATTCCGCCCAGCACCACACCGGTCAGGAACGTATTCGTCAGGGGTGGATAGATGACGTGCAGCACGCTGCCCAACGTCAGTTCGACCGCGCCCCACAGCGCGCCGAACAACCCGATGGTGACCCAGTCGCGTACGGTGTAAGAGGTCATCGTTCACTCCTTTTTGTACAAGATGCAGGGAGCAAGAGGCAGGATTTGGCTGGCCCTTGCTCCCTGCATCTTGCCTCTTTTCTCTTTGATTTCCCAAATGGCGTTTGCATACCGCCCCACTAATTGCCGGTCGTGGGTAATCAGCAGTACGGTCTGCCCCTGCCGGTTCAGTCCGCTTACAAAGTCCATCACCTGCGTGAGGTGTTGTTGGTCCTGTCCAACCGTCGGCTCATCCAAGACCAGGAGCGCCGGCTTGAGCGCCAGCGCGGCGGCCAGGGCGGTGCGCTGCTGCTGTCCGACGCTGAGCGCTCGCGTTGGCCGGTGGCGCAGCGGGCATAGGTCGCCTTGGATCATCAACCTCTCTATGTCCTCTTCTCGCTCCGCTCGCAGGTTGTGCGGGCCAAAGCGCACCTCCTCTTCGACTGTGTCGCACACCAGTTGATGGAGCGGGTTCTGTTGTAGGAACCCCACGCGCGGTCGTTTCCCGTTGGCGTGCCAGACGACCTTGCCACGGCGCGGACGTAGGAGCCCGGCCAGCACGCGGGCCAGGGTGGTCTTGCCCGATCCGTTCGGGCCAACCAGCGCCACAAAGTCGCCGCTCCGGAGCGTGAGCGTGCAGTCCTGGAGAACGAGGTGCCCGGCATAGCCGGCGGTGATTCCTTGAAGCGTGACGAGGGGGCCGCCGGTTTGGGGTGGCGGGAAGGAATAAGGCGATGGTGAAGGCTGCACCTTGGCCAATATTTTGGCCGGTGGGCCATCGGCCGCGACGCGACCGTCCGCCAGCCATATCAGGCGGTCGGCATGGGGCAGGAAAGAATCGGGTCTATGTTCGATGACGACGAGCGTGATCTGGTGTTGGTGGTGCAACCGGACCAGGGTGCGCGTGATCAGTCCTTCTCCCTCGATGTCGAGGTTGGCTGTGGGTTCATCCAGGATCAGAATGGGTGGGCGCATGGATAACACGGCTGCGATGGCCACGCGTTGCTGCTCGCCGCTCGATAGGTGCCGTATGGCGCGATGTCGCAGGTGAGTGCATCCCGTCGCCGACAGTGCATACTCTACGCGATCCGCGATCTCCTCCGGCGGGAGCCCCAGGTTGCGCGGGCCGAAAGCGGCCTCCTCCTCCACCGTTCCGCTAAATAACTGTGTGGATGGGTTCTGGAATACCAGTCCAACCCGAGTGGCGATCTGCGCTGCGCTGTGCTGCCGCGGATCTAGCCCTGCGATTGAGATGCTTCCGTCTACCTCGGCGGGTACGGTCTGGGGAATCAAGCCTGTCAGGGTGTGGGCCAGGGTGCTCTTGCCTCCGCCGGATGGCCCGCTGACCAATACGAAGGAGCCGGGCGTGATGGAGAGATCGATGCCCTGCAGCGCGTGGGCCTCTGGGTAGCGGACGTGCAACCCGCGTACCTCGATCATGTGCGCTCTCCGGCAGCACTGTGGCCCTGGGTCACGATGTGAGTTCCTCACGGCACATTTCGAGCCAGCTCAGGATCGCCTCGATTTGGCGGTGGCGGAAGTCGAAAACGATTCGGTCAAAATCCTGAGGGTCGCGCTCGGCCGCGCTGCGTTGGAGTTGTGCGATGCGCTCTTGACAGATGGTCTCCTGGGCTGCGATCAGCTCATGCGCTCCCTTCAGGCCGAGTGTGTGAAGGAAGTAGAGCTTGGCGAGGAATTCCACCCGCAGGCGCCATATGGTGGTCGCGGGTTGCCGCACCCAGTCTCGGAAGCTCTTGCGGCCAGCCCGGGTGATGCGATAGATCTTGCGGGTTGGGCGATTATCCTGCGGGCTGAGGGAGGATTCGACGTGGCCGGCTTTCTCTAGTTGCTTTAGCGTGCCATAGATGTTGCTGATGCCCATGTGCCAGATGGGTCCTAGCTCCTCTTTGGCGCATCGGTGCAGGTCGTAGCCATGCAGCGGTCCCTGCATCAAGAGCCCTAGT
This sequence comes from Anaerolineae bacterium, assembly GCA_016931785.1. Lineage (GTDB taxonomy): Bacteria > Chloroflexota > Anaerolineae > B4-G1 > B4-G1 > JAFGED01. The sequence continues at coordinate 3,396 of JAFGED010000285.1, forward strand.
AGGGCTTGTCCTAGCGGCAGTCGTTTTTTTGCGTTCATCTCTTTCCTATGTATTTCTATAATGAATATTCACACAGTGAGTATTATAGGTATACTGGCCGAGAAGTCAAAGTGCTTCTTGAGGTGATTGGGTACATTTGCCCCCTGGGGCGGCGGGCAATCGGCTTCCAGCGAAATAGGCGCAACACACGCTTTAGCATTCATCGAGCAAGGGCAAATGTACGCGCTTGCGAATCTTGTTTTTGTGCAGCGAGCTTGGATGCCCCAAAGGTAACTATTCAGCCTTGCTTCGCAGTTGCCTTTCGCGTGTGAAAAGAGAGGGGGCGGGGGTTTGGAGAGCGGCGATCCTTCGGCTTCGCTCAGGACA
>JAFGED010000286.1 GCA_016931785.1 Anaerolineae bacterium
GGAGACTTCGTCGTGAGCTCAGTCGAACGATTCATCTCCGGGCGGAGCGGCAAATACGGATTACCGAAGTAAATTCTTAATGACCATTATCGCCCGGCAGGCGCGCTAAAGCGCGTACTACGAACGTACCCTACCATTATTAGAATTCGGCGGCCAGCACGGTTTCCTTCACCTGCACCGGCGTCGGGTCGATGGCCCGCAGCACGTCGATGCGGGCGCGAATCTGGGGCAGCGTCTCGCCGATGTAGACGCGAGCCAGGTCGCGCTTGCGTTTAGATGCTGATGCCGCACCGTCCTGCAACACCAGCCAGCCGTTGAGCAGGTAGGTCGCCACCTCGACCGCGTCGGAGCCGTAGTAATCGACCGCCACGCGCTCGGCCTCTTTCAGGTGATCGATGCAGCGATTGAACAGCGCGGTGGCCTCCTGCAACTGGCCCTTGAGGTCGGCCTGCTCCGCGCCATAGTCCTGTGCGGCGTAATCGGCCAGCAGGCCGTCCAGCGCGTGGCCCAGCAGCCCGCCGATGGCGGCCACCACCTGGAGCTGGCTGGTGCCCTCGTAGATGTTGGTGATGCGCACGTCGCGGTAGTGACGCTCGACGTTGAACTCGCGCATGTAGCCGGTGCCGCCGTGGATCTGCATCGCCTGGTAACACACCTTGTTGCCCATCTCGGTGGCATAGTACTTGACCAGCGGCGTCAGCACGTCAGATAGGCGCCCCGCCTCCTTGAGCCGCTCGCGCCCCTCCGAATCGAGCTCGCCGCGCTCCTTCTGCCGCTCGTATGCCTTGGCCAGGTCGACCCAGCGCGCCGTCTCATAGACCAGCGCGCGTGTGGCCTCGATCTCGGCGCGCATCGAGAGCAGCATGCGATAGACCGCCGGGATCTGGTCGATGGACGAGCCAAACTGGACGCGCTTCTGGGCGTACTTGTACGCCTCGCGGTAGGCCGCCTCGGCGATGCCCAGCGCCTGGCTGGCGATGGCCAACCGGGCGACGTTCATCATCGCCATCGCGTAGCGGATCAGCCCAGAGCGGCGCTTGCCGATCAGGCGCGCCGGGGTGTTATCGAACTGCATCTCGCAGGTGGGCGAGGCGTGCAGGCCCATCTTGTGCTCGGTGCGGCGGATGCGCACCGTCTCGTCGGCCTCGGCCTCGAAGAAGGACAGCCCGCGGGCGTCGGCCGACCCCTCCTCGGAGCGAGCTAGCACCAGCAGGACGTCGCTGCAGCCGTTGGTGATAAAGCGCTTGACGCCGTTGAGCCGCCACTCGCCCGTTTCCTCATCGTAGGTGGCGTGGGTCTGCACGCTGCCCAGATCCGAGCCGGCGTCCGGTTCGGTGAGCACCATCGCCCCGCCCACCAGCTCGCCCGATATGACGCGCGGCAGCACGCGCGCCTTCATCTCCTCGTCGCCGTGCTCGGCGATCATCTTGGCCGCGATCTCCTGCAGGCCAAAGACGGTCATCAGGCTGGCGTCGGCGCGGGACATGATCTCGACCACCATCTGCAGGATCGTCTCCGGCAAATTCATCCCGCCATACTCCCAGGGCAGCGTCGCGCCGACGATATCGGCCTGCCGGAAGAAGCGCATCGCCTCCAGGGTCGCGTCGGCGTAGACCACGCGGCCGTCCTCGCAAGAGACGCCCACCTCGTCCGCCTCGGCGGCGCGCGGGGCGGCGTGGTTGGCGCAGATGTCGCCCACCACCTCCAGCATCAACCGGTAGTTATCCATCGCGTCGGCGTAATTGCGCGGCGCGGCGGCGTGCTCCTCGTGATAGCGGTAGCCATCCTCCAGGATTCCAACGACCTCGCTCAGGTCGATCTTTTTCAGATAGCGCTGCAAATCAAGATTGTCGGTGAAAAAGTTCTCTGCCATATGAGTCTCCTACTTTGCCGTACCGCGGTAAGCGCTGATGAGCTGGGGGATAACCTCGTGCAGGTCGCCCACGATACGATAGTGCGCCAGTTGAAAGATCGGCGCGCTGGGGTCGCTGTTGATGGCCACGATGGTGCCCGCCTGGTCCATCCCCGCACAGTGCTGCACCGCCCCCGAGATGCCGCAGGCCACGTAAAGGCGGGGCCGCACGGTGACGCCCGTCTGCCCCACCTGGTGCTCCTTTTCTATGAAGCCGGCGTCGACGGCGGCGCGGGAGGCCCCCACCTCGCCGCCCAGCACGTGGGCCAGGCCGGCGATCAAGTCGAACCCCTCCTTGCTGCCCACGCCCATCCCGCCGGCGACGACGACCGAAGCGCCCTTCAGGTCGCAGCTCGGCAGCCGCATCTCGCGCTCCAGCACTTCCACGACCAGGTCGGCGGGGTCGAACTGCGGCGCTACTTGCGTAATCACCCCCCGGCGCGCCTCGTCCGGCTGCTCCATCTTCATCACGCCCTCGCGCACGGTGGCCATCTGCGGGCGCGTCTCCGGGTTGACGATGGTGGCGATGATGTTGCCGCCAAAGGCCGGGCGAATCTGGTACAGCAGGTCCTTGTAGACCTCATCCCTGAACTCGAAATCGCCGATCTGCAGCGAGGTGCAGTCGGCGGTGAGGCCGGCCCAGCAGGCGCTGGCGATGCGCGGGGCCAGGTCGCGTCCCACCGGCGTGGCCCCCAGTAAAAAGATGTAGGGCTGACGCCCCTTCACCAGATCGACGGCGACGCGGGCGTAGGGCAGCGTGCGATACACGCCCAACTCGGGAGCTTGGGCCAGCAGCACCTCGTCGGCGCCGTGGTGGATCACCATGTCGGCCCTGTCGGCGACCCCGTCCCCAAGCAACAACCCGCACACCTTGCCATCCAACTGATCGGCCAGCTCCCGCGCCTTGCCCAACAGCTCCAGGCTGACCGGCGCGACGTTGCCGCCGTCTTGCTCGATAAAGACCCAAACTTCGCGTGGTTGTGTCATTTGTTATCCTCGTAGCGAGACCTGCCAGGTTTCAGGCGAACCGTAGGTTCGCACAACCTGGCAGGTCTTACAGTATATAATCCTCCACCAACTCCCGCACCAGCGCCGAGAGGCCCGCCTCGCTCGCCTCGAACTCCTTGCTGCCTTCGGCGCCCAGCACGACGGAATCGATCTTGAGCACCTTGGTGGGCGAGCCGGAGAGGCCGACCTTTTCGTAGTCGATGCCGGCGTCCTCGCCGCACCACACGGCGATCTTTAATCCGCGCGCGGCCAGGTATCCGTCCAGCTTGTCCTCCGTCTCGAACTCGGGCCACTTTTCCAGCAGGGCGGGATACTCCTGCGGGATAGCCGCCAGCTTGTTGGATACGATCCGGCGGGCGGAGGGCGGGCGCGGCTCGTTGGCCGATTCGACGACGGTGAGCAGGCAGGGCAGCGCGCCCTTTACCCTCTCCGTGCCCAGGGGAAAGGCCCGGCGCACGACGATCTCGCTCCCCTCCAGCGACTCGATCGCCTCGGCGTAGGTGATCTGCGGCAGCCCCAGCTTCTCGGCCACCTGTGGCCCGACCTGAGCCGTGTCGCCGTCGATGGCCTGCCGCCCGCAAAAGACCAAATCATAGTCGCGGATCTTTTCCACGGCGCACTTGAGCGCGTAAGAAGTCGCCAGCGTGTCCGATCCGGCGGTCTTGCGGTCGGTGAGCAGGACGACCCGGTCGGCGCCGCGATAGAGCGCCTCGCGCAGGATCTCGGCCGCGCGCGGCGGCCCCATCGTCAGCACCGTCACACTCCCGCCGTACTGCTCCTTGACCTGCAGCGCCATCTCCAGTGCGTGCAGGTCCTCGGGGTTAAAGATGGCGGGCAGCGCGGCGCGGTTGACCGTGCCATCCTCCTTCATCGCCTTGCCGGTGATATTGGTGGTATCGGGCACTTGCTTGACCAACACCACACAGTTGTACGTCATGGGTGCCTCCTGGTGTACCAGCCGTAGGATCTGTGTGCGCACAGCGTGCCACACACAATAGAAAAACCCGCCGGGGAACAATGAGTTACGGTCAGATTGATTTTTAGGGATGGGGTGCCGGTAGCTTCGCCACCCCTAAAAATACCCCTCCGGGCGCAGCCGTGCGACAGGATGCCCGAGGTGAGGAAAAGTATCCAGAAGATGGCAAGACCCTGCGGGTGTGTTTGTACTTTGGGGCATCCAAGCTCGCTGCACAGTAACTACTCAGCCCTGCTTCGCAGTTGCCTTTCGCGACAAAAAGAGGAGGAAGGACTCTCCCTTTTTCGAGCGAGGGCCACTGCTCGGGCGAA
>JAFGED010000287.1 GCA_016931785.1 Anaerolineae bacterium
AGTGGACGATTGGGGCCGCCTGCTAAGCGGTTGTGGGGTTAATAGCTCCACCCAGGGTTCGAATCCCTGCCTCCCCGCCTTTTTGCCCAGGGCTTTGCAAGAAGCCCTGGGCTCTGTTTATCCCTCAGTTCGATCCCAAATTCCACGGTTTTCATTGCCATTTTGACTAGGGTCTTGTCGCTTTGCACTTCGAGGTCCAAGTTGCTTATTCTGAGCATCTTGAGAAGAAGTGGGGTTGGGCGCGCTTCGACTCGTGTCGGAGATAGAGATTCTGTCAGAACAAGACGCGATTGGGAGTCTGCTTTATCCCATCAAGGGTATTTTTGAAGTAACTACTCAGGCTATTCGCCCGAGCAGTCTCATTCGCTCGAAAAAGGGAGAGATGGGGTTGGGAGAGCGGCTTCGCCGCTCTCCCAACCCCTGCCCCCTCTCTTTTCACACGCGAAAGGCAACTGCGAAGCAAGGCTGAGTAGTTACTTTTTGAAATGATAATCCCTGCGTTTTGAGCGGAATCATTGACAGGCCTCAGAAAATGGACTATAATACGTTAGCGCTAACGTTAGCGCTAACGATACCCCAGCAGGAGCTAGCCCTTATGCCCGGACGGGTCACCATGGCGCAGGTCGCTCGAGAGGCGCAGGTCTCATTGATGACTGTCTCTCGGGTGATCAACGGCAAGGAAGGCGTTAGTCAAGCCACACGTGAACGCGTGCAGGCCGTCATCGAACGGCTGGACTATCACCCCAGCGACATTGCGCGCGGTTTGGTCACCAAGCGCACAGGAACCCTCGGTTTGGTAGTACCCGATGTAGCCAATCCTTTCTTCGCCGAAGTGGCGCGTGGGGCTGAGCACGTCGCCTATGATGCGGGCTACAATGTTTTTTTGTGCAACACAGGTGAGGACACCCAGCGAGAGTTGAAAGTGTTGCGGTCTCTGGAAGAAAAGCGAGTGGACGGCGTCATGGTATGCAGCCCGCGGCTGGAGGAGGGCGTGCTTGAGGAGGCGGTGGCAAGGCATCAGGCTGCTGTGTTGTTCAACCGCCAGCTGGAAAGCGAAGACGTGTGTGTGGTGATGGTCGATGATCGGGCAGGCGGACAAATGGCCACCCAACACTTGTTGCAAAGCGGTCATCGGGCAATCGGGCTTCTCTCCGGGCCGCCGGCTTCTCAAAGCAGCCGGTGGCGGGCCGAGGGTTACCGGGTTGCTTTGGTTGCCGCTGGTGTTTCATACAACCCAACTTGGACGTGCCACAGTCTGCCGACGGTGGAGGGCGGGCGAGAGGTCGCTCGCGGGCTATTGACTGACAACCCGGAACTCACAGCGCTCTTCTGCTACAACGACTTGGTCGCTATTGGTGCATTGCAGGCCTGTGCAGATTTGGGGCGGGCGGTTCCTACCGATGTTGCCATCGTCGGCTTTGACGATATTCCTATGGCTTCTCTGGTCTCGCCCACGTTGACGACATGTCGCGTGCCTCGGTATGAATTGGGTTCTGAGGCCATGCGGTTGCTGTTGGAGAAGATCAATGGCTGCGCGGAAAAAGGATACAAAGAAATCGTCTTGCTGCCAAAGCTAGTCGTTCGCGATAGTGCGCCGTGAATCAGTGAAAGGAAGGAGGTGATAGACGACTCAAGTTATGATATTGAGAGGCACGCAGGTCAGCACTCCTGCATAGCGCAAAAGTGTGACCTGCGCGCAAAGGGTGTGGGATTCCCCACAAATAGCAGTTTACCAGGTCATTCTAGAAAGTCAAATTTAGACGTTGAAGGAGGAAAGCGAATGAGCGAAAAAAGAATAAGCCGACGTGAATTCCTGCAGATGAGCGCTCTTACGGCTGTAGGAGCAGCTCTGGCTGGGTGTTGCCCCACGTCGCCCGAAGTCCAGACCGTCAAGGAGACGGTCGTCGTCCAGGAGGTGGCTAAAGAGACAGCCGTGGTTCAGGTGACCGTCGAGCCGCCGTCGGAGTACAGCGAGGCGCCTATGCTGGCGGATATGGGGCTCCCGCCGGTGGAAGATCGTATTTCTGAGGAGCCGCTGATGGTTCTGCCCGTCAAATCGATAGGGGAGTACGGGGGCACCTGGCACCGGGCCTTTCTCGGCGTCGCGGACTTTCACGCCCTTGGACGCCTTATCTATGAGGCCGTTTTGCGCTGGCCGCGCGATCCCAAAGACCCGATCCAGCCCGGCTTGGCCAAGGCCTGGGAGTGGTCAGACGATGGCTTGGAAGTGACCCTGTACTTCCGCAAGGGCCGCAAGTGGTCCGACGGCGAACCCTTCACCGTGGACGACATCATCTTCTGGTGGGAAAACATCGAGAACGACGAGAATATCACGGCCGCCCCACATATCGAATGGTTCGTCGACGGAGAGCCGATGGAGTTGGAGAAGATAGACGATATTACCATCAAGCTCAAGTTCGCCGGTCCAAACGGTCTGATCGAAACCACCGGGTTGGCTTTCCATGGCTGCCAGTGGCCGCTGGGCTTTGAGCGCTTTGGCTTCTTTGCGCCCAAGCACTACTTGGAGCAGTTCCATCCTACGTTCAACACAGACGCGACCTATGAGCTTTTCGAGGAGAAGGCATTCAACTTCAATACCGAGCTGCCAGTGATGTATGCCTGGAAGGTCGCGCAGTGGGAAGCCGGAGCTACGGAAATGGTCGCCGAGCGCAATCCCTACTACTGGAAGGTGGATGTGGAGGGCCAGCAGTTGCCCTACATCGATCGGATTCACTACGCCCTGGTCGAGGGTGGCGAGGCCATCAACCTGATGGCCATCGCGGGCGAGTTGGACATGCAGCACCGTCGTATCAACTTTGCCCAGTATACCGTCTACCAGGAGAACGCGGAGGCGGGCGACTACCACATGCTTATATGGCCCACGGCGCAGGCTTCCACGATCACTCTCTTCCCCAATCAGAGCTATCCCGATGCCAAGTATCGCGAGCTGCTGCAGAACTTGAAATTCCGCCAGGCCCTGTCGCTGGCCATAGACCGCGACTTGATCAATGAGGTTGGCTTCCTAGGCCAGGCCACCCCGCGCAACACCACTGTTGTGAGCGATTCGCCTCTGTTCCAGGCGGACATCGAGGAGTACTATGCCGATTACGACCCACCGGCGGCCGAGGCGTTGCTGAACGAGATCGGGTTGGTGAAAGGCGCCGATGGCTTCTATAAATTCTCGGATGGCTCGCCGGTGGAGTTGATCATCGAAGGCACCGACGCCGTTTCGGGCGCCAATATGGACTCTCTGGAGCTGGTGACTCAGAACTGGAACGACGTTGGTCTCAAGACGGTCTTGGAGACCATGTCGCGCGACATCTACTGGCCCAGGGCCAACAGCAACGAGGTCATGATCGCAACTTGGGAGACGGACCGCGGCCTGGTACCGATGGTAGATCCGATCTATCAGTTCCCCTTTGACTAGCGCTCCTGGATGGGGCCTGCATTTGGCACCTGGTACAAGTCTGGCGGCGAACTGGGCGAGGAACCGATAGCCATCTTCAAGGAGGTACAGGATCTTTACGACGAGTACAAGGCCACTGTGGATCCTGATGAGCAGGTTAAAATCGGCAAGCAGATCGTCCGGAAAGCCACTGAGAACTTGTTCTGCATTGGCACGGTGGGTCAGCCGCCAGCTCTGACGGTGGTCAAGAACAACTTTTACAACGTTATGGAGAAGCACACCTCTGACTGGCTCGTCTTTACGCCGGGCACCATGGACCCGCCTCAGTTTTGGATGAAGGAGTAGGCGTGGCACAAAACCGATGCCCTTGTTACAAAGAAGTGAGTATCATAGGCAGTAGGTTGAGGTGATGCCGGGCGAGGAGGGATCGGCGAGTAGATCCCTCCTCGCTCCAGAAGATTGGTTTTCCATGTGGTGTTGAGGAGTATCCGCTATGCTAGCTTATATCGGGAGACGTGTTCTGGGAATGATCCCCACGCTCTTTATCGTATCCGTCGTCACTTTCATTATCATCCAGTTGCCGCCGGGCGACTTTTTTACCACGCGGGCGATCGAGGCGGCTATGAGCGGCGGCGGGCAGGATAAGGAGACGGTCAAAAAGATGCAGGAGCGATACGGCCTGGATCAGCCGCTGTACGTGCAGTACTGGCGATGGGTTTCCGGCTTTCCTAGGGGTGACTTTGGCTATTCTCTTGAATGGAACAGCCCAGCCCTGCCCATCGTGCTCCAGCGAATGGGATACACCATCCAGGTGGGAGGGCTATCGCTGCTTTTCATGATTGGCGTTGCCGTTCCCATTGGCATCTATTCGGCCACGCATCAGTATTCCTTCGGCGACCATGCGCTGTCCCTGCTGGGTTTCTTGGGGCTATCGCTGCCCGGCTTCCTGTTGGCGTTGCTGTGGATGTTCTTTGGCATCATCGTTCTGCGCATCCCTGTTGGTGGGGAGATATCCCAGCAAATGGCCGACCAGCCCTGGGGTCTGGCCAAGGTACTGGATTATCTGAATCACCTCTGGCCGCCAGCCGTCATCCTTGGTCTTGCAAGCACGGCCCAACTCCAGCGCATCCTGCGGGGTAACCTGCTAGATGTGATGGGACAGCAGTTCATCACAACTGCACGGGCGAAAGGACTCAAAGAACGAAAAGTGATCGACAAATATGCCGTGCGAGTGGCCATCAATCCTCTGATCAGCGTGATGGCTATGGAAATCCCCAAGGTTATTTCAGAATCTACGATCGTGGGTATCGTCATGTCGGTCCCGACCACAGGCCCTCTTTTGCTACGCGCCCTGCTGACTCAGGATATGTATCTGGCCGGGACCTTTTTGCTCTTTATGACCTTGCTGTTGATGGTGTCCAACCTCCTGGCCGATATCGCCCTTGCATGGGTTGACCCAAGGATTGTGTACACATGAGCGATATAGTAAACAAGTCGGAAGATCTGTTCAAGCTATACGAAGGGCTAGGCGATACAGGTGAAGACCTGGAGCCGGAAGACCCAGCCGCCCAGAAATCACTTGAGGCGATCTATGCCGCCTCACAATGGCAACTGATATGGCGAAAGTTCATTCGCAACAAGGTGGCCGTCGTGGGGGGGATTGTAATCCTGCTTTACTACCTGAGTGCGCTCCTTGCCGGCTTTATAGCGCCATACACCCTCTCCACACGGTTCGCAAGGTACATCTACATGCCTCCTCAGCGCGTTCGCTTCTTCAACGACGGAAAATTCCAGCCGTTTATCTGCGATGTTGACTTGGAGATTGACGAGAACTTGCGCAAAACCTATACGCCGAACTGTGAGAAGAGAATCCCTCTCGAGTTCTTTGCCCAAGGAGAACCCTACAAGCTTTTCGGATTGATCGACACTGACGTTCACCTCTTCCAAACGTCAGAGGGGATCGTCTCGCTGTTGGGTACTGACCGGCAGGGGCGCGATATGTTTTCCCGCGTTCTCTACGGCAGTCAGGTCTCGTTAACCATCGGATTGCTGGGTGTGGTCCTGAGCCTGCTCTTTGGATCGGTGCTAGGCGTCGTCTCGGGTTACTATGGCGGTTGGATTGACGATCTCGTACAGCGGTTGATCGAGTTGGTACGGTCTTTCCCCGCCATTCCCCTATGGATGGCGTTATCGGCTGCAGTGCCTCCTCATTGGCCACCATTGAGGACTTATTTTGCCGTGACCCTCATCTTGTCCGTAATCGGCTGGACTTGGTTGGCCCGTCAACTGCGAGGCAAGGTGCTGTCTCTGCGCAACGAGGACTTTGTCCTGGCGGCGAAACTCGCTGGGGCAAGCGATGCGCGGATCGTCTTTGGTCATCTTATCCCGGCGACCTTTAGTCACATTATCGTCGTCTCGACGCTGGCTATGCCAGCCATGATTTTGGCAGAGACCGCGTTGAGTTTTCTGGGATTGGGGCTTCGCCCGCCGATCACCAGTTGGGGTGTGCTTCTGAAGGAAGTGCAGAACATTCAGTCTATGGCTCTCTATCCTTGGGTTTTTACCCCGGCGCTTGCCATTGCCATCGCTATCCTTGCCTTTAACTTTCTGGGCGATGGTTTGCGTGATGCTGCCGATCCTTATACGGTGTAGATATGACAGCAGATAATCAGCGCTATATTGTTCGGGTCGAAGATCTGAAGACACACTTTTACACCCTGGACGGGGTGGTCCGGGCGGTAGATGGTGTGTCTTTGGAGATCAAGCCTGGGGAGACGCTTGGCCTGGTTGGCGAATCGGGATGTGGAAAGAGCGTGACCGCTTTTTCGATCCTTCGTTTGCTCCCCTTGAAAACGAGCCGCATTGTCCAGGGCAGTATTTTCTACGACCAGGGAGATGGCAGCCCGGCGACCGATCTGACTACCGTCGATCCAAATGGCGATCTCATCCGCGATATCCGGGGGAACAGGATTGCCATGATTTTTCAGGAGCCGCTGACCTCCCTCTCGCCGGTGCATACAGTGGGGAATCAGATCGTCGAGGCCATTCAGTTGCATCGAGGTCTTGGCGACAAGGAGGCCCGTAGGGAAGCGATCTCCTGGTTAGAGATGGCCGGTATGGGCATTCGTGGAGCTGATCAGATTATCGACCAGTATCCTCATCGTTTGTCTGGTGGGCAGCGGCAGCGGGCGATGATCGCCATGGCGCTTTCTTGTAATCCTCGGCTTCTCATTGCTGATGAGCCTACTACTGCTCTGGATGTCACCATCCAGGCTCAGATTCTGGAGTTGATGAAAAACCTCCAGGCCCAGTTCGGTATGGCGATTCTCATGATCACTCACAACCTAGGGGTGATCGCTGAGATGTGTGAGCGGGTAGCGGTGATGTACATGGGCAGGATCGTGGAGACCGGCGACTTGCGCATTATCTTTCGCCGTCCTCTCCATCCATATACTGTAGGCCTGATGCGCTCCATCCCACACCTGGGCCGCCGGGTGAAGGCTCGTTTGACGCCCATTCCCGGCAGTGTCCCCGACCCGTATTCAGTGCCTGCTGGCTGCGCCTTTCTTCCGCGTTGCCCACTTGCCAAAGCGGAGGCCTGCGATCAGTTGAGTGAGGAGGTCCCGTTGGTCGAGGTGGAGCCCGGCCACTTTGTACGTTGTCAGGCTTATGTGTAATTTGGCATCCTGGTCTGTCGAGAGAGAAGCAAATATAGTCTTGTGAGGTAGTATGGAATCCAAAGCTCCTATTCTATTGGAAGTCAAGGGTCTGAAAAAACACTTTTCCATCAGGAAAGGATTTTTCCGGCAAGTCGCGGGTTATGTTCGCGCTGTGGATGGAGTAGACTTTTTCATCCGCGAGGGCGAGACCCTCGGGCTGGTAGGGGAGTCAGGCTGTGGCAAGACGACCACCGGGCGTACCATATTGCGAGCCTACGAGCCGACTGCAGGTGAGGTCTGGTTTCGCACGAACGGTGAGATGATCAATGTTTTCCAGGTCCCAAAGAACGAGATGAAGGCTCTCCGACGTGAAATGCAGATTATCTTCCAGGACCCATTTTCTTCCCTGAACCCCCGCATGACTGTGATGGACATTGTCAGCGAGCCGCTGCGCATCCACGGGATTGCAAAGGGCGCGGAACTCAAGTCACGGGTTAGGGAACTGCTCGAGGCTGTGGGTCTCAAGGCGCAGCATATGAATCGTTATCCCTATGCTTTCAGTGGCGGACAGCGGCAGCGCATCGGCGTTGCCCGCGCCCTTGCCTCGCGACCCAAGCTCATCATATGCGACGAGCCGGTCTCGGCCCTGGACGTTTCCGTTCAAGCACAGACGCTCAACCTGCTTGAGGATCTGCAAAAAGAGTTTGGGTTGACCTATCTCTTTGTCGCTCACGATCTCTCCGTCGTGGAGCACATAAGCAGCCGTGTGGCCGTGATGTACCTGGGCGTCATCGTCGAGCTGGCCTCGGCGGAAGAGCTGTATGACAATCCGTTGCATCCGTACACTGAAGCGCTGCTCTCGGCGGTCCCCCGGACTGATCCGGATCACGTGTCTCAGCGGATCGTGCTGGAGGGGGATGTCCCTAGCCCGGCAAACCCGCCGTCGGGTTGCAAGTTTCACCCGCGTTGCCGTTACTCTCAGGGTGTCTGCGAGACTGAGGCTCCAGAGTGGCGCGAGTTGAGCGACGATCATTGGGTGGCTTGTCACCGCGCGGAGGAGTTGAACCTCGTTGGCATCGATTATGACTGAGAACCTGTCCCAAAATTCTGTAGCGTAGAGCCTTGTGCCCGTCGCCAGTAAGGGGCTAGACTATATTTCTCGGATAGGTTCTAGAGTCATATTGGTTGCGGAGTGGCCAAAACACAAGGTGTAAGGCGCGATGGTCTCTCCACTGAATTCTCTCGAGGCAGAGTTGTGTCGCAAACACCGTCTTCTCACGTCGATTTCCAGGCCGCTCTGGCAGATTCGCTGGAGCAGCTCGCCCGTCGCCATCGGGCGCTTGGAAACCTGTTCCCCGCTGTAAAGGATGTGCAGGGTTACAAGGTCGGTGACCGCATGGTCGGCGACTCTATCATCTCCTGCCATAGCTGCCCGGCCTGTCTGCCAGGGCACATTAACGTCTGCAACACGCTCAAGCTGCTGGGCGTCGATCTGGACGGCGGGTTTGGGCAGTGCGTCGCTTCGCCGGCCAGCCCTCTGTATTCTCTGCCTGATGCCATCCTGGTGACTTGCGCGTCGATGGTCAAGATGTACGGATTGAGGTATCATGTCCTGTGACGCGGGCGGGTGCGGGCAGGCGCGGGTCGCCACCCTGGGGGCGGGCAAGCCGGGGCTCTCGATCCTCGATGTGCTGTACCATAGCGCCAGTCCGGCGTTGACCATTGTCACCGGTCTGCAGCCCTTCCGCCCAAGGTCGCGTCGGATGTGCAAGCAGTGCAAAAACAAGAATCGGAGATTGCGATGACAAAAAAACGTTATGTGCAAGTAGGGCTTGGTGATCGCTCGATGATGTATTCAAGGATTGTCACTGAGCACCTTACCGAGTATGCTGAGCTGGTGGGCCTCTGCGATTCCAACGCGGGCCGTCTGCAGTTGCGTGCCGATTGGATGCGCGAGCAGGGCGTAGAGGTGCCGACCTACAGCGGCGACCAGTTCGAGCAGATGATCGCCGAGGCCAAGCCGGATGTGGTGATCGTGACCACCAAGGACTCGGCGCACGATCACTACATCTGCCGGGCGATGGAATTGGGCTGCGACGTGATGACCGAAAAACCCATGACCACCGACGAGAGTAAGTGCCAGCGCATCATCGATACGCAGAGGGAAACGGGGCGTGGTTGCAAGGTCACCTTCAATTACCGCTACGCGCCGCCGCGCACGCAGGTCAAGGACCTGCTCATGTCAGGCGTGATCGGCAACGTCGTGTCGGTGGACTTTCACTGGCTGCTCGATACCAAGCACGGCGCCGATTACTTCCGCCGCTGGCATCGCAACAAGCGCAACTCTGGCGGCTTGATGGTGCACAAGGCCACGCATCACTTTGACCTGGTGAACTGGTGGCTTTCGACGGTGCCCGAGACGGTCTATGCCAGCGGGGCGCGCAACTTTTACACGCCAGAGATGGCCGAACGGTATGGGCTCACCGAGCGGGGAGAGCGCTGTTTCGGCTGCCCCGAATCGGAGAGATGTCCGTTTTACATGGACATGCGCGCCTACCCCAAGCTCAAATCCATGTATCTGGAGAATGAGCAGTACGACGGCTACTACCGTGACAAGTGCGTTTTTGGCGCGGATATTGATATCGAAGATACGATGGCTGTGATAGTGACCTATCGCAGTGGGGCGCGGATGAGCTACTCGCTGCACTCTTTCATGCCTTGGGAAGGGTACACCGTTGCCTTTAACGGTACCAAAGGTCGTCTTGAACACGTCTGTATGGAGACCGTTTACTTCAGCGGTGATGGCACCGTGCCAGGTGAGCTGAAGCCGGAGGGCACCAAGATCAAGGTGTTCCCACATTTTCACAGCGGCTACGAGGTCGAGGTTTGGAAGGGTAAGGGCGGCCACGGCGGGGGCGACCCGGTGATGTGGCAGCATCTTTTCGAGCCCAATCCCCCCGAGGACAAATACCTGCGCGCCGCCGACCAGCGGGCCGGGGCCTGGTCGATCCTGACGGGCGTTGCGGCCAATCGCTCGATGGAGTGCGGACAGGCCGTACGGATCGACGAGCTCGTCCACGGCCTGGCGGAGCCCGACTATCCACCGATGCCATCTTCTGCTGAACCGCTTGAGCTGCCAGGAGAGGTCGACGCACTCCCCCCGTGGCTGAAGAGGTAGTGCGGGGGCCGCGGATGAAATATCGCAGACTAGGTCGGACCGATATCGAGGTTTCGGCGGTGGCGATGGGTTGTTGGGCCCTCGCGGGGGGCCATACTTGGGGGTCGCAGGACGAGGCCGATTCCATCGCCACGGTCCACGCCGCGCTCGACGCCGGGGTGAATTTTTTCGATACGGCGGAGGGTTACGGAGATGGGTACTCGGAGGAGGTGCTGGGTCGGGCATTGAAGGGCCGCCGTCACGAGACGGTGGTCGCTACCAAGGTAAGCCGCAGAAACCTCGCCCATGACGCCGTGTTGCAGGCCTGCGAGCGCAGCCTGCGACGACTCCAGACCGACGTCATCGATCTTTACCAGATTCACTGGCCCGGCCGCACGGTGCCGCTTGCCGAGACGTTCGCGGCGTTGGAAAAACTGCGCGATCAGGGCAAGGTGCGCGCCATCGGCATGAGCAACTTTGGCATCGGAGACCTCACCGATCTTTTGACCATCGGACACTGCCAGACGGACCAACTGCCCTACAGCCTGCTCTGGCGCGCCATCGAGCACGAGATTCAGCCCAAGTGCGTCGACGAGTCCATCGGCATCCTGTGCTACAGCCCGTTGATGCAGGGGCTCTTGACCGGCAAGTACACCTCGCCCGACGAGGTGCCCGACGGACGCGCGCGTACCCGGCATTTTTCCAAGGACCGTCCCTCGGTCCGGCACGGCGAGCCCGGCTGCGAGGCCGAGACGTTCGCCGCTATCGCGCGCGTCCGTCAGATCAGTGCGTCAGTTGGCGAGTCGATGGCAAAAGTCTCCGTGGCGTGGCTGTTGGCCCAGCCCGGGGTAAACGCGGTGCTCGCCGGGGCGCGCAAGCCCGAGCAGATCAGGGAGACGGCGCAGGCCGCCGCTTTGACGCTTGCCCCGGAGACGATCGAGGCGCTGACCGAGGCTACCGAGAAGGTCAAGCAACTCTTGGGAACCAGCCCGGATATATGGGGTGGGAAAGCGGAAGGAAGGTTCCGGTAATAAAGGAGCGCAGGTATGAACACACCTTGGGAGCTTTTTAAGCAGTCGGCGCGGCTGGAGAAGCCAGAGCGCGTCCCCGTGGCCCTCATCGTCGATAGCCCATGGCTGCCCGGCTACGCGGGCATCGACACGCGCGATTACTTTCTCCTCCCCGACAAGTGGCTTGAGATCAACCTGGGGCTGCTGGAGCGCTTTCCCGACGTGGTGTGGATTCCGGGCTTTTGGGTAGAGTATGGCATGGCGGCCGAGCCATCGGCCTTTGGCACCAAGATGCACTTTTACTCCAATCGCCCGCCCTCCGTCGAGCCGCTGGTGCCCGATCTGGCCTTCTGGGCCGACGTCAAACCGGTCGATCCACAGGCGGACGGGCTGATGCCCCTGGTGCTGCGTCTCTACGAGGTGGCGGACGAGCGGCTGCGGGCCGAGGGGTTGGGTATCAAGATGGTCTGTGCCCGCGGGCCGATGACGGTGGCCTCGTGGCTGGTGGGGATGACGCCGTTGATGATGGCGCTCATCACCGAGCCAGATGCAACGTCGAGACTCCTGGACACGGTGACCACGTCGATCATCCGCTGGCTACAAGCCCAGTTGGACGTGGTGCGCCAGCCGGAGGGCATCCTGCTGCTGGACGACCTGGTGGGTATGGTATCGGATCGGCACTACCGGAGCATGATCCATCCCCACCTGCGGCGCATCTTTGATGCGTTCGACGGCCTGATCCGCGTTTATCACAACGACACGCCCTGCCCGCACCTGCTGGAGAGTTTTACCGAGGCTAACTTTGACGTCTTTAACTTTAGCCACAAGACGGACATCGGCGAGGTGAAGGCAAAGATGGGCCATCGGGTTGCGTTGATGGGCAACGTGCCACCGCTGGATATGGGCGTGCGCGGGACGACCGAGGAGGTGGCACAGTGGGCGCGAGAGTGTTTGGATAAAGGGGCCCCCGGAGGGGGTATGATCCTCTCCTTCGGCGGTGGCGTCTCGCCGGGAACTCTCGCCGAGAACATTGACGCTTTGGTAGCGACGGCCCGCGATTGGTCGCCGCGGGAATAGGAGAAAATAAAGATGCATTCCAAGTGGCAACTGGGCCCAGACCGGTACTTTGACCCCAACCCGGCGCAGCGGCGCGTGGCGCGGGAGCTGTACGAAACGGTGGCAAACCTACCCGTCGTCAGCCCGCATGGGCACGTGGACCCGAGGCTGTTCGCGGACAAGGACGCCACCTTTGGCTCGCCCGCCGACCTGCTTATCATTCCCGATCATTACGTCTTTCGTATGCTGTACTCGCAAGGGATACCGCTGGAGGATGTGGGCGTTCCCCGCATCGATGGCGGGCCGGTGGAGCAGGATCACCGCAGGATTTGGCAGATCTTTGCCGACAACTTTTATCTCTTCCGGGGCACGCCCAGTGGTATCTGGCTGACGCAGGAACTGATCGAGGTGCTCGGCGTCGAGGAAAAGCTGAACGGCGAGACGGCCCAGGCGATCTATGACCAGATCGAAGGAAAATTGGCCACTCCCGAGTTTCGCCCGCGAGCGCTGTTTGATCGCTTCAACATCGAGGTGATGTCCACCACCGATGCCGCCACCGATACGCTTGAGGCTCACAAAGCGATCCGTGAGTCGGGGTGGGGCGGCGACATCCGGCCCGCCTTCCGCCCCGATGCGGTGGTCAATCTATTGACCGAGGGCTGGCGGGAGAACATCGACAAGCTGAGCGAGGTGAGCGGCGTCGATGTGATCTCGTACGAGGCCTTTGTCCGGGCAATCGAGCAGCGGCGTGCTTTCTTCAAGTCGATGGGAGCCACGTCCACCGACCACGCTGCAATCTCGGCCTACACGGCGGAGTTGGAGGCGTTTGAGGCGGATGCGATCTTCCAGCGAGCGCTGCGTGGTGAGGCTGCAGAGGAGGACGCCCATCGCTTCACAGCGCACATGGTGATGGAGTTTGCGCGGATGAGCATCGAGGATGGGCTGACGATGCAGTTCCACGTGGGCGCGGTGTACAATTACAACCGGGGCCTCTTTGGGCGCTTTGGGCGCGACAAGGGCTGCGACATCCCGACGACGAGCGAGTTCACCTATAACTTGTACTCGCTGCTCAACAAGTACGGCAACGACCCGCGGTTGATGCTGATCGTCTTCACGCTGGACGAATCGACCTACGCCCGTGAGCTGGCCACGCTGGCCGGTCACTATCCGGCGATGCGCCTCGGCCCGCCGTGGTGGTTCCAAGACAGCCTGAACGGGATGGCCCGCTACTTTGACCAGGTGATGGAGACGGCGGGGCTGTACAACACCGCCGGTTTCAACGACGACACGCGCGCCTTTCTCTCCATCCCGGCCCGCCACGATGTGTGGCGCCGCGCCAGCGCCAATTGGGTGGCAGGGCTGGTGGTGCGCGGCGTCGTGGACGAAGAAGATGCCCAGGAGATGATCCTCGACCTGGCCTACCGTCTGGCCAAGCAGGCGTATAAGCTTGGTTGAGTTGGGAATATTACAGGAGATGATTGAAATAATGGAAGGATTCGAGGACTATCCACAGTCAAAGGTCGACCTGGGCGGCGCGACCTATTCCCTGGCCCGGCGCGGCGCCGATGGCGAAAAGGTGCTGCTCGTCCAGGGCGGCGCTGCCGGTGGCTTTGCCGGCCAGCAGCGGGGCGACGTGCTGGTCTGCCCGCTCACGGCGGGTAACGCCGCCGCATTGCGCGAGCGCCTGCCGTGGCTGTGTCCGCAGCCCTTGGGCTTGCATACCTCGGCGGGCTGCGGCGACCGGCTGGGCCTGGCGACGCCGGGCCACGTGCGCGCGGCGCGAAAATTCGGGGCAATCGCGCCCATCTTTGCCCAGCAGTCGGTGCGCGAGAACGCCCGCACGGGCCGCACGCCGCAGCAGGTGATGGATGAGGCGATGTGGGGCCTGTTCCAGGAGGGCTGGCGCAAGCCCTGGGGCAGCGACGCCGATCACCTCAAGACGCCGGAGGACATCGATTCCTTCGCCGCGGCCGGGTACACGCTGTACACCATCGATCCCGGCGATCACGTCGACGGCGACGCCCACACTGCGCTGCCTGCCGAGGTGGACGCAAAGCTGCAAGAGCTGCCGTGGGATGCGCTGGAGGACACGCTGGACGACATGGAGCAGCGCTACCTGGACCGCACGTTCGATCTGGGAGACCTGGCGGTGGCACTAGGCCGCGAGGCGCTACACCGCGCGGCGGCCAAGTACGCGCGCGCCGTCGCCCACACGGCGCGGCTATACCGGCACCTGGTCGAGACGGTGGGGCAGCAGGCCTTTGAGCTGGAGGTCTCGGTGGACGAGACGGAGACGCCCACCTCGCCGGAGGAGCACTTTTACGTCGCCAGCGAGCTCAAGCGGCTGGGGGTCAAGTGGGTAAGCCTGGCGCCACGTTACGTCGGGCGCTTTGAGAAGGGTGTGGACTATCTCGGCGATCTAGATGTGTTCAAGGTGGAGCTAGCCAAGCATGCCGCCATCGCCAGGGCATTTGGACCATACAAGCTCAGCATTCATTCCGGCTCGGACAAGTTCAGCGTCTATCCGATCATCGCCGAGTTGACTGGTGGGCTGGTACACCTCAAGACCGCTGGCACCAGCTACCTGGAGGCGCTGCGCACGGTAGCCCAGGTCGATACGGAATTCTTCCGCGAGATCCTGACCCTGGCCCGCGAGCGGTACGAGACCGACAGGGCCACCTACCATGTCTCGGCGGTGCTGGCCAAGGTCCCGCCGCAGGAGGACATCTGGGATACCGGCCTGCCGGGCCTGCTCGACCAGTTCGACGCGCGCCAGGTGCTGCACGTGACCTTTGGCTCGGCGCTGGATCGGTTCGGGGAGCGGCTGATGTCGACGCTGGATGCCCACGAGGGGGTCTATGCCAGGATGCTGGAGGCCCATTTCGAAAAGCACCTGTCGCCGTTTGCCAGGTGAGTGTACGAGAATGAGCAAGCTCCCGACCGTGCCGTTTGGCCCTATAGAGATCACGCGCTTGATCGTGGGCGGGAATCCCTTTTGCGGGAACTCGCACCTGACCCCCGAGAAGAGCCGCGAAATGGCCGAGTTTTTCACCGCCGAGAAGGTGGTCGAAACGCTCCAGCGCTGTGAGGCGTTGGGTATCAACACCTTCCAGGGGCGGGGTGACTTTCATCGCGTGATGTACTGGCTGGAGCTTTTCCGGCGCACGGGCGGGCAGTTGCACTGGATCGTGCAGACCGCCTCGGAGATGCACGACGTCTATCGGAACATCCGCGTCATCGCGGCGGTGGGTGCAGCGGGCATCTACCATCACGGCACCTCGACCGATGCACTGTGGCAGGAGGGCCGCCAGGACGAGGTGCTGAACCGCCTCAAGGCCATCCGAGATACGGGCTTGCAGGTCGGGCTGGGCACGCACATGCCGGAGGTGATCGAATACGCCGAGGAGCACGATTGGGACGTGGATTTCTACATGGCGTGCTTTTACAACATTAGCCGCATCGAGCGCGAGAGTGTGCTGGCGGGCGGCGAGTTCGTCGATGAGCCGTTCTACGCCGAGGACCCGCTGCGCATGTGCGAGACCATCCGTGCGACGCCCAAGCAGTGCCTGGCGTTCAAGATTCTGGGTGCCGGGCGGCGCTGCGCGGATCAAAACGACGTGGCGGCGGCGTTCAAGTTCGCTTTCGATAACATCAAGCCCATCGACGCCGTCGTGGTGGGCATGTATCCAGACGAGGTGCAGCTCAACGTCGATCATACGTTGGCCGCGCTGGGACTGGCGTGAAATAGGGCCTAGCCCATAGGATTCGGGTGTATTTCAAATGAGCTGAGAGGATAGGGGGGTGCGGGCAGCTTCGCTGCCCGCACCCCCAGCTCCCCCCGCTCCCTAACCGAGATGAAACACACCCATAGGATTCTTGCACGGATGACAAGGATTTCTCATACTAAGGTTTGGTTTCAAGCCCGGGACGCCTTCGGGCTAGGCCTTTTGGTTCCGGCTTCGCCGGTATAGGAGGTGGAGAATGGCGCGACAGATCACGAAAGCGGTCGTTCCTGCGGCGGGGTTGGGCACGCGGCTGCTGCCTTCGACCAAGTCGCAACCGAAGGAGATGCTGCCGGTAGGGCGCAAGCCTGCTATCCAGTACGTGGTGGAGGAGCTTCAGGCCGCCGGGTTGCGGCAGCTCTTGATCATCACCGGCGAGCGCAAGCGCGCCATCGAGGATCATCTGGATGCCGACCCCGATCTGGTGCAGGCTTTGGAACAGGCCGGGAATGAGGCGGCGCTGGGGGATTTGGCCTATCTGGAGAGCGAGGCGCGCTTTTTCTTCACCCGCCAGAGCCCGCCCAAGGGGTTGGGCCATGCGGTCTCGCTTGCCGCCGATTTCGTGGACGGCGATGACTTTGTCGTCGTCTTGGGCGATTCGATGATTGTCTCTCCCGACCCCGCTGCTCCGTTGCGGGAGATGATGGCTGCTCACAAGCGCCTCAAGGCCTCGGCCATCGTGGCGGTGGAGACGGTGCCGCCGGAGGAGACCTATCGCTACGGCATCGTCGACGTCGGAGGGGCGGAGCCTGCGCCCGGCGAGCCGGTGGCGATGGAGGACATTGTCGAAAAGCCGCCGGTGGAAACTTCACCCTCCACGCTGGCGGTGGCCGCCCGCTACGTTTTTAGCCCGGCCATCTTTGCGATGCTCAGCCGCACGCTGCCTGGCAAGGGGGGCGAGATCCAGTTGACCGACGCTATCCGGCTCTTGATTCAGCAGGGCGAGCCGGTCTATGCCTGGCCGCTCGCGCCCGACCAAAAGCGCTACGACGTGGGCAACTTTGAGAGCTATTTTCGCGCTTTCATCGAGTTTGCCCTGGCGGACGAGCGGTACGGGTATCTGGTGCGCAAGTACATCAAGGCCAAAGCTTACGAGCTGTGATCGAGGCGGCTGGCGAGACGAGTGAGAGAATCACATCATTTTGGAGGTATCATGGATAAGGCATACTTGGAGGGTCTGTTTGGATTGTCGGGCAAGGTCGCCGCGGTGACTGGCGGCGGCGGCGTGCTGTGTGGGACGATGGGCCGCGCGCTGGGCAAGCTCGGCGTGAAGGTGGCCGTTTTGGATCTGTTTGAGGATGCGGCTAAGAAGGTCGTTGACGGGATCGTGGCCCAGGGCGGCGAGGCCATCGCGGTCAAGTGTGACGTGCTCGACAAGGCCGGCGTGGAGGCAGCTCGTGACGCCGTGCTGGCACAGTGGGGCCGCGTCGATATCCTGATCAACGGCGCAGGGGGCAACAAGAAGCAGGCCACCACCTCGGCAGATCTCTCCTTCTTCGATCTGCCTGCTGATGCGGTGCAGTGGGTGTTCAACCTGAACTTCCTGGGGACGCTGCTGCCCAGCCAGGCGTTCGGCAAGGTGATGGCCGATCAGGGGAACGGGTGTATCCTCAACGTCAGTTCGATGAACGCCTTTAGACCGCTGACGCGTATCCCGGCCTACTCGGCGGCCAAGGCGGCGGTGAGCAACTTTACCCAGTGGCTGGCGGTGCACATCGCGCAGGAATACACGCCCAACGTGCGCGTCAACGCCATCGCTCCCGGCTTTTTCCTGACCGAGCAGAATCGCTTCCTGCTGACCGAGGATGCGACCGGGGAGCTGACCCCGCGTGGGCGGGCCATCATCGACCACACGCCGATGGGGCGTTTCGGCGATCCCAAAGACCTGGTCGGCGCAACGCTGTGGCTCCTCTCGCCGGCGGCGTCCTTCGTCACCGGCATCGTCGTGCCGATAGATGGCGGGTTCAGCGCCTTTAGCGGGGTCTAGGCGGGTCGGCGAAGCCGATCCGAAGCAGTTTTGTCCTGCAGCCAAAGCTGCTTCCACCAAACAGCATTTGGCCGTAAAACTTGGCTCATTTGTCCAAAATCTGACTATTGTAGATGCCTAGCGCGGTTTGTCGCTAGAGATTGGAGATCGAAGATTGATTGGCAAGGGATACACCGACAGGACACTGACTGAGGGTGAGGTGCGCGAGCTCGTGGCCCAGGCGTTCGCGGCACACGAT
>JAFGED010000033.1 GCA_016931785.1 Anaerolineae bacterium
GCGGGGGGGATGTAAGGGGGGCCCTCCCCGATTGCGGGGGGGATGTAAGGGGGGCCCTCCCCGATTGCGGGGGGGATGTCTTTTGTCTTCCCCCCCGCTCGCGGGGGGGATTGAGGGGGGGAAGTTGCTCGGCGATCTCCAGGGCGATGGTCTTCATGCTTTCCTTGCCGGGAATGGCCTTGGCGCCCTGATCCTTGTAAATGTCGCGCCGGATGGCGAAATCGGCGGCGATCTCTTTGGCCTGGTCGTAGGTGCCCGTGATCTTGACCACCTCCGCGCCGTAGAGCGCCAGCTCGCGCATCTTTTCGGCGGGAACGCTGCTGGGCAAAAAGGTCCATAGCTTGATCCCGGCGCGCGCGCAGTAGGCCGCGTAGGCGGCTGCCGCGTTGCCCGTGGAGGCGAGCACCATCTCTTTGATGCCCTGCGCCTTCAGGGTGCTGATGGTGAACGCTGCCTGCCGGTCCTTGAAGGAGCCGGTGGGCGATTGGCGTTCGTCCTTGATCCAGATCTCACCGCCGCTCTCGGCGTATCCCGTCTCCCACTCCAACCCTGAGGCGCGGGTGAGGGGCGTAAACCCCTCGCCCATCGAAACAAAGTCGAACGCTTCGGGGAAAGGCAGCAGCTCGCGGTAGCGCCACAGGTCGGCCGGGCGCTGGGCGACGATCTCTGGCCAGTTGGCGGGGAGTTTGTCCAGGTCGTAACACGCGTCGAGCCACATGCCACCGCAGGCGGCGCACTGGCTAGCGAACAGGTCGGCCTCTATTTCATGCCCGCACTGGAGGCAACGGACGGATTTGAAGGTCGTTTCCATGGTACTCTTTCAAAATTGTCGGGATGCAGTTGCCGCGATCTCGCTCCCCCTCAGGGGCGAACTCCTGGTCGGTTAGCACTTCGTATATCGGTATCCGTTGGCTGTACCCCTTGAGCTCCATCAGGTCGATTTTGCGCGTTCTGAAGGCTCCTTGGATGGCGGTATGGGTCTTTTCGTCGATCAGGATTTGGCCGGCACGGGCATTCTCTTGCAGTCTCCTGGCGGTGTTTGGCGTGTTGCCTATAACCGTATAGTCCATGATACGTTCCGAGCCTACGTTGCCCACCACTGCCTCGCCGGTGCAGATGCCCACACCAAGCCCCAGGCCTTCCATGATGGTGTTTTCCTGCTTGAGCTGGGCGAACATTTTCTGCATCGCCCAAGCCGAGCACACGGCCTGCGCCGGGCCGTCCGATGATGGCACGGGAGCGCCGTAGAAGGCCATGAGAGCATCGCCCAGGTACTTGTCGAGCGTGCCGCGATAATCAAAAACCACGGGCGTGAGTTTGCTAAAGATGCGGATGAGCAGCTCGATGACCTGTGCGGGGTGGCGCCGCTCGGAAAAATTGGTAAAGCCGCGGATATCGGCAAAGAGCACGCTCACCTCGCAGCTCTGCCCGCCGAGCTGCAGGTTCTCCGTCGGGTTGTTCAGGATCTCGCGGGCCACGTCTTCCGAGACGTAGCGCATGAGCACGCGTTCGAGCAGCTTGTTCTTTTCCACGAGCTCATCGTGCAGCCGCTTGATGCGCAGCAGCGAGTTCACGCGGGCCAGCAGCTCGATGCCGTTGAACGGCTTGCTCAAAAAGTCGTCGGCCCCGGCCTCAAACCCTTTGACCTTTTCCCTGGTATCGTTCAGGGCGGTGACCATGATGATGGGCACCGTCTCTGTGATCTGAAGGGTGCGCAGTGCGCGCGTCGTCGCGAATCCGTCCATATCCGGCATGACCACGTCGAGCAGGATCAGGTCGGGCGGCGTCTCGGTGGCGCTCAAGAGCGCCTGCTTGCCGCTATTGGCGACGACGACTTGGTGCCCCTGTCCCTCCAGCAGCGACTGGAGGAGCCGGGTGTTGTACTTGTTGTCGTCGACGACCAGGATGTTGGCTTGTTCTTTCATGGCTCCCTGTTCTGTAATCTTGCGAAGGTTGTCCGTGGTCTGGTTGGCCTGAAGGTGTTTTACAACCTTCGCTAGGTTTGGGCGGTGCAACGCACCTCCGCTACTTGGCTGCGTTCGGTTTTTCCCGTTCTCAGTTACCCCCTACCCATTTCGATCCGGAGGTGCGTTGCACATTGCACCTTTGCTACTTTAGCAGCATGTCGACTATGTCCGACGGCGATAACGCCACGCCAGTTTCTGGCGTGCCGGTTTCCGGCGCGCTCGCTTCTGGCGTCGCAGGCGCTTTTGCTTGCTTGCTGCTCTTGGCCTTCACTGCTTTTTTCTGCGATGTCTCTGGTTGTACGTCCTCTGTTCCACTGTCCACGACCGGCAGCCGCACGGTGAAGGTGGAGCCTTTTCCAAGTTCGCTCTTGACCTTGATCGTGCCGCCGTGCATCTGCACCAGGTGACGCGTGATGGCCAGTCCCAGGCCGGTGCCTTCCTGCTTGCGCGCGTTGGAGCCGTCGACCTGCTGGAAGCGCTCAAAGATCTTGCCCAGGTTTCCTGCGGCGATGCCGACGCCGGTATCCTCGACTTCGAGGCAAATCCAGCCGTCTTCCTTGAAGGCGCGCAGGGTGATGTGGCCCGCGTCGGTGAACTTGACCGCGTTGGAGGTCAGGTTGTTGATCACCTGGTTGAGGCGCACCTGATCGCCCAGGATCATCGGCAGATTCTCCTCGACCTCGACGTTGAACGCGACCGGCTTGTTCTTGTTGACCAGCAGCCCGGTGGCACTGGAGCTTGCGGCGTCGATCAGAACTTCGACCGGCACCTCTTCCTTGTTCAACTCCAACCGCCCGGCCTCGATCTTGGCCAGGTCGAGCACGTCGTTGATGATGCGCAGCAGGTGCTGGCCGTTATCATAGATGGCTTGCACGTCCTCCAGCGTCTCGGGATCGAGGTCGGTATCCAACCCCATCAGCATGATCTCGGTGTAGCCGATGATCGAGTTGAGCGGGGTGCGCAGCTCGTGGCTCATGCTGGCCAGGAACTCGCTCTTCAGGCGGTCGACCTCGCGCAAGCGCTCGGCGGTGCGCACGTTCTCGTCGTTCAGGCGGGCGATGCGCAGGGCCGTGGCGCCTTGCTCGGCCAGGATCTGGTAGAGGGTCAACTCGCTTGGATCAAAACGTCCCTTTTGCTTAGAGACCGCGATGACGACCCCAAGCCAACTGTCGCCGGTCGTAATGGGGATGATCGCCATGCTAGTCCAGCCCTCGTGGGCGGCAAGTGCGCGGGTGTTTTCATCAACGCGCTCATCGTGTAGTACATCGTCCGATGCGAATAGGGTGTTGGGTGTAATCAGGTTCAAGAGTGGGAACTCGGAGGCTGGGAATCGTGTGCCGGCAGGGGTCTCTGGGAGGCCGCTGTCAAAGCTCAGAGAGCGGCGGCTGACCAGCGTGAGAACGTTTTCCTCGCCCGGCTCGAAGGTCATGATTTCCACAGCTACCTGTGGATACAGGCCGGACTGCTTGGCCAAAACGTCCAGCACCTCTTCCTCGGTCTGGACCCCGGCCAATGCCTGGCTGACCTGCAAGCGCAGCTGCGTCTGCTCATAGGTGCTGGCGGTCTGCAGGGTGGTGGCGATCTGCCCGGCCAGGGTGGAGAAGGTGTCGATGTCGGTCTCAGAGAAGCGGCCCGGCTGGTCATCCTGGATATCGAGCACGCCCAGCACTTTTTCGCCGACGATCAGCGGGATGGAGATCTCGGCGCGGGTTTGGGGCAGCAGCGGGTTGGGCATAAAGTCGGATTCCAGACTGGTATCCTCGACCAATACCATCTGCTCGTCGCGGGCGGCGCGGGCCACCAGGGATTTTTCCGCGTCCAGCGGGATGGCGTGGCCCTCCCTGCGCAGCACGCGCCCCACCTCGCCGGAGCCGGCGCGCATCGCCAGGCGGCGGTTGGCCTCATCCACCACGTAGATGTGGGCGTGGTACAGGCCGAAGCGGCTCTGCAGCAACTCGACCGTCTGTTCCAACAGCCGCTCGGGGTCGAGGATGGTGCCCATGCGGCGGGCGATCTCGGCGGCGGTGCGCAACTGGGTCGTGAAGCGGGTCAGGGATTCCGCCTGCTCCGTCGTGCGCTCGAGCAGGTCGCTGGTCTGAAAGTTCATCGCCACCTGCTCGGCCATGGTCTGGAAGAGGGCCACGATGGTCGGAGAGAAAAAGTCGCGCGAACGGCTCTGAACGTCCAGGGCACCTATCATCCTATCCCCCGCTTTCAGGGGCAGCACCAGCTCGGAACTGGTTTGCGGGAGTAGGGGGTTGGGCAGCCAGTCTTTGTCTTGGCTCACGTCGTTTCTCACCACCGGCTCGCCCTCGTGTATGGCTGTGGTGACCAACGAAGTTTGGTTTAGGGGGATCTGGTGTCCCTGCTCCAGCAGCTGCTTGCCGGCATAGCCCGTGCTTTTGTGCAACACGGCGGCCTGTTTCTTCTCGTCCACCAGGTACACCTGGACGTGGTAGAGGTCGAACTGATCGCGGATCAGGTTCACGACCAGGTCCAGCAGCTCGCTGGGATCGGCGGTTTCGGCGGCGGCGAAGGTGACGCGCTGGCTGGCCGCCAGTTCCCGACCACGCTCCTCCAGCTCGTGCTCGCGGGTCCTGGTTTCTTCAAAGAGCCGCAGGCTCTCGATGTGGGCGCTCAACCGCTCGGCGACGGTATCTATCAACCCGATGGCGTCGTCGTCCAGGCCGGCGACTTTAGCGAGGGCCAGCTGGCCGATGGCCTCGCCGTGCACCTGCAGGGGCCGGGTCAACGCTGGCTCGTCGCCCTCGCCCATGGGCGAGGCCTCGACCGTGGGCGAGGCTTCGCCCGTGAGCGGCTTGACTTCGTAGCGGTCGTAGACAAAGCCCGCGCTCGATTCGGCCTTGGCTGCGAGATACTCCTGCCAGCCCTCGCGCGTCAGGCGGCGGGTGGCCTGTTCGGCCTCGGCGCGATATTGGTCGGCCTGCGCCAGGAGGCGCAGGTTCTCTATCTGCTGTGCCACCTGGTTGGCGACGGAGGCCACCAGCTCGGTTTCGGCTTCCGTCCAGGCACGGCCGTCCTCGCCTTCGATCCGGATAGCGCCGACGGGCGCCTGTTGGACCTGGATCGGCGTGGCCAGGACGTGCGGTGCGGGCGTCGCTGCCAGGGGTTCGACGACCGGCTCCAGGGTGTCTCCTTCGTAAGCGTATCCGACGCGCTCGCTGCGCTGGATGCCGTCCATAAAGTCCTGCCAGCCTGTGTGGGCCAGCCGCTGGAGTTGGGCCTCTACCTCGGCCCGGGCCTGCGTGGCCTCGGCGAACAGGTTGGCGTTATCTACGGCGATGGCAAGCTGCCCGGCCAGGGTTTCAAAGGCGGGCAGGGCTGCGTCGGTCAGGGAGCCGGGTTGGTCGTCTTGCAGGTTGAGCACGCCGACGACCCGCTCGCCCACCACCAGGGGGACCGCCATCTCGGAGCGCGTGTCCGGCAGCAATGGGTTCGGCAGAAAAGCGGCGCTTTTGGCCGTATCGGGCACGACGACGGCCTTTTTCGTGGAGGCGGCCGCGCCGTTGATCGAACCCGGGCCGATGGGCAGCGCGTGTCCGCGGCGGACCAACGCCGCGCCGGCCTCTCCCGTGCCGGCGCGCAGCGCCAGGTTGCGCCCGGCGGAATCCGCCAGGTAAACCTGGGTGTAGTACAGGTCAAAGCTCTCCCGGATCAGCTCGACGGATTGGGCCAGCAGTAGGTCCAGGTCGCGCATCGTGGCCAGGCGCTGGCTCAGGTCGGCGGTCAGGTTCAGTTCCCGCGCGCGCTCGGTCAGGGCCTGGGTGCGTTCGGCCAGCTCGCGGTTGCGCTCGGCCAGGTCGCGCTCGCTTCGCCGGGTGCGTTCCAGCGACGCGGCGATGCTGCGGTTGGCTAGCCCGATGAGCACGGTCGTGACGCTAAAGACCGCAAAGTACCCTATCACGCTGTTTGACTCTCTGCCGGGGGGAAGCAAACCGGCGGCATCGGCCTGGAATAGCCCTATCAGGGCCAACAGGCTGGCTACGGTAAAGACGGGAGCAGCCCAGTTGCCCATAAGTATGCCGGCGGCGACAATGCATATAATGTAGCCAGCGCTCATAGAGCTTTGTACGTTACCACTGGAGTAGAGCGCGAGGGTGATGCCTGCCATGACTATGATCGAGAACAGCAGACTGGCCAATCGAACGTACCCGCGCCGCATCGCGAACCACAGGGCCAGGCTCAGTATGCCGGTCCCTGAGCCTATGAGTAGGCTGGTCACAGTGGTGGTCGAGACGGACAGGCCGGCAACCACAGTGAACACGGATGCGATCACAAAAAAGGCCAGCAGGATGGTGTTGAGCAGCGCGGCGACGCGCGTCTTCTCTTCGTCCTCAAAGACCGGCGGAGCGAGAAATTTTCTTATTCTTGCAAACATAGTGAAATCCTCCAGGGTTACTGGCTTGGACGGTCCCCATCAGCGGTGGGTTCCAACTGCACGCTGGCGCGCTGCGCCCCCAGCGCACGCCCCAATTCCCGTGCGGCGGCTTGCAGGGTGGTCTCGATCGTGGTCGTACGCTGAATCTGCTGGGCGATCCGGTTGACGAGGGCCTCTTGCTCTGCCCTTTCGCGGACCTCGGCGAATACGCGGGCGTTCTGCAGGGCGATGGCCACCTGGCCGGCGACGGACTGCAGCAGGCCGACGTCGGCTTCGTCCAGGCCGCCGACGACGTTGTGCTGCACGTCCAGCACGCCCAGGACGCGCTCGCCGAGGGTGATGGGCACGGCGACCTCGGACTTTGTTTCGGGCAGCAGCGGGTTGGGCAGCCAGCCCTCCTCCTGGGAGACGTCCGGCACCAGGACGACGTCGGCGGTGGCGGCGGCGCGGCCCGTCAGTCCCCTGCCCCAGGGAATCCTGTGGCCGTCGGCCAGCATCGTCTGCCCGGCTGTGCCGGTGCCGCCGGTCATCACCAGGTCGCGGCTGGCCTCGTCGATCAGGTAGATGTGGGCGTGGTAGTAGTCGAAGGCGCTTTGCACCTGCTGCACCACCTCGGCCACCAGTTGCTCTTGGTCGAGGATGGTGGACAGGCGGCGGCTGACGTTCGCGCTGGTCTCGATGATGCGCGCGCGCTGTTCCAGGCCCGAAAGCGTCTGCTTCAGCCGGCCGGCCATCTCGCCAAAGCTGGCGGTCAGGCTGCCGACCTCGTCTCTGGATGCCTGGGGCAGCGGGGCGTCCAGGTTCCCTGCGCCCATGGCCTCCGTGGCCTCGGTGAGCGCCAGGAGCGGTCTCGCGACGAATTGCGCCGGGACAAGTGCCATCGATCCGCCCACTATGATGATCGCGGCGCCCACCAGCTGCACGTCTTGTGTGATCTGTGCGACAGGCGCGAAGGCTTCCTCGCTTTCCTGCCGGATGGCAATGGTCCAGCCCAGGTTCGCGACGGCTGCCGCGACGGCCGCCTCAGTCTCGCTCTCTCCAGTGCTGGCTGCGGAGACAGGGGCTCCGACAAAGATGGATTGGTCGCCGTCCGCATCGGTGGCGAGCAGGTAGTCGCGGGTCGAGATCAACTCCTGTCGCAGGTCGAGGTCCAACGCCTGCGAGGCCTCCTCGCCCTCCTCAACCGGTTCGTAGAGCACCTCGGCGGCGCTGTCGAACAGCGCGGCGTGGCCGGTCTCGCCGTACCTCACCGCTCCAACCTGCGCATACAGGCTCTCTACGTTCAGCGTCGAGCGCGCGATGCCGATCACGGCGCCCCTCTCCTCGTCAAAGATGGGCACGGCGATGAGCAGCGCGGTGATTCCGGCGCTCTCGTCATATTCCGGCTCGGAGATGTAAACGGCCCCCTCCCCGTCGTTCCAGGCCGCCTGCCACCATGCCTCGTCTGCCTGGTAGTAGTCGGACAGCCGGCCGGTGGCCCCCACCGTCGCGCCGTAGCGGTCGGTGATAAAGATCTCGGTGTGCGCCGGAAAGGCTTCCAGATGAGCCATCAGTTGGGAGGTGGCTGGGTTCACCGCCGGGTCGGGCGAGGTGATGGCGAGGATGAGGGGATCGTCGTCGCCGGCTTTCACCCAGCGCTCGTCCAGGGCCTGGATCTCGGCCAGGATGGAGGTTGGGTCGCCGGTGTAGCTTGCGTTGCGCTCCTCAACATGCTTCCTTACGACGTCTACCGTCTCCAGCGTCACGATCTGGCTCACCTTCTCCTTGAAGAAGGCGTCGATCAGGCGGCCCACGCTCTCCGCTTGTACGGCGTAATCCTGGCCGATCTGTTCCGTAAGCGAGGTCCTCATCGTCTGGATAGCGATCAGGGACACGCCAACTACGGCAATCGCGGCCGTCATGGCTAGAGATATGATCAGCTTCATGCTCATCGGGTAATCGCGGAACTGGCGTATGGCCAGGTACTGGAACAGGATCAAAGCTGCGATACCGAGGGCCAGGAGAACGACGTTCAGTTGCGGCACGCTTAGCCGCTGGGCCGGTCCAAATCGGTCCAGCAGTATGATCCCCAGGCCCACCAGCGCGCTGGCGATGATGGCCTGTCCGGCTGACCTGAGGGGCATCATTTGGAGTGCCAGTGCCACGATCAAGAGTACGATGGATGCGGCCGACGTCAGCCCGATATCCGCGATCAAGAGCGGCATAATGGGGAAAACGACCAACAGCGCGCCGAACAAAGCCCATGCGGCCAGGGTGGGCCTGTCGCGCCGGGTCAAG
Organism: Anaerolineae bacterium; assembly: GCA_016931785.1. Classification (GTDB taxonomy): domain Bacteria; phylum Chloroflexota; class Anaerolineae; order B4-G1; family B4-G1; genus JAFGED01. The sequence continues at coordinate 8,644 of JAFGED010000033.1, forward strand.
ATGACGCCGATGATACTGGCTACATTGAGCGTGAAAGAGAGTCCCGCAATCACGAACAGCTGCCAGGTTCCGGTCTGGAAGGCCAGATACAGGTAGACGGGCACGGCCAAGGTGGTGCCGATGAGTATGACCAAGGCGAATAGGAACACGTTGCGCGTCCGCGTGGCAACATCGACTGTTGCCCTATCGCGTGCGGTGGATTTTTCCTGAGTGGTTGGATTGGGAGCTGACATATTCATAACCTCCAATTGGGGAACGCGCTCACGCCAGTCGTACGGAGGTTTCCCCTGCTTCTACTGCCCGTCCCAGTTCCCGGACGGCGACCTGCAGGGCGTCCTCGACCGTGGTCGTGCTTTGAATCCGCTGGGTGACCAGGTTGACGCGCGTCTGGCGCTCTGCCCTGCGTTGGGCCTCGGCGAACAGGCGGGTGTTCTGCAGGGCGACGGCCACCTGGCCGGCGATGGATTGCAGCAGGTCGACGTCGGCCTCGCCCAGGCCGCCGACGACGTTGTGCTGCACGTCCAGCACGCCCAGGGCGCGCTCGCCCATCGCGATGGGCACGGCGACTTCGGACTTTGTCTCGGGCAGCAGCGGGTTGGGCAGCCAGCCCTCCTCCTGGGAGACATCGGGCACCAGGACGGGGCTGTTGGTGGCGGCGGCGCGGCCCGTCAGGCCCCTGCCTGAGGGGATCTTGTGGCCGCTGGCGAGCAACATCTGCCCGGCCGTGCCGGTGCCGCCGGCCATCACCAAATCCTGGGTGGCCTCGTCGATCAGGTAGATGTGGACGTGGTAATAGTCGAACGCATCTTGTACCTGTTTTACCACCTCGGCCACCAGTTGCCCCCGGTCGAGGATGGTGGACAGGCGCTGGCTGACCCGGGTGCTGGTTTCGAGGGCGCGTGTGCGCCCTTCCAGGCCGGCGATGAGTTCGCGCAGCTGGCTGGTCATATCGTTGAACGCGCTGGCCAGGGTTGATACTTCCCTGGGGCCTTCGACCTTTGCCTGGAGTCCGGTCTCACCCTCGGCGATCCGGGAGGCCGTCTCGGTCAGGTTGATCAAGGGGACTGCCAACCGGCGCGCGGCAGTGACGCCGATGAACCCGGCTAGCATGGCCATCGCTACCAGGATGGCGGCCGACACTACTACGCTGCGGGTAAAGTCTCGATAGGCCTCCGCCACCGGAAGCTCGGTCACGACGGCCCAGTCGGGCGTTCCCAGGGGAACGTAGGTTCCGACGACGGAAACTTTGTTGATCCCCGAGTATATACTCGTCCCGGTCTCGTCCACGGGCGCGGAGCTGCGCGTAAATTCTGCGACCTCGTTCAATTGCTCGACGTTTTCGCCGCGCAGGACGCGGGCGACGTCGCCGAAGGCGATCAGGTCGCCTTCCTTATCCACGACGTAGGCCACGCCGGTCTCGCCGACTTCTAGCTGGTCCACCAGGTCCCACATGAATTTCAAGTTCACCTCGGCCATCAGCGTCCCCTGGAATTCTCCAAAGGCGTTCGTGACCGGAACGGCCATGATCATCATGGGCTCGCTGGTTATCTCGTCGACATACATCGAGCCGATGTACCTGTCCCCCTGCCGCACCTGCACAAACAGCTCGCTGCCGGCTTGCTGGAGGATATTTTCCACCGCGGCCTGCGATACGCGCGAGCCCTTGGCCACTGCTTGGTCTCGCGAGTCCAACAGGATCAGGTTACGAAGGGCTGGGTCGAGGCCCAGCAGGCCGCCCAGGATATTTTCCTGTTCTTCCTGTGAGTTGGAGAGCGGGTGGCTAAGCCTGGCCGCCCCCTCCAACCTACCGAATCTCGCCTCCACGAAGCCGGCGACGGCGCTGGCTGCGCCCTGAGCGATGCTTTGCTGTTTGCCGGCGATGGCCTGCCTTTGGCTCTGGTAGTTAAAGACCATCTGGCTGGCGATGGCAACCACCAGGACGGCCAGGCTCAGGGCCAGGAAGGCAAAGGTCAGGATGGTCGCCAGGCTGCGTGCTGGCCTGCGTTTTTCTGCTTGAATAGACATCTTTCACCTCGTACGACGTCTGTGTTGTGGAGAGGCCCGCCCGTCCCCACGTGGTTTGATGAACAGTTTTTACGACTGGTGATCTGCCCCGAGGAGGAGTGCTTACGAAGAGCGTTCGATCCTCCTCGGAGCAATGTACCACTTGTGTTAGCGGATGATCTCCGCTGCCTGGTTCAGCAGGCTTTCGGGTACCGTTAGCCCTAATTCCTGGGCCACTTTGTAATTGATTCGCAATTCTTGCTCGGGGGTGAGGACTGGTATCTCGCCGGCTGGTGTGCCTTTGAGAATCTTGTCGGCTGAGGATGCAGCCAGTCTGCCCATTTCAACGTTGTCGCCAGTATAGCTAAACACAGCGCCGAGGTCCGCTGTATAGGGCATGGCACCAGCGATGGGCAAGCCGTGTTCTTTGGCGAATGGTATGATTATCGCAAGGCCATCGGGCGTCTGTGAAAGGACCTCGGGCATGAGCATGATGGCGTCTACGCCAATATCATCCAGCGCTGCTCGCGCCTGCAGATTAGCCTGAAGCTTTTCCAAATCGCCGGTGGGCTCTTCCACCAACGTGACACCGGCGGATGCGGCCACCGGGCGCAGCGTCTCGAGCACGATGGGGTTATTGGCATAGCTGGGGTTATATTCAATCAGAAGCCGTTTGGTCTGTGGCGCAAGCTCAAGCAATATCTCGAAGCGCTTGGTTGTATTCTCCGGGAGGGGAAAGCGCACGCCGGTGATGTTCCCTCCTGGTTGGCGCACGCTCTCTACCAGCTTTCCTGTTTCCACGGCGCCCAGCACAAAAACCACAGGAATATCGGTCCCTTGGGTGACCGCCTTGGCTACTTCGGCCGGCTCGCCAGGAAACGCGAAAATCAGGTCCACCTCGTCGGCCACGAATTGCTCAATGACCGGCTGCCACTCGTCGAATGAGGCTGGCTGCTGCACGTCATACGTGATGTTCTCACCCTCGACGTAACCCAGATCAGCCATCCCGGCCTTGAAGCCGTCCGTTATAGTGGTAAAGGCTTCTGAGCCGGATAGGATGCCCACCTTGTACACTTTGGGCTTTGCCGGAAAGCAGCCGCTCAGCAGCATGGCGAGCACGACTGCCAGGGTGAGGATGATTCCTCGGTTTCCGATTTTGTTTTGAAAAAGTACCTTGTCTTTCATGATTTTTCTCCTAAGATTATTGAGTAGACACATTTTTTTATTGCTCTCTCCCGGCTATCCGGTTTACCGTTTGTACGAGCTGGACGAGGGAGATGGGTTTTTCCAGGTACTCGGCCACGCCGATCTCTTTGCAGATGCTGCGATATTGGGTATCGGCCGAGATCATGACGATCCGTGTGCTGGCTTTTTCGAGCGCCTCTTTTTGCTCGCGCACCAGGTCGGTGCCGCGTTCGCGCCCCATGTGAATATCGCACAGGAAGATGCCGAATTGGTTTTTGATCAGCCGGTCGCGCGCCTCCTGGAGCGTACCGGCTTCCTCGACGATGTAGCCGGCGTTGTGCAGCACCCTGGCGTACAGGCGGCGTTGGCTGGGATCGTCCTCCATCAGGAGCACCCGCTGCTGGATGATCGCTCTATCGACCGGCGCGGCGTTTACACTTTCTTGTGCGCTATCTTTTGCCGTGTCCTTTTTCCGCTCCTGGCCGTCCTTGGCAACCTTGCGGATGGTGGGCAGCAGGCTGACGCGCATGGCGGGCTTGGGGATAAAGTGGTCTGCCCCGGCATCCAGCGCCGCCTTGCGAAAGCTATTGGTGTTCATCACCGTCAGCGCGATGATGCCGGCCTGCGGCACCATCTGCCGCAGGTAGGGGATGGTCTCCAGGCCGGGCATACCGGGCATGGCCAGATCGACCAGGATAACCTGAGGCTGCAAGGATTGGACCTTTTCCAGGGCCTCGGCGCCGCTCTCTGCCGTCCCGACGACGGTTATATCTTTCTGCGCCTCCAGGAATTGGGTGGTCGCGCGCAGAAAACCAGTGTTATCGTCTATGAGCATCACGGAAATAGATTCCATTGTATAGTCTCCCCGCCCGGCAGGATCGTAGGTCCAATTACTGATACCAGTATATGGGAAGGAAGGGCGGTTGTGAAGCGTATAAAACCAGGATTTTGGGAGAAGTGTTATTAAGGGGATGCTACGGAGGAAAAAGTACGTAGAAAATACGGAGTGTACGTGAAGCGTAAAGCGTGAGGCTGGCTGTGCGGTAAGTTTACGCCTTACGTATCGAGCAGCCCATGCTCCATCGCGTAGCGCACCAATTCCACTCTGCCGCTCACGTTCAACTTGCCCATGATGTTGGCCCGGTGGGTCTCGACGGTGCGCACGCTGATGCCCAGTTTGTCGGCAGCCTGGCGGTTGGTGTACCCTTGGGCGATGAGGTGCAGCACTTCGATTTCGCGCGAGGTCAGTGCTTCGACGGCGCCTTCTCTGGCGCTGGATGGGGGCTTTTGCGCCGGTTGTTCGAGCGATTGGAGCAGCGCGCGCGTCATCGTCGGGTGGACGTACAGGTCGCCGCGGTGGACGGCGTGAATGGCGTTGATGAGCTCGGGCTCGAGGGCGTTCTTGGTGACGTAGCCCGACGCCCCGGCGCGGATGGCCTCCTGCAGCAGGCGTTCGTCCTTGTGCACCGTGAGGATGAGCACGCGTGTTTGGGGCAGCATATCTTTGAGCTGTTTGGTGACCTCGATGCCCCCAGGACCAGGCATGCTGATATCGAGCAGCACCACGTCGGGACGCAGCTCGTTGGCTTTTTGCAGGGCCTGCTCGCTATCAGTAGCCTCGCCCACGGTGAGCATGCCCTGCGCGCGGTCGAGCAGGGCGCACAGACCGGTCCGTACAACCGCGTGATCGTCGGCGATCAAGATGCGGATGGCGTCTTCTGGCATGGCACA
>JAFGED010000004.1 GCA_016931785.1 Anaerolineae bacterium
CGTAACTACTCAGCCTTGCTTCGCGGTTGCCTTTCGCGTGTGAAAAGAGAGGGGGCTGGGGTTTGGAGAGCGGTGAAGCCGCTCTCCAAACCCCCATCTCTCCCTTTTTCAAGCGAGGGAGACTGCTCGGGCGAATAGCCTGAATAGTTACCATTTTTCTTTTGCCGCACATGCGGGTAATCATCAAACAGTTTACTCGGTCGGTGTGGGGGGAACGTGAGAAGAACGTGGGGAGAACGTGGAGGGAATGTGGGGCAGCATCGGTGAGCTTGAGGAGTTGTGAAATTGCCCCCGGTGCGATATAATGACGGCAAGCCTCGAATGATATAGGGTTTGTTGGGGGTAGACCATGGTGCGTCTGTCGCTCTCCTTGCTGGGGCCTTTCCAGGCCGCGCTGGATGGGGAGCCGATTGTTGCCTTTGAATCCAACAAGGTTCGGGCGCTGCTAGCCTACCTGGCGGTCGAAGCGGACCGGCCGCACAGCCGCGAGAAGCTGGCCGGCCTGCTGTGGCCGGAGCGATCCGATCAGGACGCCAGCGCCAACCTGCGCTACGCCCTCTCGAACCTGCGCGCCGCGATTGAAAATCGCGCCGCATCGCCGCCATTCCTCCTCGTTTCCCGCCAGACGATCCAGTTCGATCCCGCCGGTGACGCCTGGGTGGACGCAACGGCGTTCGGCGAGCTGTTGGCTTCGCCAGCGCCAAGCCTTTCCGACCTGGAGCAGGCGGTCAATCTATATGGGGGCGAGTTCCTGGAGGGCTTTTTCGTCGGTGACAGCGTGGCCTTCGAGGAATGGGCGTTGCTCAAGCGGGAGCAGCTTGATCGGCAAATGCGCTCGGCGCTGCACCATCTGGCGGCGATGCACGAGCAGCGCGGCGAGTACGAGCGCGCGCTTTCCTATGCCTGGCGGCAGGTGGAGCTGGATCCGTGGCAGGGGCAGGCGCGGAGGCAGTTGATGCGCTTGCTGGCGTTGAGCGGGCAGCGGGCGGCCGCGCTGGCCCAGTACGAGGCTTTCCGGCGCGCCCTGGCCGAAGAGCTGGGCGTCGAACCGGGGCGGGCGACGACGGAGCTGTACGAGCAGATCCGCGACGGAAAGGAGGGTCTGGATGAAAGGGGGGATCGTCCGCCGGTTGACGAGGCGTTGGTGAATTCTGTTGCGGTTCCCCTATCTCCTGCCCAACATCGCCTTTCGAGACGCATGAAGCTGGCCTTGGCGGCGGGGCTGACGGCCTTGGTCGTCGTGGCGGCGATTCTCCTGTTTGTCGCCGGGAATACGTTGTTCAGGAGTGGGACTGGTGCTGCCTCGACGCTGTTGCCTGCCCCTGATATGTCTGTCGAGGGTAAGCTCGTCTTTTTATGTGAGGAACTCTACGGCGATGACAGCGCATCACCTCCCCAAATCTGCGTGACCGACTACCGAACCGGTCGGCGCGCCCAGGTCACCGACGACCTGAAGTTTGATGGAATCGGTTGCCTGGCTTGGTCGCCCGATGGCCAGCAGATCGTCTTCGGCGCCAGTTTGCCTGGGCGCACTTCCAGGCTCTACATCGTCGACGCCGACGGTTCCGGCCTGCGACAGCTCACCGGCGGCGAGATGCCCGATACTGACTCCGCTTGGTCGCCCGATGGGCAGTGGATCGTTTTCACCCGCATGGATGATCTGTGGCTCGTCCGTCCGGATGGCTCGGAGGCTCACGCGCTGCTGGCGGTAAGTGATTCCCATCTCAGCAGGGCGGTGTGGTCGCCGGATAGCCGGCGGATCGCCTTCCTGCAAGGGCCAATCGAGAGGAACTCTCTGCACGGAGAGGTTTGGGTCGTAAACCGGGATGGGACCGCTCCGCGCCAGATATACGCCTTCGAGCGGTCTGAGGACGAAGGGGTCTTCCTGGGCTGGAGCCCCGATGGCCGGCATGTGGGCTGCTTCTTCCTGGGATCTGGCGGATCGACGGCCTTGCTCATTGACGCCGATGGGAGCGGTGAGGTGCAGGTGATGGAGGAGGTGCTTGAATCGTGGCTTCCCGAATACTGGCCGCCGTGGGGCGGGGTGGAGTAGGCCCAGAGTTCCCGGCACACAAGGGGGCGTTGCGATGAGCAGTGATGTGTTCTCAAGGGGTGGTTTTACTCTGCCCGGCGAGGCAGGGTATGAGGACCTGACCCTGGCGCTTGCACAGCGGTGGGGCGCCGATGCCATACGGGATAGCGATGGCACCGTGTTGTCGGACGAGATCGTCTCGGCCGGACTCGATATCTATTCCACCATTTGCCTCGTGCGCATCGACAATCAGTGGGCCAAGGCCCACACGGACAAGCTCCAGCAGAACTACCTGATGAGTTTCCCCGTCGTCGCCGATGGCAACGCGGTCGATATCGACCTGCTGAATGGCTACTTCAGGGAGCAGTTCGAGGTCAACGCCAACGACGATCCCAAGGCGTGGTGGCAGGTGTTTGATAGAACTTCGGGAAGGGAAATTTCTGCCGATCAGTGGGACTTGGATCCTGCCAGGGGGATCGTCACCGTGAGAAACACGGAGAGATGGCATCTGTATACGGTCAACTTCCTGGCCTATCGGATCTGGGAAGCCATCTCCATGTACAACCACATCACCAACAACTGGGGGGATCGGGAACACCTGATGCCCATCGACCCCATCTATCCCGCGACCCAGGAGCTCATCCTGCGCTATTTGGAGAGGTGGCTGCGGGATCATCCGCGGACGAGGATCGTGCGCTTCACGTCGATGTTCTACAACTTTGCCTGGTTCTGGGGCGATTCGCCGGGCCTGAGGTACATCTACTCCGATTGGGGCGCATACGATAACACGGTAAGCCCCTACGCCCTGCGGAAGTTCGCCAAGGCCAAGGGGTACGCGCTGGCTTCCGAGGATTTCGTCAACGGCGGTGCCTATTGCTCCAGCCACAACGTCCCTGCGAGGCGATACCTGGACTGGATGGACTTTGTGAACGAGTTCGTGGTTGCCTTCGGTAGGAGATGCATCGACCTGGTGCACGCGGCGGGCAAGGAAGCGTACATGTTCTACGACGATCACTGGGTGGGCACGGAGCCGTACGGCAGCAGGTACAAGGACTTGGCCTTCGACGGCCTGATCAAGTGCGTCTTCAACGGGTTCGAGGCGCGGCTGTGCGCGGGCGTGGAGGGGGTCGAGACGAAGGAGCTGCGCCTGCACCCCTACCTGTTTCCCACCGGGTTGAAGGGCGAGCCCACGTTCAAGGAAGGTGGGAACCCCGCCCTGGATTGCAAGAGGTTTTGGGTCAACGTGCGCCGGGGCCTGCTTCGAGAACCCGTCGATAGAATCGGGCTGGGCGGCTATCTGCATCTGGTGCAGGATTTCCCCGACTTTGTGGATTACGTCGAGGAACTGGGGAAGGAGTTCAGGACGCTGCGCGAAATCCGCAAGGGCGACAAGCCGTATGCCGCCCCGTTCACGGTCGCCGTGCTCACCGCCTGGGGCAAACTGCGCTCCTGGATCTGCAACGGCCACATGATCCACGGCCTCGAGCTGAACGAGCTGATCGAGTCCCTCGCAGGGCTGCCTGTCGAGGTCGAGTTCATCAGCTTCGACGACATACTGGAGACGGGCATTGGCGACGATGTTGGAGTGATCGTCAACTGTGGCCGGGCGCCCAGCGCGTGGAGCGGCGGGCGGCATTGGAAGAATGAAAGGGTGCTCGAGTCGATGACGGAGTGGGTCGCTCAGGGAGGGGGTCTTATCGGCGTTGGCGAGCCTTCCGCCTGCGAACGTAACGGTCGATATTTCCAGTTATCCCACGTCTTGGGTGTCGATAGGGAGATCGGCCGCTCGCTCTCCAAGGACAAGTTCAGGCACCGGGAAGCAGACGCCCGACACTTTATCATGGAGGATGTTGAGGGGGAGGTCGACTTTGGGGAGGATGTCGACGGCGTTTTTGTGCTGGGCGGCGACACACAGGTGCTGCTTGAGAGGGACGGGTCGCCGAGGATGTGCACGCATCGTTTTGGGAAGGGGAGGGCAGTGTACCTCTCTGGGTACAGGTTCTCTCCGCAGAACACGCGCCTGTTGCACAGGGCGCTCTATTGGGCCGCGGGCCGCGAAAGCGCTTTCGGCTATTGGACTTGCAGCAACATCTACACAGAGTGCGCCTATTACCCCACGAGCAACAGGGTCGTTGTGATCAACAACAGCGACAAAGAAGAGCAGACGAAAGTGTTCGATTCGAGAAAGAACGGCATAGATGTGAGTGTGGGTCCTTTTGGCGTCGCGATAATCGATTTGTGATGAGCGTCCGTGGCTGACGTTCCTGGCGCTGCGGATACAAGAGCGAGCCGGATAGCGTGAAGAGGCTTTACTCCACCGTCGCCTGGTACTCGTAATACGCCCACTCGGTGGTCACCGGCGTCAGGCCGCTGACGATCATCACGACCTGCCCCACATTTCCTCCAAAGCCCGCGATCTCCCATTCTCCCATTTGCTCGGCATCCAGCGCCAGGTCGTGGAAGGCCACCGAGCCGGCTGCGTCAAAGACGATGAACTGTACCGAGAACCGCTGCGGCATAAAGCTGGTCACACGCACGAACCCCTGCGCCTCCCACTCCTGCGCCCCGGCCTCCACGTCGTCCTCCACGCCCAGCTCCTCGATGGCGATGTCGTCCAGCGCCCAGCCGGGAGCGTTGTAGGCGTCGTCGGTGATGTATTCGAAGCGCACCAGGATTTCTTTGCCCGCACAGTCGCTCAGGTCGACGCGCTCCTGCACCCACTTCTTCGATTCGCCGGTGTAGCCCGGTCCGAAGCTGTTGCCTGCCGGGTTGTAGTCGGTGGTGCGCGGCCCATCGAGGATTGTCCACGTCTGCCCGCCGTCGGCGCTGACCTCCACGTAGCCGTAATCCCAGCCGTGCTCGATATCGTACCACGTCCAGAAGGTGAGGGTGGCGGAACTCAGCCCGCCGAGGTCGAAGCGGCGCGTGAGCGTACTGTCGCTGGAATCGCCGCGGTGGCTGTACCAGAAATAGTCGCCGCTGTGGGGAGTGATGGGCAGAATGCGTGTGCGGTTCGCGCCGTCGAAGGCTACGTGCAGCGTGCGGGTTTCCTCTCCCGGCTCGAACGCCACGTAGTCAGCGCCGTACTGGTGCACGGCGCTCTCCCGCCTGGCCGAGGTGCCGCTGTGCGTCCGGTCGATCTTCATCGCCTGCAGCACGCCGGGCGAGGCGTATTGTCCCTCGGGGATGGAGCCGTCGTCCAGATAGTTTGCCAGCGTCCATTCCTTGAAGAAATCGTCGAACGTGTAGCCGTGCTCGGCCAGCTCGCTCGATAGGCCCGCTTCCCCGTCGTGTGGGTCGGCGACGATCTCGCTCACCGCCTCCGCGCCGAACCGGTAGTAGAGATAGTGCATGAAGGCATAGCTGGCGCCATAGTGCAGGATCGAGCGGCCGGGGTCGTTATCCCACGTGTTGAGCTGCGTGTCGGGGCCGAACATGGCGAACATCAGGCCTCCATCTGTGGGAGTATAGCCGTTGAGAGCCATCGCCAGGTCGGAGCATCCCTCGTTGATCCAGCTCGGCTCGTTCGAGTCGACGTTCCAGTGGATCATGTGCTGGAACTCGTGGGCCAGCACGCTGTCGTAGAGTGAGTTGCCGGGTGTGATCTGGCTCAAGTTGATGTAAAACATCTCGCGCTCGTTGGAGCGTGGGTTGATCAGGTGCGAGAACTCGTCGGCGCTGGAGAAGTATCCTCCCACACCGGGCACTTTGCCGTTAAAGATGTGCACCCTGGGGTCGCTATCGATCCCCGGCGACCATTCCTCGCCAAAGATGCTGCGGTTGACCTCGTAGGCCTCGTCGAACGCCTCGGCGGAGTGCCGCAGATCTTGCAGGTCGATCTCGAAACCATCTTCCACCCAGAAGTAGGCGTGGTCGGAGATAACCATCAGCTTGGCCTCGGTTTCAAAGTACTCCACGTGCTCCGGATCGCGATTATCGGCCACCAAGAAGGTCTCCTGGTCGCCCACGTTGAGCGGCAAGGGCGTCTCGCGCACGATGAGGGGCACATCCTCCAGCCCCTTGAGCCGCACGCCCAGCTCGCGCAGGTCGCGGACGGGAATTTCTGCTGACACGAGGGCGTCCAGGGTCTCCTGGTCGGAGGCGACCGATGGCGCGTAGAGTTCGGGTACGGCGGGAGGGACACTCTCCGGAAAGAGGAAGCCGGCCTGTTCCTGGACAAAGGTGTAGAGCGCCCAGCCGCCGCTTCCACCGCCCGCCAGCAGGCAGCAACAGCACACGGTCGCGAGGATGCAGGCGGCGATGATGCTCAGGGTGATTTTTTGTTTGCGGGACATAGGCCCTCCCAAATGAGGGTTTAGTGCTGGGGCGATTTTACCACAAATGGCGGAGATTGCTACAGGTGTATTTCAGTTCTCTGGCGGAAGTAGTTAAGCAAAACCTCGGTATTGATCGCGCGAAGGCGCGTTTCAACGCCCGGATGGATGATGACCAGCAAAATCTGACGATCAACTGCTGTGGAATGCACCTCACTACAAAACTGAAACGCGCCCGATTGCTACAACGGTTTGACCGTTCTACCGACCGATGTTACAATCTTGGGTGACAGGGGGGAAGGAAATGACCGAGGACAAGGAGCTTCTGCGCGAGGCGCTGGCCCATTACCGCGCCTGGAACGAGGCCGAGTTCGCCGACCGCGTGCGGCACGCTGGCGAGCGGACGCTGGAGGAGAAGTGGCGCATCTTTCTCGATCTTTTTGCGTTTGGCAAGCGGATTAGACCGACGCCAAGCGAGTATGCACAGCGCCAGGAAGTAGAGACGCTCCAGGTGTACTATGACCGCCTCAGGCGTTTCGAGGAGAAAAGGCTGAGCCGTGAGCGATCAACTTGAGGCCGCGCTTCGGCGAGCAGTCGAATTCCTGGAAGCGCGCGGCTATCGCTATGCCGTCATAGGAGGAATCGCCAACCAGGTCTGGGGCGAGCCGCGCTTCACGCATGATGTTGACCTGAAGGTGCTTGTCCCCGATCTGGATTACGCCGCCGTGCGTGACGCCATCCGCGCGGCATTTCCCGATCCAGGGCGCCCGCACCTGCCGAGAAACCCTCTTGTCGTCGCGGTGAATATCGAGGGTGTCGTCGTGGATTTTCTTCTCACCCTGCCTGGTTACGAGGAGCAGATCGTTACGCGCGCCTCGCAACGGACAATTGGCGATTTGCGGGTGTGGATATGCGCCCCCGAAGATCTTGTGGTTCAGAAGGCTGCCGCTGGTCGACCCAAGGACTGGTTGGATGTCGAAGGCGTTCTGATCGAGCAGCATGGCCGGCTGGACCTGGATTACCTGGAGGATTGGCTCTCCCAGTTCGCCGAGCTGCTGGAGCAGCCGGAGATGCTCGATCAGTATCGCGCCATCCAAGACCGTATTGCAGCCGTGCGCGGCGATGCGGAGTGAGCGCGCCGGATGGGATACTCTCGGGTAACTGAACCCTTACCTGAACAAGCGTGTAAGGTGTGCGGCGCGCGTTCGCACCTCGTCGCCGCGCAGCTTGGGGTGTGCATAAGCTGCATCCGTGTTCGCCCCCAGGAGGCGCTGGCCGTGGCGGACGAGGCTCACGCCGCTGCCCGATGCCTCTTCGACCTGCCGGAGCGCGCGCCGCGGGCCGAGGGCGGCCGCCGCTGTGGGCTGTGTGTGCAGGATTGCGTCATCGGCGAGGGGGAGCGCGGCTACTGCGGCTTGCGCCACGTGCGCGAAGGCAGGTTGCGCCACCTGGCGGGTACGCCCGAGCGCGGCTTGCTCCGCTGGTACCGCGACCCGCTGCCCACCAACTGCGTCGCCGATCCGTTTTGTTCCGCACGCGCAGCGTGCGCAGGCCACACGCAGCCTGGGTTGCACAACCTGGCCGTCTTCTACGCTGCCTGCACGGTGGATTGCCTCTTCTGCCAGAACTGGCATTTCCGTGAAGCCGATCCTGCTTGCTCCGACACGCTCTCGGCCGGCGAGCTGGCCAACGCCGCGAATGAGCACACTTACTGCGTGTGCTATTTTGGCGGCGACCCGGCAGCGCAGATGGCCCAAGCCCTGGCTGCCAGCAAGCAACTGGCCAGGCGGGGCGTCGTCGTCTGCTGGGAGACCAACGGCACGGCCCATCCCCGCCTGATGGACCGCGCTCTCGACCTTTCACTGGCTACCAGCGGCTGCGTCAAGTTCGACCTCAAGGCCTACGACGACGCGCTGCACCGCGCCCTCACCGGAGCCACCAACGCTCGCACGCTGGAGAATTTTGCTCGCGCGGGCGCGCGGTTCGATGAGCGACCCGAATCATCCCTTGTCGTCGCCAGCACGCTGCTGGTGCCGGGCTACGTGGATGCCGAGGAGGTGGGGCGCATCGCGCGCTTCATCGCCGGCGTCAACCCGGCGATCCCCTACGTGCTGCTCGGCTTTGCTCCCCAGTTCCTCTTCCCCGACCTGCCGCGCACCTCGGTGCGCCACGCTGAGGAAGCCGAGGCCGCCGCCCGCGCGGCGGGGCTGCAAACCGTGCGCATCGGCAACCGCCACTTGCTCTCGCGCGATTATTGAACCACTTGCACAACAGGTCGTTTGTGTTACAATACGCCGCGCGCGGACGCCCCCATCGTCTAGTCTGGTCTAGGACACGGGCCTTTCAAGCCCGCGACAAGGGTTCGAATCCCTTTGGGGGTATCGGTGGAGATTGAGCAATCTCCACCTTTTCTTTTTTACCGAGGCGTTGTGCGCCCAGGAGACGCCGACCATCCTTCGTTTTGCTCAGGACAGGCCTGTGCTCTACCAGCCTGGCCGCCGACGCGAATGGACAACCACAGGCGGGGTGCTATACTACTCCTACGGGGAGACTCGCTACGAGGCCGGTCCCGGAGGGACCGTAGGTACCTTACAAACTGACTATGGGTACACGGGGCAGCGTAAAAACGGTTATCTTGACACTTACTCGATGGGGGCTCGTGACTATGACCCCAGACTCGGCCGTTGGCTGAGCGCCGATACTATTGTACCCAATCCCGCAAATTCGCAAAGCCTGAATCGATACGCGTACGTCCTCGGAAACCCGCTAAAGTATATTGATCCAACAGGGCACATATCAGATGATCCTCACGAGAGGCGCGAGGCTGCGAATATCATTGAGGAGTTAAGTTACTACGGAGTTACAATTGATGTAGATTGGGGATGGGATGGTGAAACCTGGAACGAGGGCAGTTGGTTACTTGGGGAGTTGAATCTGGTTCTCCAGAGTGTCAAGGATCTCGCTGCCAAAATCAGTGAAGAACTAGACAATGATTTGAAAGACTGGGATAACTTCCGCAAGGTTGTAGGCCCGGTCACGATCCGCAGAGAGCGAAGTTGGGCCATTACTCCCGATGGCAAGAGGGAGAGGCCAGCACGTACGTATGGCAACACTATCACACTATATAACGGGACATTCGATCCATATGGTTCGACGAGCTTCGACTATGAAGGAACCAAAGGGACCATCGTGCACGAACTTGGCCATGCGTGGGATCATAATCAGGACCGTGAGCCCTCCAACAATATCGGGTGGTATACCGCTCGCGAGAAATCGCCAACAGAGTACGGGGAGGATAGGGGGGATAATGAAAAATGGGCGGAGCTAGTCGCGTGCTGGGTATACAAGAGCCAGATTGATGAAGGGCGTACATTAGGGCCCAGACATCAGCAGTATGTCTCCCTTATGGTGCACATGAGTTATTTGGGAGCATGTCCAACACATCCTACCCAGTCGAAGTAGATAGTTATGGAGGTCGATACTGACATGAAAGTGCTATCTTGGGAGAATCTAGCCACCCCCTTGGCAGTTGGTTGTCTTTTGCTGGTGTTGATTATTGAGACTGGCTGTTCGTGCAAGCCTGAAACTGATATCAGTCCGCCAACCGATCTCCCATCCCTGACTAGCACCCCGTCCCCTCCTGAGCTGGATACCAGCCTGTTGACCGACGATCCGTGTAGAGCTCCCTGCTGGCATAACATCATACCGGACGTGTCTGGCGAGGATGAAGTTCGTGCTCAGCTGCAGGACAATCCCTTTGTCAAGGAAGGCACCCTCGAATACGAATTGACAGAGGAGAGAGAGATACAGCTTGGCCAGTTCAGTTGGCAGGCCAGGAGCGAGCGCTATAACAGAGTTTTTTTACGGGATGGAAAGGTTTTGCGGATAGAGATCAGGATAGA
>JAFGED010000288.1 GCA_016931785.1 Anaerolineae bacterium
TCATCTCAGCTAGAGAACGGGGGGAGCGGGCGGCGAAGCCGCCCGCTCCCCCCATCCTTACAACTCATTTGAAACGCACCCAATTGATTAATCAATTGAGGTGAAAACGATGGAACACAAAGTGACAGCAACCGATGCGCGCATTCACTTTGGCGAGGTCATGCGCCAGGCGACGGAGGGGGGAACCGGTCGTCGTGGAACGGGCCGGTCGCCCGCAGGTGGTCATCGTTTCCGTGGATGCGTATGAAAAGATGAAGGCGGCGCAGCAACAGATGGATTGGCAAGAGGCGCTGGCCCAGGTCATCCAGGTGGGGAGCCGGATCAAGGCCCGGCGTGGAGATCAACCGCTCACACCGCCGGAGGACATCGTAAGCCAGGTTCGGGAGGAGCGAGATGCCCAATTCGACGATCTGCGTTGACGCCAGCCTGGTCATTCGCCTGCTGCTGAGTGGCGAGTACACGTCGCCCGTCGCCGAGCTGTGGAAAGCGTGGCACGAGGCCGAATTCCTGATCGTGGCTCCGACACTCATTCATCACGAGGTAAGCAACGCGCTGCGCAGGTACGTCGTGAGACCTGGCGGGTTTCCAAAACCCGCCAGGTCTTTGGGCGCGGGAGATTTCCGCCTCAACCCGACCTTTTAGGTATACTTGAATAAAGTGAACCGATGGGGTAGACTACGAGTAGTGACCAGCCATCACACTTCGTCTACCTCATCGGCCACTCGCTTGGGGTCAGAGGACCAGACCCAACCCGCGCTGCGAGCGCCACCGTAGGACCGTCCCCCCAAGTGTACCGGGTTGCACTGTCAAAAGCGTGCCGCACCGAGAGTGCCCTAAAAGGAACACAGTCGCCCGCGTCCGGCAGATGGGTACCCTGAACAAAAGGAGATGTCAAATGGAACCCAAACTGTTGATCGGTGACGATTGGAGCACAGACTATCATACCATATGTTTCATGAACCCCCAAACCGGAGGTGCGTTGGCCAGCTTTGACGTACCCCAAAGCGCAACCGGTTTTGCCCGTATCTGCGCTGAACGGGGGAAGATGGGCCACCCTCCCCAAGACTGCTGGGTCGGGATCGAAACGGCCCACAACTTGATCGTGGACTACTATCTGGCTCGCGGCTACTCCGTGTTCGTGATTGCCCCCAGCGTGACCAAGGTCACTCAAAAGCGGTATGGCAACAGCGGGGCTTACACAGACCAGAGCGCCGCCTTCCTACTGGCCGACCTGCTACGCACTGATCGGGCACGCTTTACTCCCTGGCGACCACACGGCGAGCTGGTGGAACGTATGCGAGCCAAGGTGCGTTTGCTCAAGACACTGAACCAGGCCATCGTTCGAGACACCAATCGCTTGCAGGCCGTCCTGCTACGAGTCAATCCCCAACCGATTGACCTGTTCAGCAAGCTCACGACCGAGATCGGCCTCCATTTCCTCATTCGCTACCCTACCTACCAGGCCGTTCAAGCTCTCACACTCGGCGATCTGAAGGCTTTTTGTGCTGAATACGGCTATACGCACCCTCAACGCATTCTCAAGCTCTACGCTCATCTCCAGACTCCGATGCCCACACCCAGCCCAGCCATCAGCCTGGCCTATGCCGACCAGATCCAGTTCTTGGCCCAGACCTTGCTGGCCTTGGTTCAGCATCGCCAACTGCTGCAGCGGGAACTGCGGGAATTGTTCGGCCAACACCCTGACCGCGCCATTTTCGGTTCCTTGCCCGGCGCGGGCGACCTGCTGGCCCCGGCCCTGTTGGTCAAGTTCGGTGAGGATCGTGACCGCTTCCCCTCTCCGGCCGCAGTGCAGGCCCTGGCCGGTACTTGCCCCGTGACCAAGAGAAGCGGCAAGCGCAAGTACATCTGCTTTCGCACTGCTTGTGACAAAGAATTCCGTTGGATCGTCACCTTGTTTGCCCTGGAGACCTTGCGCGAATCGTCTTGGGCTATCGCCTATCACGCCCAACTCCTTCAACGCGGCATCTCCGGCTCCCACGCGATTCGCTGCCTGGCCAATCGCTGGCTGGCCATCATCTGGAAGCTATGGCAGACTCGCCAGCCGTACGACGAGAGCTACCATTTGAAGCAGCGTTACCAACGTCATCAACCACGCCGTCAGGCGTAGGTATATCAGGATTGAGAAGCGTGTGGCTGGTCACGTAGACACCAATCTGTATGAGGTGGCAGAGCGAAAAAGCAGTGATTCGCCCTGCTATTGCCTCACGCCTATCGTCGGGCCACGGCCCAATTTGGGGCTTGACAAAGCGTGTCCTACGTCACTAACGCCCTGGCAGAAGCTGCGCCGCCAGGGCGAGGCTCTGCTGCTTGTACCTGGCAGCGTCAGCGGGGTTGTTGCGCCTCCACACGCGGATGGGCATGTACTTTTGCACCTCGTACAGCAGGTAGAACTGGCGGCGGATCATCGCCGAGGGGGACGTATCCCGCTCGGCCCCGTACCCCTCCCAGAACGGCGGCTCGCTGATGCCGCAGTAATCGAGCACCGCAAACTCGATCTCCACGTCGCCCCACAGCGCCCGGTCGAAATCGACCAGCCCGCTCACGTTGCCCGCCCCATCGACCAGGATGTTTTGGCTCCACACGTCCATGTGCAGCAGGCGCGCGCCGACGGGCCGCTCGAAATGCGCGATGTGCAGCTCTAGCAGGTCGCGCAGCACCCGGGCCTCCTCTGTGGTGTAGCTGCCGCAGGCGACCACGTCGTCCAGGAGCTTGTCCCACATCACGCGGAAGGCGGCGGCCCACGTGGGCTGCGGCTCCATCGGCCTGTGCGCGCCCAGGTAGCCATAGCCCTGGCTCTCCAGGTGCTCGCCGGCCGTGAGGGCGTGCAGCTGGCGCAGGTACTGCCCCACCTGCTCCAGCGCGCGGTCGAACTGCGCGCGGGTGAGCCCCGGCACGTCGCTGAGGGGCGTGCCCGGCAGGGCGCTCATCAGCAGATAGTCCCGCTCGATGCGCGTCCGGCCAAAGTCGTAGCCGACCACCTCGGCCACGGGGATACGCGTGCGGGCGCGGATGAGCGCGTGCAGGTCCGGCTCCTGGTGCATCATCAGCCGCTCGTAGAACAGGAACCCGGCGTCGTCGGGAGGGGCGATGCGCAGCACGAACCGGCCGCGGTCGCTATCGACCCAGAAGGAGGTGTTGTGCTTGCCGGTGCTCACCGGCGCAAAGCGCAGCGATCGCGGGTCTGCGTCCAGGTGGGCGAGCACCAGCTCGGTGAGGGTCTCGGCGGCAAAGGTCATAGGGGGACTTGCACCCTGAAGATCTCCGAGGAGGTTGTCGCCTTCAATTCGAACCCGCTTAGAAAGGCCGGGAGCAGAACCGACTGCCCGCGCCGGAAGGCTGCGTTTCCTTCTTCCCAACTGATGATAGCCTCGCCCGCGGTGACGAGCAGAATCTGCGGCCCGCCGCCGGTCGATTCCGCCCGCTCTTGCCCCGGCTGCATCCTCAGGCGGCTGACCTGGAACTCGTCCGCCGGGGTCCGATAGACGACCTCGGCGGCGTCCGCGTCGCCCTCGATGATGGCCGGCGGCGCCATCTCGTAGGTCAGGATGTCGACCAGCGTCTCGATGTCCTTGAACTTGGGCGTCAATCCGGCGCGGACGACGTTATCCGAGTTGGCCATGCACTCGACGATGTTGCCCTTGAGGTAGGCGTGGGGGATGCCGGCCTTGGTGAAGATGCCCTGCCCCGCTTTCAAGTGCAGCAGGTTCAGCAGGAAAATCGTGAATAACCCTGCGTCCGCGCCCGAGTACTTTCGGCGCATATCGAGGAACAGCCGTTCTTCTTCTCTCGCGGTGCGTGCGTCCAGCCTCTCGGCCAACCGCCCGGTGGCCGAGACGAGCTCGTCCGCGTGGGCCACCGAGCGCTCGACGAGCGTCGCGTACAACGCGCGCAGGCGCGCGCTCCGCTCCTGAAGGGAGGCTCCCCGCGCGTCTCTTGCACTGGCGACGACCTCCGCGCCGATAAAGCCAGCCATCTCCGGGTATCGCTCCAGGGTTTCCAGGATGCCGGGGAAAGGCTTGAATCCCACCAGGGCGGTCAGCGAATCGAGGGCCACGGCCAGCTCGGGCTTGTGGTTATCGTCGGGATAGTGCTCGGGGTCGCGCGCGTGCAGGAGCCGGGCCTGCTCCTTGGTGGGATGGGCCTGGATGGAGAGCGCCTCGGCGGTCGAGAGCACCTTGAACAGGAAGGGCAGCTCGCCCGAGAACCTCTCGGCGACCGCCTCGCCCAGGATCTCGCGCGGGCGCCGGGCGATCAGTTGGCGCAGCGAGACCGGCGTGCCGTCGGCGACGGCCTGCGAGGGCGCGCTGGGATGCGCCCCCATCCACGGCTCGGCGTAGGGCGCGTCCGCCTCTGCCGCTATCCCCAGCAGGCGCGGGATGAAGGCATCCTCTCCCCGGGCCCCCCAGGCATAGGGCTGGATACGGTTGACCAGCGGGTACGGGCGCGGATCGAACGGCGCCATCCTACTCGATCGTTTCCAGGAAGTGGCGCGCGACCTGGGCCACGTCGCTATCGGTGCGGATGCCTCCCCAGGGGTCGCCCGGCTCTACCAGGTTGACCACGACGATGCTGGCCCCGTTAAAGATGGCGCTGCGCGCCTCCTTGAGATCGACGCCTCCGGCGGCCGAGATCAGCGCGCCGAACTTGGAGCGCACGCGGTTGACGTGCCGGTACTGGATCACCTTGCCGCGCGTGTTCTCCTCATCGCGGCCGCGGTGCAGCACCACCACGTCCGGCGGCCGCTTCAGCCGCATCAGCACCCTGAGCGGGTCGGCCACGCCCAGCATGTCGATCATCGAGGCCATCTGTAGCTCGGCGCAGTGGGCGACGAAGAGATCGAGCGCCTCGGTGGGCGAGCTGCCCAGGACGGTCGCCGCCGTCGCGCCGGCGCCGCGCACCATGTCCACCTCGCCGAGAGCGCCGTCCGACGTCTTCAGGTCGGCGACCACGTGGCCGTGCCACAGGCTGCGGATCGTGCGAATGCCGTTCAATCCCTCGCGCTTGATGAAGGGCGTCCCGGCCTCGATCAGGATGCGCTCACTCCTGGCGATGCTCGGCAGGACGCGCGTCACCAGCCCCAGGTCGTAGTTGAAGGCGATCTGCAGGTAGCGGGTCTTGTAGTCAAGTATCTGGTCGGGCACCTATTTCTTCCCCTCGACGAAGGAGCCGAGCAGGCTGCCGAGATTGGAGGGCACGAAGAGGACGATCTTTTCGGAAGGATCGGCGGCGATGTCGCGGATCGTCTGCAGCGTGCGCAGGTGCAGCGCGCCCTCGCTCTTGGACAGGTTTTCTGCCGCCTTGCGCAGGTTCTCCGAGGCGGAAAGCTCGCCGCTCGAGGCGATGATCATGGCGCGGCGTTCCCGCTCCGCCTCTGCCTGCTTGGCCATGGCGCGCTTCATCTCGGCTGGCAGCTCGACCTCCTGGATCTTGATCGATTCGACGTCTACGCCCCAGCCGCTCGTCTCGGCGTCCACGATCTTTTTGATGCTCTCGGCGATCTGCTCCCGCTCGGTGAGCACAAAGTCCATCTCGCCGTTGCCGATCACGTCGCGCAGCGCCGCCTGCGTGTACTGGCGGATGGCGTACACGTGGTTCTCGATCTTGTTGATCACGTCTTCAGGGCTGACGACCTTGAAATAGACCACGGCGTTGACGAGCATGGGAATGTTGTCCTTGGTCATCACCTCCTGGCGCGGGATCTCGGCCGTCTTGATGCGCATGTCCACCTTGCGCATCGACTGCATGATGGGGACGACGATCGTCAGGCCAGGGCCGCGCGTGCCCGAGTACTTGCCCCACGTAAAGACCACGCCGCGCTCGTACTCGTACAGCAGCCTGATCGACCTGAGAAGCAGCCCGCCGATCACCAGGACGATCGCGCCCAGTATGCAGCCACCTACACCCAACATCTCTGGCATGATGAACCTCCTTCTTCAGACTGGATAGGGGAATCATTGATTCCGGGTAGATTGTAGCATACTGGACCGAACAGCGCAACTGCTTTTGACGTAGGGATGCCGCAACAAGTCGTGTCCGCACCCTATTCCAGACGTTGAATAGGACGCGGAAGCCCGACCTGTGGTCGGCGACACGGAAGAACACTATCCCGCGCAACGTTTTCGCGCCGCAAAACACCGGACAGTGAAGCGCCCACCGCCTCTACCTCGAGAGACGATGGGCGCTTTGCATCTTTAGTTGCGTGAGTTTATTCTACATAGATTTCGACCCGCTCGCCATCGCCAGTGTCGGTCACCTCCACGAGCTTGCCGGTGATCCCGCTGGTGATCAGCCCCTCCAGCTCCGTCATATCCATGTCCTGGAACTCGGGGGCGAACCGCTCCGCCATGCGCAGGCCCACTTTGACCAATCCCATCGGGATGGTGACGTTGACCTTGTCGGCGCCCGTTTCCAGGTCGGTCACATGGACGTGGAAGTAGCGGCCGTCCGCGCCCACCAAGGCGGGGTTGAAGGGATGCTGCCCTCCTCCCCCTTCCAGGGCGCGCAGCAGGGCCGACGCCTCGTCGGCGCCGATCTTGCCATCTTCCAACATCTGTAGGATCTTTAATCTTTCTTCATTTGCCGGTGTCATTTCTTGCCTCCTAATTTGTAATCGTCTGAAAAATCCTGTGATGGATTCTTAGCGCTTGTTAACGAATAACTTCCCTCGCCCAAGCTCAAGCGGCATAATCATGTAGACATCCTTGCCAGTTGAGACCCGTAAAAGCTTGTCA
>JAFGED010000289.1 GCA_016931785.1 Anaerolineae bacterium
CCCAATGGCTGCACCGCCGTCGCCGAACGCGGCCAAGCCGGCCTCCATGGCCACACCGATGACGTCGCCGGCCTCGATGGTATCGAGTCCGATGTCGTTGCACATCTTGGTCAGCTTGCCCACTACATCCAGGTCGCCGATGCCGCAGTTGGCCCCCAACGCCCATGTGGTCTCGTACTCGATGCAAGAAGCCAGCTCGGTGCCATCGGGGTTGGGAATGACGTTGGAGCACTGGATGATGCAGCCGGGATGGCAGGGATGGCCCATCGTGCCCACGCCACCCCGCGTCTTGCAGAACTCGGACATCGCCTCGCCCGAGATCTTGGCCGCGTCCTCGAACCGCCCCTCGCGGAAATTGCGGGTGGGAAGACCACCGGCCTCGTTGATGATGTTGACCAGCACGGCTGTGCCGTAAGAGTTGAGGGCGCCGCCAGGCTTGGTAATCGCGTGGCTGCGCAGCGCATCGGCCAACTTCTTGCGTCCCTGATCGAAAAGCTCCTTGTTCGCAATCTCCACGCCTGGTGCACCCGCGCCATCCACGACGATGAACTTGAGGCCCTTGCTGCCCATCACCGCGCCCAGGCCGCCGCGGCCGGCATAGCGGCTGGCCCGGTTGTCGATATCGTTGAAGCAAATGCCCGCCATGCCCATCCTGTGCTCGCCGGCAGCGCCGATGGCAGCGATGCCCACTTTCTTGCCAAAGCGCTCAAAGAGGCCGGGAAAGACCTCGTGGAGGCTCTTGCCCACATAGTCGCCGGCGGGAAAGAACTCGGCGCCGTCCTTGGTGACGTGCAGCCCCCACCACCCGGCGTCCTCAGGACTGCCCTCCACGACGATGGCCTTGATCCCCAGCCGGGCCACCAACTGCGGCCAGATAGAGCCGGCGTTGGCCTCCTTGATGCCCCCGGTGAGCGGGGATTTGCCACCCACCGAAACCCGGCCCGAGGTGGGCGCGACGGTGCCGGTGACCATCCCGGGGGCAAAGACGAGCTTGTTGTTCGGCCCCAGGGGATGGCAAGTGGGGTCCACCTCATCGTAGATCATGGTGGACGTGAGACCGCGCCCGCCGAGGAGTTTGTACTTTTCCGGTACGTCCTCATAGACCGCGGTGCGGCTGGCCATATTGACACGCAAAATTTTGGACATTTTTTCCTCCCTCATATTATGTGCAGCCAGACTCGAATGAAACACGCAACATAAAAGGAGGCACCTCTGGCTCAGTAAAACTGGCCGAGAAGCGCCTCCTTTGCCAACACGGCGGGCGCAGGGATTGCTCCCTACACCTTAACGCTCAACCATCCCAGGGGGAATTAAGGTGAGTCGGAGGGGTTTATGCAGTTTTCACGTCTATATGATACGCCCAATGCACACGCTTGTCAAGACTTCTCATCCGACTTTGTGTACGCGTGGTGTATGCCCCGATCTTCCCGCCGGCGGAACGATTCCTCAAGCTCGGGAGTCAACTGAGCGCCAAAGCGATACTGGAACGGCCACATACTTTTGTTATGCGAGATGCCCACGCGATCGCCATCGTGCAGCACCGTGCTCAGGTCGACATCCAGGCCCGGCAGTGCTGCGAGGCTGCCGTTGACGAACGTGATCCCACGTTCTTCGGCGGGGATCTCCAAGCGATCCACCAATTCGCCCAGAGTACATCCCTCGGGCATCTCCACGTCCAGTTGAGCGTAGCTGCCCTGGGACGCCTCGCCGGCATACTGGGCCACAGGGCCGTACAGCCAGACATCAAGATGAATAGCCATCACAACCAACCTCCTCACTGCACCAGCTTGGCGATGGTGACGCCCTCGCCGCCCTCGTTGCGCGCGCCGGGCTCGTAAGAGCTGACCAAGGGGTGATCTGAAAGAAACTCGCGCACGGCCCGCCTCAGCGCGCCGGTGCCCTTGCCATGGACGACGCGCACCCACGGCAACCCTGCCAGGGACGCCGCGTCCAGGTGGCGGTCCACCTGCTCAAGCGCGTCCTCGATGGTACAGCCGCGCACCTCGATCTGCTCGCCGGGTGAGTGACCGGCAGGGGCACGATAACCCTGCGAGGCGGGCTCTAAAGGCGGCACCGCGATCAACTCGAGATCAGTCCGACTGACGCGCGTGCGGGCCGGTCCTACCTGCACCTCCGCCTCCTCACCGTCGATCCCGATGATACGCCCTTTCGCGTTAAGCGGGCGCACCCAGACGGCGTCACCGGCGCGGACGGGACGCCCCCCTATATCGGGAACGGGAAGAGGCGCCAGCTCCTCCGGCTCGGAAAGCACCTCCTCCAGGGCCTCCGCTTCCCGCTCAATTGCAGACACGGCCCCCACCGGCGCGGCGGCGGCCTGCAGGCGGCGTTTCAAGGCGCGTATCTCGCTCCGCAGCGCCTCCAATTCCGTTGCAGCCTCACCCCTGGCCTGAGCCAAAACCTCCTGGCGCTCCTCCTCAATCGCGTCCAACCGGTCGCGCAGTTGGCGCGCTAGCCGGTCGGCCTCGGAGCGGGCGACGTTGGCCGCATCCCGCGCCTGTGCCTCCTGAAGGCGCAAGCGGTGAATATCGGCCAGCATGTCCTCGGTGTGCAGATCGTCGGGTGAGACCAACTTGCGCGCCGTCTCGACCAGATCGTGCGGCAATCCCAGCCGCTGAGCGATAGCAAAGGCGTTGGAACGCCCCGGCAGACCGATGCTCAGCTTGTAGGTCGGGCTCAGTGTTTCAGCGTCAAACTCGACGGAGGCGTTGCACACGCCAGGGGTGAGCTGAGCGTAGGCTTTGAGCTCAGGGTAATGGGTAGCCACAAAGGTCATCGCCCCCCGCTCGCGGAAGTGATCGAGCAGTGCGCGGGCCAGCGCGGCCCCCTCAGCGGGATCGGTGCCTGCGCCCAGCTCGTCCAGCAACACCAAGCTATGCCCATCGACCTCGTCGATGAACGAGAGAATGTTGGTCAGATGGGAAGAGAACGTCGAAAGACTCTGTTCGATCGACTGTTCGTCGCCGATGTCGGCGTACACCGCCTCGAAGGGCGAGAGGGTCGAGCCAGGCTCGGCCGGTATGTGGAGCCCTGCCTGAGCCATCAGCGTCAACAAGCCCACCGTCTTTAAACTAACCGTCTTACCGCCGGTGTTTGGGCCGGTTATGACAACCACGTGTGTCGGCTCGGCTGAGGGCTTCGGCTGATGCTCACCCGAAGCTCGCGCCGAAGCCTCGCCGTCTGGCACGACGTCGATGGGCACGACCGTCTCCGGATCAAGCAAGGGATGTCGCGCGCCAAAAAGGCGCACGGTCGAGCTCTCGCGAATAGAAACCAGATCGGGCGCAGCGGCATCAATGGCATCAGCATACTTTGCCTTGGCAAAGGCCAGGTCCAAGTCGGCCAGCGTCTCCACGTTCTGCACGATCTCGTCGGCGCAGCCGGCGACGAGGGCAGATAGACCGGCCAGGATGCGGTGTATCTCCTGCTCCTCTGCGAGCTGCAGCTCTCGCCAGGTGTTGTTCAACTCAACGACGGACAGCGGCTCGACAAAGACGGTGGCGCCGGAGGCCGACACATCGTGAACGATGCCCCGGATACGCCCCTTGAAATCAGTCTTGAGAGGGATGACATAGCGCCCGTCCCGCTGCGTGATGAGCGCCTCCTGCAAAAATGGCGCATTCTGGGGCGAGCCGATGATACCCTGGAGCTTGTCCTGCAGCCGGTCGTGTGCGATGCGCGCCTCACGGCGGATGCGAGCCAACTCCGGGGAGGCGTCGTCGCGCACGTTTCCACGCTGATCGAGACAGCGGTCGATCTCGCCGGTGATCTCGGGACAGGGCTGGATGCGAGCGGCGACGACGGACAGGAGGGGAAACTGATCCTTCAACCGTGCAAAGGTGCGCTGAAGGCCCTGCGCGGCGACGAGTGTATCGCGCACGTCCAATAACTCCGCTGGCGGCAACACCGCTGAGCGCTGCGCCGCCGCCACCTGCGGGCGAACGTCGTGCGCGCCCCCTAGCGTAGTATCGGGCTTGGCATCCAGCAGCGCGCGCGCCTCGCTCGTCGTCTCCAGTCGCCAACGGACCTCTCGCAAGTCCATCGCCGGGACGAGCGTGCGTGCCTTCTCCTCTCCAGCGGAAAAACTGGCATAGGTCGCCAGGCGAGCCAAAACCTTTGGAAACTCGAGGGTGAGAAGATGCTTGGAATTCACTCGCCCAATTTCTCGGCCAACGCCAAAGCGCCAGTATAAAGCCTGGGTGTTCTGCCAAACCAGATCGACTGGAGCTGGTACCAGGTGTCAATCGTGCGCAAGAACAAGGGCGCAAGTTTAGCCTCGGAGACACCGCCTCGCCACTGCTGGCTATAGCCGATGGCGTTAAAGATAAGCGCGGCGATCAAAAGGCCTAACAAGAGGTGAACCAGCACCCCGCCCAGGTTATCAAGCATACCTATCTTGGGCAAACTCATGTCCTTGAAAAGGGCACGAGAGACGCCTTCCAGCGCGATCCACATGACCAACATCAGCACAAAAAACGAGAGCGCCTTGATATCCCTGGGGGGCTCTATCTCGCGGAAATCGCCGAAAGGAGCGCCGATGTAGGGAGCCGTAACTTCATACAAGATTGCCGCGACGCCAGTGGCAGCGTACAAAAACGGAACCGTCACCAAGCCGCGGATGGTGCGCCGGTTATAACCTACAGCGGCCGCGACCGCCATCACGAGCAGCAGTACTGCCTCAACCTCCAAGAAACCTGGCACCGCAAGAAATGCCACTACCGCGCCGACAACCCCTAGAGTCCCAATCAGCAGCGGGAAAAGCAGGTCCTTGGCATTCAGTTTCTTTTTTGCCCGGTGTTGAGTCATAGCCATCTCCTCATATAGTGCCTGTTAGATCAGAGGCTCCAAACAGCCCAACACTACTATACCATACGCACAGCAAGAAGCAAGTTGCTCGGCGATTGGCGGGTGCATTTGCCCCCTGGGGCGGCGGGCAATCGGCTTCCAGCGAAATAGGCACAACACACGCTTTAGCATTCGTCGAGCAAGGGCA
>JAFGED010000290.1 GCA_016931785.1 Anaerolineae bacterium
CAGGTACAGGTTGTTCTTCGCAGGACGAGGCGAAAGCAGCGTCCGGGCGAAGAGATACCCCAGGATCACGACGATGGCCAGGATGGTGGGCAGGCGCTGGTCAGCCCCCAATCCCAGCCCGATCGTGATGGCCATAAAGAGGTAGAGCAGTTCCTCCGGCTCCTTGATGGCAGTGCGGAAGCGCACAATCGAGAGCGCGCCGACCAGACCCAACGACAGGGCCAGAGACGACTTGACCACCGAGATGATCAGCACCGTCGTCAGCGCCAGCACCGGCAACGTGCGCGCGAACTTGGCGCGGTTCGATAGCGACCGGCCGTATCGCGTGTAGAACCAGGCCACCGCACTGGAAAGAACGATGCACAACAACAGGTTGGTCGCCAACGTCGTCAGCGACAATGGAGCAGGAGCCGTGAGATCAAGTACGTTATCCATAACACCTCCTAGTCAACATCAAGTACCACGCCGTCGGTCAAGACGCCAAAGGACGCGGGTGTGATAGCAAGGCTATTCGAAACGAAAGCAATGCCCACATCATCGTCGAAACCATCCGTGAAACCGGGAGCCAGGAGCGCCAGGTTATCCACGGGCCCCAGGTTGAACCCGGGATCGACGCTCGCGTCCAAATTCCCATTGCCAACGTACAGCACCATCTGCCGATCCCAGGCATCCAGGGCATCCGGTGGAAGCGGCTCGCCGCCGGCATGCCTGACGACGACGCGAACGGTCGTGCCGCGGGGCACGCTGGCGAGCGACGGGGCGTCGCCAAAGACCAGCGATCCCTCGTCGGTCGCCGTCTTGGTGTCGTTGTCCGTCACGCGCCAGCCGCGCAGATCGACGCCGCCGGGCCGCGTCACCCGCAGCTCGAACCAACCGTCCTCCAAGTGGCTGCCCTCGCCCATACTATGACCGACAAATATCACGTCACCCGGCTGAGGCGCGGCGGCGGCGGCGCGCTCGAAGCGCGGCGCGAAGGTCCGCGGGCCCCCCACCGTCCACGCGATCGACGCCGTCTGCGGGAGATCGGCGTCCTCCCAACCCGCAAAGCGAAAGCCGGGCGCGGGCACGGCCACGATCTGAACCGGTATGCCCTGGAAGTAAACCCCCTGCCAGGGCAGAGCGTCCAGCAGAAAGCCATCGACGGCGACGCAGCCGCCGCCACCCGTCGGCAGCTCGAAGGCCAGCGTCGCCGTACCGGCCAGATCGAAGCTTTCAACCATGTGCTGCCGCAAGAAATCCGGCCGACGCCGGGCAAAATCCCGCAACTCCTCGACGTTGGCCGCCCAGTTGCTCGAGACCGCCCAGCGGCTCGTCTCGTAGACGATGTCCGGCTCGATCCCAGCGGCCAGGTCGTCGATCAGAGCAATGACAGACGATGGAGCAAGCGTCGTGTTGAGCAGATCCGCCGTGCGCGAGAGAAACCGCTCGCGAAATCCCGGATTCCCCAGCAGCTTGCGCAGCAGGAGCATGTCGCGCCCGCCCGTATACCGATCGTTGTACGCCAGCAAATGGGCCATGATGTCCGCATCCACCCGCCCCACAGGCTGCGCGGCAAATCCGCGATCGCTATCCCAGAACAGCCACTGCCAGCGCCCACCCGGCACGGCCGGGCGAAATTGATGCACGTTCTGGTGCGGCCAATCGTCGTTGGAGGCGTAAATCTGCAGGATGTTATAGTCGATGAAATTGGCAATATCCACCTGGCTCTCGACGTAGGCATAGCTCGCCGGGTCCGCCAGGTCGTGGGTATCCAGGAACTGCTGGAGACGATCCCAGTCCTCCCGGCTGCCCATCACAACGTCGCTCTGCCCGCGCACGTCGGGCGCCTCCAGGAAATCCGCCTCCTCGACGCCATAGTGGTTCTCCAGGAAGAACCGATCCAGACGCTCACGGAGCTGGTAAATTCCCCACAACTCGCCGTTGATAAAGAGCAGGACCGGTCGGGTGTGCGGGGCGAGTCCGTCGTGCTGGAACGCCAGCTCCGTCGCCAACTGGTTGCGCAGGTCCGTCCAGTTCGTGTGGGGGAAAACGGGCCGGTCCTGGCCGCTGTTGTGCAGCACCAGGCGCTTGAACGTAGTCACCTCGCTCCCTGGAAACAGCGGATACGCCAGCCTGTTGATTCCATACTCCTGGCGAAAATACAGCCGGAACGACATCTTGGAAAAACCGCGCGTCCCGTGACCGTGGATGCGCACACCGGCCGGAATCTGGAACCCCGAGCGGCGGTCCTGGTCCACGTAGGTGACGTCGGCCGGCCGCTCCCACTCTACGCCCGTCTGGTGGGGGTTGGCATAGATTCCGCTATCTGCGTCCCACAGATCGGCCGGGTCGACGATCAACGACACCAGCGGCAGCGTGGCCTGCACGCCGACAAAGTAGGAGGCGCTGACAACCGGCCCCAGACTGCCATCCGGGAAAACGGCGCGGGCGCGGACGACGCTCACCGCCGGCGCGCCCAGGCGAATGGGTCGGTCGTACGCCGAACTGTTGGCCTGCGTGGGAACGCTGCCGTCAACCGTAAAGATGACGTGGGAGCTCGCAGGCGGCGTATGAATCTCGACCAGGACGTCTCGATCGTAATACCCACCGGGGATGGAAAAGACGGGCTCCGTCGCCGGAGCCACCGGCGCGCGCGCCCGGCAGACCGCCTCGGCGGCGTAAACCGCGGCCAAAGCCAGCATCGCCAGCAGGATGACGCGCGGGTACAGCGTATCCCTTTGCGGGCCGTGAGTCTGGTGCGAATGAACTCTCTCACCCATCACAATCATCGCGCCTCAGACGGCGCTCGGAAGTATCATCTCAATAATCTGGGGGGCGGGGGGCGTGAGGGCGGCTATGCCGCCCTCACGCCCCCCATCTTTCCTTACTTATTGAGAAGATGCGCTCAGGATTGTAGCACAAAAGGATTGGATGTGCGAGTTCAATAGTTTGCAGTTTGACGAAACGCGAGCAATCCACTAACATGCACCGACGTGACGACAAAGCACCTCCAGGCCAAACACGCTATGGACGCACAAAAAAACCGTACCAACCTCAGAACAACCCTCGTACCACTGCTCCTCCTGAGCGTGCCGTTGGCAATCGGGCTGGTCTGGGGGATCGTGACCGACGACGGCGCCTACATCACGTTCCGCTGCGCCCACAATCTGGCCGCAGGCCGCGGCCCGGTATACGATTCGCCGCTAGGAACCACCCCCAAGTCTCCTCTTTGCGTGTTGGCGCTGTGGCTGCCGGCGGCGCTTGGATTGCCGCTGCCACAGATCAGCCTCGTCACGAGCGCGTTGGGTTGGGGGACGATGATCCTGGCGATCTACAGCCTGTGCCAGGCAATGGGCAGGCCAGCGGCAGCCATCGCCTCGGCGGTGCTGGCGGCCCTCAGCCCGGTCTTTATCCCCACGCTCGGCACAGAGATACCGTGGGGCGTCGCCCTTGCCTGGATCGCCCTTGCCCTCTCAGCGCGCGAGCGCTGGCGACTGCAGACGGGCGCCCTGGTACTGATGCTGTGCCTGCGCTTCGAGATCAGCACGCTGGCGACTACTGCGCTCCTGCTGATCATCCGCTGGACCAGACAACGCAGATTCCCCCTGAAACCCACTCTGGCGATAGCGATCGTCGCCACTGTCTGGATTGGATCGGTGATGCTGGGGCTGGCCTCTCCGCCTTCTCCTCCTTCCCTCAGCCTCACCAGGGGGCTGGATACCATCGAGCGGCTTTTGGGCGAAAGCGATCTATACTGGCTATTCCTACCCGCAATTGGGCTGGGCCTTTTTGGCTTGCGAACATCAAAAAGCATCTGGATTGGATTGCCAGGGGTAGCCCTCATCGCTCTGAGCGGCGATGCGATAGCCGAAGCACTGATCGTCTCGCTGGGGCTGCTGCTGGCCGGGCTGGGCGTTGACGTCATCTCACGCGAAATCCTGAAGCAGATCAAGACGCGCGATGCGCGCACATCCCTGTACCGCCTTGCGCTCTCGATAAGCGTGGTGACGATTCTCGCATCCCCTCTGGCCATAGCGCAAGCGTCCTCGCTGCTGCAGCGCTATCGAGCCAGGCCAACCATCAGGCAGGTGCTCGAACAGCAAGCGGGCGATTGGCTGCGCGCCAACAGCGAACCAACCGCCTCCCTTCTCAGCTCCGCCAGGGTTGGTTTCCTGGCCAGCCGCCCCACCCTCCCCTGGAACGGGGACGCAAGCGACGCGGCGGCATTCGCGGCGCTGGTGGAGACCCTGGTCCAAAGCCCTCCCGATTACTGCGTTTCGTATCGAGACCTGCACTGGGATCGAATGGCACGCACGGGCTGGTTCCAGGACGACTACACCGCCGTTCTGACGCTCTCGTCTCCCTACGACACGACATCGTCTCTCACCATCTGGCGCTACGCCCACGCCGCAAAGCCCCAACCGGTCGAGGCCACCTTTGGGGATCAGATCCGCCTGGTGAGCTTTGCAGCGCCAGATAGCGTGGCACCAGGGCAAACCCTGGACGTGCGCCTCTACTGGAAGGCGCGGCAGCCGTTGGAAGAAGACTATATCGTATTCGTGCACCTGCTAGATAGTCGCGGCGAGCTCGTCGCCAGCCACGACGGCCCGCCGAGGGATAGAGAGAGCCCGACCAGCACCTGGCTTCCCGGCGACGTCGTGCCGGACGTCCACCGCGTCAATCTGGGAGACGACACGCCGGCGGGAGCCTATCAGTTGTGGGTGGGCATCTACACCTGGCCTGATATCGAGCGCCTGCCCGTGCGGGATAGAGAAGGTATGGAACAGGTCAATCGAACGCTGTTCTTGTACACGGTTGAGGTGAAACGGTAAGCCATCCATCAGCTACCAGCCGTCCCAACGGGCGATGAGGAACCAGATCCCCTACCCAGTGTTCTTTATGTCAGACTTGGCAATCTACGAGGAGAAAACAGACTATGGATTTTCACAACCGACACGCGATCATCACCGGCGGCTCCAGCGGCATCGGCCGGGCGACAGCCCGCCTGCTGACCCAGCGCGGTGCCGACGTCTCCATCATCGCCCGGCGCCAGGAATTGCTGGAGGAGACCTTGGCCGAGCTAGAGCCGCTACGGGAGAACCCATCGCAGCGACTGATGAGCCGCTCGGCCGACCTGGCAGATTGGGAGCAGGCCCAGACAGCCATCGCCGAGATCACCGCCGATGGTCACCCGCCGGATATCCTGATAAACGCCGCCGGTTTTGCCCATCCCGGCTACTTTGAGGAGCTGCCGCTCGATATCTTTCACACCACGATGGACATCGACTACTTGGGCACAGTGTACACCGTCAAGGCTGTAGTGCCGATCATGATAGAACGGCGCAGCGGCCACATCGTCAACGTCTCCTCGATGGCCGGGCACCTGGGCGTGTTCGGCTACACCGCCTACAGCGCGGCCAAATTCGCCGTGCGCGGCTTTTCGGACGCACTGCGACAAGAGCTAAAACCCCACAACGTCCACGTCTCCGTCGTCTTCCCGCCGGATACCGATACCCCCCAACTCCACTATGAGAATCAGTTCAAGCCGCTGGAGACCCGCCGCATATCCGGATCGGTCAAGGCCCTGCCGGCCGACCAGGTGGCCCAGGCCATCGTGCGCGGCGTCGAACGGCGGAAATCCTACATCCTGCCCAACTTTGACGCGCGCGCCATCTTTATGCTCTGCGACGGTCTCGGCGGGGTCGTCCGTTGGTACTGCGATCTGACCGTCGCCAAGGCGCGGCGGGAACGGGAGACATAACCAAAAGAAGGCAGCCTTGCCATTTGTGCCCACAAAGACGTTGGACTATAATGGGCATCGGAGGAGCCACGGGGAAATCGCGCTAGGGGGAAGTATGGCGTTTTTATATTCACCTTATGCCATCCCGCTGTTCGTCGCTGCCGCGATAGCGGCAGCGCTTGCTTGCTACGCCCTGTACAAGCGAGGACAGCCCGAGGCCCTCACCTTTGGCCTGGCGATGGCCGCCCAGGCCCTGAACTTGCTCTTCTACGGCCTGCACACGTCAGGAGCCAATCTGCAAACCGCCTACCTTTTCAATCGCCTCAAGTACGCCGGCGTGCTGGTGGTGCCTCCTTTGTGGGTTGTCCTGACGCTGCAATACACACACCGCCAACATCTTCTCACGCGCCGCAACATGATCCTGCTTTTCATACCCGCGGTGGTGATGTTTCCCATCATCATGACCAACCCACTCACCGAATGGTGGTGGACAGGCGTAAGGATGCTCACGTTCAACGGGGTATCTGCCGGCGTGACGAGCGAGTCGACGTCCCTATTCTACAAATTGAACCTCGTCATACTCTACAGCTACATGGTCTGGGGAATGGTGTTGTGTGTGATACACTTTATCCAGCACAAGGACCGCATCTATCGCTCGCAGACGACGCTGATGATCATCGCCGGCGCTATACCCGTGGTTGGCAACATAGTCACCCAGGGGATCCGGCACCTCAACCTGTTCCCCTGGGGCATCGACTCTCCCTTGTTCTCGGTGAGCGGCATTCTGATCGCCATCGCCATCTTTCGCTATCGCTTCCTGGATATCGTGCCGGTCGCGCGGCAGGCCATCGTCGACCAAGTGCCGGAAGGCGTCATCGTCATCGATACCAAGGGGCGAATCGTGGACGCCAACCCCGCCGCTCGAGCGATGCTGGAAGCGTCAGCAGGCTCAATCATCGGAAAGCCGCTGCCCGGTGCTACAAGCATCCCAGAACTGGGCCAAGCCCTGGCCGAGGCCGCCCAAAGCGGCAGAGACCGGCAACACAGCGACGTATCTCTGCACACACAAGATGGCGAGCGCGTCCTCTCGTTGAGCGCCACGCCGCTGATGCACAAAGCATCCAGGCTGGTCGGGCAGATCATCCTGCTGCGCGACATCACCGAACAGGTAGCGGCGCAACGAGAGCTAGAGGCCCTGTACCAACAAACGGAGCTGGAACGCGAGCGGCTGTCACTGACGATCAGGACCGCCACCGACGCGATTGCTTTGCTCGACACGCAAGGCCAAGTCCTATCCAGCAATCCCCCTGCCAGACAGATCCTCAAAGCGCAGCGAAGCGACCAGTTTCCCCCTAGTGTAAGAGATTTCCTCAATCAAATTGAGACGATAGCCGGGGTCTCTAAAGCGGAGATCGAAATCGGTGAGCAAACCTTTCACATCACCGCCGCTCCTGTCGCTGGCACCGGGATGGTTCTGACGGTGCACGACGTGACCCACTTCAAGCAACTGGCACACATGAAGGACGAGTTCGTCGCCACCGTCTCCCACGACCTGCGCTCGCCGCTCAATTCCATCTTGGGAAACATAGAGATCGCCCAAGAAGAGAGTATGCCGGAAGAAGAGCGCCGGGATGCCCTCGACCGTGCCAAGAAGACTGTATATCGTATGGCCGCACTCATAAACAACCTGCTCGATCTGGCAGAGGTCGAGGCTGGCATACCACTAAGGCTGGCATCGGTCGAGCTAGACGACTTGGCCCGCGAGGCGGCTGAAGACCTGCAATACATCGCCTCAGATAAAGGGATCTCTATCCAGTACGAGCTGGGGCAGCTTCCGCCAATAAAGGCCGATCCACAGCTCATCATGCGCGTGTGGCACAATCTGATCGATAATGCCATCAAGTACACGCCAGAAGGAACCATCACCATTGGCGCTGAAGCATCGGAGAACCAGGTAATGGGATATGTCACAGATACCGGCGTCGGCATCCCGTCAAGCGCCCTGCCGTTCGTGTTCGACAAGTTCTTCCGCGCCGAACAGCCACAGACGAAGGAAATAGCCGGAACCGGCCTAGGCCTAGCCCTGGTCAAATCTATCGTCGAGAAACACCGCGGGCAGATATGGGTGGAGAGTGAACCGGACACAGGCAGCAGGTTCACCTTCACCCTTCCGATCTAGGGCCTTTCGCGCTCTGCGCGAAAGGCATGGCAGTTTCGGCGCCTTACGCCGCCCAAACTGCCGTTTGCCAGACTGGGCGCTGCGAAATCTTGCCTCATTTGGACAAGAATTGGGATTGAAGATATCTAGGGGCTTGCGAAAGAATACCCTCCTGCAGTGGCACAACAGGGAGCACTGGGCCCATTCACAAAAAAGCCCCGGCAAAGAATGCCGGGGCCTTGATTTCAGAGAACGCGAACGTCAGGCAAGAGCGCGCAGAACTTTTAGCAGCGCCTCGAACTCCTCCCGGCAGTCGCGGCAGCGCTCCAGGTGATCGTGCACCAGGGGCATTGCTTCGGCGGCATTCTTCCCCGCTAACGTCAGCTCGACGAAACGCTCCAGTTGATCCATGCACTCGTCGCACCCGATCTCATCCGGGCGGGTGGAGAGCACGACGCGTACCATCTGTTTGAGGGCTGCCGGCTCAAGCTTCATGCACATACCTCTTATAGGTCAGACGCGGCGGAAAGCCCGCCTCTTACTCCGCTCAGTAAGCGCTCAAAAACAACCTGTGTTCTCTCATTGTCCGGGGTGATTTCGCCCAAAAAGTACGAACTTGTTTTTGAACGCGGCCTCATACCTCAAACGCCTCCAGCAAATCTTCCATCGATACCCCCCTGGCAAGCATCTGCCGCTGCAGCCTCTGGCGGGCGTCGTACAAGAGCTTGTACAGCGCGTTGCAGTTGGTATCCATCTGGCGGGCTATCTCTTGCAAAGGCATCCCTCCAAACACCGCCGCCACCATCGCCTGGCGCTGGCGATCAGTCAGTTCCTCAGCGATCAACTGCCGCACCATGTCTAGCAGCATCTGTTGAGTCACACGTTGTTCGGGAGAAGGAGCCGGGTCGGCCAGCACCGCGAGGGTAAAGTCACCTTCGTCGTACTGAGCCATCAAGTCCTGCAAGGAGACGTTTCGCCAGCGACGCCGGCGCAGCTCGGTAAACGCCACATGGATGGCGATCTTGTACGCCCAGGTAGTGAACCGGCTCTCGCCGCGGAAAGAATCCAGGTTGTCCAGTATCTTGAGCAGCGCCTCCTGGGCAAAATCCTCCCGGCTCTCCTCCGGCACATCCGGCAGCGCACTGCGAAGGCCGCGCAACAGAAGAGCGCGCAGGTCGGCCAGGGCCTCCGTTTGCCCCGGCTCGCGCAGCGCGTCAAGCCACTCCTGGTTCGTGCGATCAGCCATAGCGCAATTATAGCATCGGCCCGATTACTGGACAAACTCGGGATTTTCCTGGTTGTGTATCTTTGAATCAGGAAACGCCCCCTCCCCTTC
Organism: Anaerolineae bacterium; assembly: GCA_016931785.1. Taxonomy (GTDB): domain Bacteria; phylum Chloroflexota; class Anaerolineae; order B4-G1; family B4-G1; genus JAFGED01. The sequence goes on from JAFGED010000290.1 coordinate 9,214, forward strand.
GCGCTTACGCGCGCCCCCTCCCCCGGGGGAGGGGGAAATTAAGAGGGGGTTGGGGGGTTAACAGCTAGAAAACGTGGATAGGCGTGCCGACCTGAAGGTCACTCTGGATATACCCATCCTCGTAGCCGCCAATGGGATACACCCAGCGATACAACCAGCGAGCTGCGGCAATGGAGACGTTGACACAACCGTGGCTGCGCCGGATGCCAAAGTCGTTGTGCCAGTAGGTGCCGTGGATGGCAGCACCGCCGGGATCGAAAAAGATGTTCCAGGGAATACCGGGCAGGTCAAAGACATCCCCGGCCATAGGCGGACCGCCCGGATAGGGCCGATTGCTCATGTGACGTGAGGGTTGCTTGAGCAGCACGAACCTTTCCCCAACGGGCGTGGCCCGGTTCGTCGGCGTGCTCACCCTCGCTCGATCCACACCAGAAGCCACAAGAGCCGTGAACACGACCCGCTCTCCCTCATAACAGACCAACCGCTGCCTGTCCAAGTCTACCTCAATGCGCTTCTCTCCGGCGAAGGGATGGATAGGTGACATCTCGGCACGGGAGATACGCCGCATGTCCCGCGCCAAAACCCACTGATGGCCCGGATTGGTCGGCGGGAACTCGTCAAAGACCTTGTACCAGCCAGCACCGTACTCATCCTCAAAGCCATCCACGACGTGATAGACGGCGCCGCCATAGAAGCGGTAGACCGGCTCACTCTCGATATCGGGTTCGGCGCGGGCGTCGGTAAAGACGTGGGAGACCTCGCCCCAGAACCCCCATTCGCCAACGTCGCGGATAAAGGGCTGGGGGGTGTAGACGCGCACCGGAAGGACCCAGGCAGAATGGACGTAGCCCAGTGGGGTCTCGTACCATAGATCGTTGTGGGCGCTAAAGGGAGCGCGCACCTCGCGCGTGATTGGAAAGAACCGGTCGCGGAAATGCGCGGCCAGCCGCGTGGATCGGGTGGAAGGGCGATCATAAAACGTAACGGTCTGGATCGCCCGGCCCACCCAAATCCAGACGGCGTCGTTCGCGCCCGGCCTGGATTTCGACGGGGCAGGATAGCGAGCGCGGGCGTGAGGCGTGGGCGAGAGCGCCGCCGCGATACCCGCGGCGATCAACTTGAGCGCCTCACGACGGGAGATTATCCGGGACATTCACAAGCCACAAAGTGAAGCTCCCCGGCGCAAAGCGCCGGGGCTTCTTAAGGGAAAAGCCCTTGGGGGCTGCCGCCCCCAAATCCCCCGCTTTGCC
>JAFGED010000034.1 GCA_016931785.1 Anaerolineae bacterium
GCCCGCAGGCTGATGTTGTGCGCCTGGCTGCCGGTGAAATACTGGAGCGCCGTCCCCCAGCGCGCGGGATCGAGCACGCGCAGGTCGACCTGGAATCCCTCGTGCGTGCGGATAGAGGTCTTGGTAGGGCCGCTGAGGAGCACCTCCGCCACTTGGGGCAACTTGCGAAAACGGGCCATCACCGGCTCGGGGGTCTCGGACGCCACCAGCAGGTCGAGATCGCCCACGGTCTCGCGCATACGGCGCAGGCTGCCGGCCGGCGCGGCCTGCACCACGCCTTCCACCTCGCGCAGCCCGGCCAGCATCGCGTGGGCCAGGGGCCAGGCCAGGCCCAGCAGCGCGCGCCCGGAGCGCCGCTTCAGCGCCTCGATCCCGGCCAGTACCTTTTGCTCGCTCTTGGCCCCCATCCCGGGCAGCGCGCGCAGGCGTTCCTCGCGCGCCGCCGTCTCCAGCGCCCCGACGGCGGTGATGCCCAGCTCTTTCCAGAACAGCGCGGCCTTCTTGGGGCCGACGTCGGGGACCTGCAGCATCTCGACCACGCCGGCGGGCACCTGGGCCTGCAGCTTTTCGTAGGCCTCCAAATGCCCGGTGCGCAGCAGCTCGTCGATCTTGGCCGCCAGCGTCTTGCCGATGCCGGGGATCGCCACCAGCTCACCAGCCTGCCACACCTCCTCGATGGGCCGGCCCAGCGCCGCGACGTTCTCCGCCGCTCGCCGGTAGGCCATGATGCGGTGATAGCCTTCACCCTGGATATCCAGCATGTCGGCCATCGCGGCGAAAATATCCGCTATCTCCTGATTCTTCATCACACCCTCCTGCCTTGATTATACTGCCTTCCCCAACGCTTGACAATGGTCCTCTGGTAGGATAAGATAATTTCAGGCGATGAGCAGCTCTTACCCTCTCGGCAAACTCCCCCCAGAGCACCTGGCCCACCTGTTGGCGCGCCACGCTCCCGCCGACCCGCGCATCGTGTTAGGGCCGGGGATCGGATGCGACGCCGCAGTCATCGAGTGCGGTGATCGGTATCTGGTCGCCAAGACCGACCCCGTCACTTTTGCCAGCGACGAGATCGGTTGGTACGCGGTGCACGTCAACGCCAACGACGTCGCCTGCACCGGCGCGGCGCCGCGCTGGTTTCTGGCCACGCTGCTGCTGCCCGAGGGCCGCACGCCCCCCGCGCTGGTGGACGCGATCTTTGACCAGATCGCCAACGCCTGCCGCGAGCTGGACGTGGCGCTGGTGGGCGGCCACACCGAGATCACCCACGGGCTGGAGCGCCCCATCGTCGTCGGCTGCATGCTGGGCGAGGTGGCCCCCGAGAGGCTGGTACGGCCCGACGGGGCGCAGCCGGGCGACGCGCTGTTGGTCACGAAGGGTATCGCCGTAGAGGGAACGGCCATTATCGCGCGGGAGATCGACGGCATCGACGGAGCAAGTGGATTGGGTAAAGGTTTTTTGGAGCGATGCCGTGGATTTTTGCACACGCCCGGCATCAGCGTCGTGCGGGATGCGGCAATAGCCACGGCAGCGAGAAGAGTCCGCGCGATGCACGACCCAACAGAGGGCGGTTTAGCGACCGGATTACTGGAGATCGCTCAGGCCAGCGGGGTTGGGCTGGAAGTACAGGAGGATGCCATACCGATTTTGGCGGAGACACAGACACTGTGCTCACGGTTGGGGCTGGACCCGCTGGGTGTGATCGCCTCTGGCGCACTGCTGCTGGCGGTCGCGCCAGAGGACGCCGACGCAGTACTATCGGCACTTGGGAAAGCGGGCATCTTGGCAAACTGCATCGGCCAAGCGGTCGAGCCAGAACGAGGGATCACACTGCGAGGCTCTAGGGGGACTCGCCCTTTACCCCACTTCGAGCGGGACGAAATCGCCCGGCTGTTCGAGTAAACCCGATGCCTGAGAACATCCTGATCATAGACGACCACGGGCCCACACTCCTGCTGATAAGCAAGATACTCGAAGCAGTGGGGTATGCCACTTTTACAGCACAAAGTGGCGATGAAGGGCTCGCCCTCTTCCACCAGACCGCCCCCGATCTGGTGATCCTGGACATCATGATGCCAGGCATAGATGGCTGGGAAGTCTGCAAGCGCCTGCGCAAGATATCCTGCGTGCCTATCATTTTCCTGACCGCCCTGGAATCGGAAAAGGACATCGTAACCGGGCTGATGAGCGGCGCGGATGACTATCTCACAAAACCCTTTAGAAAAAGCGAGCTTGAGGCACGGGTGGCCGCCATCCTTCGCAGAGCCCGTATGCCCCACGAGCAGCCAGAAATCCTGCGATTCGGGAACGGCGCCCTGATCATCAACTGCAAAGAGCAAACCGTGTTCGCCCACGGCCAAGAGGCGCGGTTGAGCCCCATCGAGTACAATCTGCTCCTGCTCCTCGCAGACCAGGCCGGACGCATTATCCCCACGCAATCGCTCACTGATGCGATCTGGGGCTCCAAAAACTCCAAAAATCTCAAGTGGTACATCTGGAGCTTGCGCCAGAAGATAGAGGCCGACCCTCAGAATCCCCGCTTCATCCTCACCGAGCGAGGCAAGGGCTACCGCTTCTCGCCGCAGTAGCTTCTGCTCTCAATCATCACTCCTGACTGGCAAATCTTTTGGGTGCGTTTCAAATGAGTTGTAAGGATGGGGGGAGCGGGCGGCTTCGCCGCCCGCTCCCCCCGTTCTCTAACTGAGATGAAACA
>JAFGED010000291.1 GCA_016931785.1 Anaerolineae bacterium
GAGAGCGGCTTCGCCGCTCTCCAAACCCCCCATCTCTCCCCTTTTCGAGCGGGGGAGACTGCTCAGGCGAATAGCCTGAGTAGTTACAAATAGAGAAGGTATCTTCTCAATAAGTAGGGGAAAATGGGAGGTGTGAGGGCAGCACAGCCGCACTCACTCCCCCCGCCCCCGGATTATTGAGAGGATACGGGAGAAGTGAATATGAACGAGAAAACCCAAGCGGCGCTTCGCGCCAGCAAGGCGGACTATACCGAGATCCGATTGGAGGAACGCGAGAGCACGCGCGTCGTCTACCGCGGCCAGGACCTGGAGACGGCCAGCGCGGTGATCGACCGCGGCGGCATCGTCCGCTGCCTGGTCAAAGAGGGCGGCTGGGGCGTCGCCACCTTCAACGACCTGACCGACCTACCTCACCGCGTGCAGCAGGCGTACGAAGGCGCGCGCGCCATCCAGGGGGAGCCGGTCGAGCTGGCCCCCACCCCGGTCTCGGAGGACGCAATCGCCGTGGAGCTGTCGCGCGACTTTCGCGCCATCTCGATGGAGGAGAAACGGGCGCTGGCGGAGGAGTACAACCAAATCCTCCTGGGCTTTGACCCGCGCATCGTGGATACCCAGACCGCCTACGTCGACACCTTCAGCCGCGTCACCTTTGCCAGCTCTGAGGGCACGCTAATCGAGGAGGAACGTCCCAACGTCACGACGTTCTTTATGGCCGTCGCCCGCGAGAACGGCAACGTGCAACGCGCCTTTGACGGCGTCTCCAAGGTGGCCGGGTACGAGGTCGTCGTGGGCCATCACGCTTTAGCCGAGACGGTGGCCCGGCGCGCGGTCGATCTCCTCTCGGCTCCCAGGGTCAAGGGCGGGCGCTACACCGTGATCTGCAACCCGCGGCTGGCGGGGACGTTCGTCCACGAGGCGTTCGGCCACCTCTCAGAGGCCGATTTCGTCTACGCCAACCCGCAGGCCAAGGAGATGATGGTGCTGGGGCGGCGCTTTGGCAAAGACATCCTGACCATCGTGGACGACGGCTCGCTGCCTGGCCTGCGCGGCTCGCACAAGTACGACGACGAGGGCACCCCCACCCGGCGCAACGAACTGGTCAAGAACGGCGTGCTGGTGGGAAGGCTCCACTCCCGCGAGACCGCAGCCAAGCTGGGCGAGGCGGTCACGGGCAACGCCCGCGCCACCGGCTACCGCTACCCGCCCATCGTGCGCATGACCAACACCTTCATCGAGCAAGGGGAGACCTCCTTCGAGGACATGATCCGCGACATCGACCTAGGGATTTACGCCTGCAACGCCTTTGGCGGGCAGACGGCGCTGGAGAATTTCTCCTTCAGCTCGGCCTACGCCTACATGATCCGCGACGGCCAGATCGCCGAGATGGTGCGCGACGTGATCCTGGCGGGGAACCTGTTCACCACGCTGGCGTCTATCGACGCCGTCGGCGACGACCTGGCATTCGAGGAGCTGGGCTCCTGCGGCAAGGGCCAGGGCGGGCTGCCGGTGAGCACCGGCTCGCCCCACATCCGCATCCGGGACGTGGTGATCGGGGGAGAGTAGGAGGACAGACATGCTAAACCGACTCATGCGACAGGCCGAGCAGGCCGAGGTGTTCGAGATCGAGAGCGAGGCTACCAAGATCGGCTTCGAGGCCAACCAGATAAAGTCGTTCAACGTGGAAGAGACCCGCGGCGTGGCTGCGCGCGTGGTGGTGGATGGGCGGCTGGGCTTTGCCGCCTCCAGCGACCTGGATGCTACCGACAAGGTGGTGGCCAACGCGCTGGAATCGGCCCGCCACGGCGACGCGATCCCCACCCTAAACTTCCCCGCTCCACGCCCTGGCCCTCAGGTGCAGGTGTATGACCCGGAGCTGGCCGCGCTGCCCACCGACCGGCTGATCGAGATGGGCCAGGAGATCATCGCCACCGTGCTGGAAGCCGACGCCGACGCGCACGTCAACGTCGATCTGGTGCGCCGGGTGCGCAAGACCGGCGTGCACAACAGCGCCGGGACCGAGGTGGCCGTGCAAAAGGCCCCCTTCTCCATCGAGGTGATGGTGGAGCGCGTGCGGGGCGACGACGTGCTCATCATGTTCGAAGAGTTCAGCACCGCCGTCAAGGATGAAGAGTATCGCGCCTGCGCTCAAAAGATTGCCGAGAAACTCCGTCTGGCGCAGCGCGCATCCACGCTCACCTCGGCCCGTATGCCCGTCCTCTTCTCCCCACCCGGCGCGCTGGCGCTGGTGATGCCCATCCTGGAGGGACTGAACGGCAAAAACGTCTATCGCGGCATCTCGCCGATGGCCGAGCAAATCGGTGAAGCGCTCCTTGATCAAAAACTGACACTGGTGGACGATCCCACGCTCGACGGACGACCCGGCAGCAGCTCGCACGACGACGAGGGCGTGCCCTGCCAGCGGCGCGCGCTGATCGAGGGCGGTGTGCTGCGTGGATTTATCTACGACCTCAAGACCGCCGCCCAGGCCGGCGTCGAACCCACCGGGCACGGCGCGCGCGGCCTCTTTGGCCCGCCCAGCCCGTCCTTCTCAAATCTGATCCTGGAAGCAGGCAAGACGCCGCTGGCCGAGATCATTGCCGGGATCGACGAAGGCCTGCTGGTTGAGGACGTCCTTGGCCTGGGGCAGGGCAACATCATCAGCGGCGATTTTTCCAACAACCTCAGCCTGGCCTTCAAGATCGAGGGCGGCGAGATCGTGGGGCGGGTCAAGGATGTGTCCATCGCCGGGAACGTATACCAGGATTTGCAGCACGTCGAGGCATTGAGCCGCGAGAAAGAGTGGGTACAAAGCGGCCTTCTCGCGCCCTACATCCTGCTGTCGGAGTTGAATGTGGTCACGAAAGAGGGATGATGTCGAAATGGCAGGAGAGATGATTCTGGTCGTGGACGACGAGGCCCACATCGTCGAGCTGGCGGCGCTCTACCTGGAGCAAGAGGGCTTCCGGGTCGAAGCGGCAGATGACGGCGCCGCGGCGCTGGAGGCCATCTCCCACCAGCCCCCGGCGCTGATGGTGCTCGATCTGATGCTGCCGGAGGTCGACGGCTGGGAGGTGTGCCGCCGCGTACGCGCAAGTCACACCGCGCCCGATCTGCCCATCATCATGCTCACCGCCCGCGACGAGGACGTGGACAAGATCGTGGGGCTGGAGCTGGGCGCCGACGACTATATGACCAAGCCCTTCAACCCACGCGAGCTGGTCGCCCGCGTCAAGGCCATCCTGCGCCGCGCCCGGCCCGCCGTGCGCGCCGAGGCTCCCATCCACGTAGGCGACGTGACCATCGCCCCGGCCCGCCGCGAGGTGATCATCTCCGGCAAGCCAGTGGAGCTGCGGCCCAAGGAGTTCGACCTGCTGGCGACGTTGGCCGAGCACCGTGGGTTGGTACTCAGCCGGGAGAAGCTGCTGGAACTGGTTTGGGGGTACGATTTCTACGGCGAGACGCGCACGGTGGACGTGCACATCGCCCACCTGCGCAAGCGGCTGGCCGAATCGAACGTCGAGATCGAGACGGTGTTGAGCGTGGGATACAAGCTGGTAGCGTGAACCAATGCTCCTTATGTTACCCGTCTCAGTAGGGCTTTTCCTCTTGATACACCACAGCGGAGCCGGGCTGGCCCTGCTCGCTACTGCGGTAGGAATTATAGGAATGCTTGTCGCCGCCATGCTGCAAGCTCTGCTTGTCCTTAACATCGTCAGGTATGAACAGACGATCGCGGCGGTTCTCACCGCCGGGGGAGCCGTTGGTCTCTGGCTCTTGCTCGCAAACATCCTTGCCCTAATCATTACCGCTTTCCCCGGCGGCTTGGCCATTTCCGGTGTCGCCGTCGGAGCGGGTTACATCCTCGTAGCTCTCGGTTTCCGCATAGGTGGGCAGGAACATCCTCTCAGCTACGCAGGCGCCATACTGGTAACAGCCGGATATTCGCTCTGGTCAATTTGGCTAGGCTGGTTGTTCACGTCGGGTAGGCTGAACTTGCCAAAATAGCATGGGATTCCAGCGCGTGCAAGCACTTGGTCGAGTCGAACGCCGAGATCGAGAGATGTAGAGCGTGGAATACAAGCTGGCAGCGCCGGAAGCGCAGGTAAAAGCGGCATTGCCACGCCGTCTGGAACGCCTCTCGGAGACAAATACGTCCTGCGCGTGGCAAACATCAATAAAGCCCCGCCCAGGTAAAGAGAAATGTGCAAGGAGAACAGCATATGATCAGCCGCATCTGGCACGGATGGACGACGCCGGCAAACGCCGGCGCATACGAAGCGCTTCTCAAGAGCGAGATATTCGTGGGCATACAGGAACGCGAAATCGCGGGCTACAGGGGCATACACCTCCTGCGCCGCAATTTGGGCGACGAGATAGAGTTCGTGACCGTCATGTGGTTCGACTCGCTAGACGCGGTCCGCGCCTTCGCCGGAGAGGATTACGAGGTCGCCGTCGTGCCCCCCAAGGCCAGGAAGCTGCTCTCGCGCTTTGACGAACGCTCGCAGCACTACGACGTCAGGGCATAAACCAAGGCCTGATTCCGGCCATACCAGAGCGTCGCCAGCCAGGAAAAGCTACCCGACAGCAGATACGGTTTCCAGTCCAGAGTGAGTATGCACATCCAGCACCTCAACTGCGGATCGATCAACCCTCCAGGCGGGGTCGCCCTCATCGGCACCGGCGGGCCTTTCACCCACGCGCCCGGCGTGACCCACTGCCTGCTGGCCGAGACGGACGACGGCCTCTTGCTGGTCGATACCGGCTTTGGCCTGCTCGACTGCCTCACCCCCAAGTTCTTTGTGTGGCTGATGATCACCGTAGCCGGCTGGCCGCGCGACCCGGAGGAGACGGCGGTCAGGCAAGTCGAACGGCTGGGCTATGAGCCGAAAGACGTGCACCACATCGCCCTGACCCACTTTCACTACGATCACGCCGGCGGATTGCCGGATTTTCCCCACGCCAAGGTGCACATCTACCAGGCAGAATACGAGGCGGTCACACAGCCGCAGGACATGTACGAGCGCTATCCCTACCGCCGCGAGCACTGGGCGCACGGTCCCGACTGGGTCGTGCATCCACTGGCAGGCGATCGCTGGTTCGACTTTGACTGCACGCCGCTGGTCGATCTCGGCCCGGTGGCCTTCTGCTTCGTGCCGCTGACCGGCCACACGCGCGGTCACAGCGCCGTCGCCCTGCGCCTGGCCGACGGATGGCTGCTTCACTGCGGCGATGCCTACACCTTTCACGGCGAGGTTGACGTGCAGAACCCAACCCCACCGCCCTACCAGCGCACCGTCCGGCGGCTCGTCAACATCAACCGGGCCATGCGCCCCATTGGCAAGCACTCGCCGCGTCTGCGGGCGCTGTTGCGCGCTCACGGAGACGAGGTACAATTGACCTGTTCCCACGATCCACACGAGTTTGATAAATTTCGAACGGGTTTACAAAGCCGTCATCCTTCGACTGGCTCAGGATGACTGTCTCGACCTTTAGTCCAAGAAGTTGACCATCGTAGAGGCGATATGTTTCGCAGCTTGAATACCCGCCTGCTCATATCCTACATCCTCGTCATCCTCGTTTGCCTCACGCTGGTGGGGCTGGGGCTCTTTCTGTTCGTACGCACCAGCGCCCTGTGGAACCGCCCGACTCAGCAGCGTCTGGAGGAAGCCGAGCGCGAGACAGTGCGCTTGCTCCAGGGAGAAGCTCTGAGGACTTTGCCCCGGGAACGAATCTACAACGCGATGGCCCGGATAGCAAAAAATTACCAAGTGCGCATTCTCTTGCTGGACAACAGGAAAACCGTCAGGCTAGATACCGACGACGATTGGACAGGGACGGACCTTTCTCAAATGATTCGCCTTCCATCCCAGGTCTCGCGCGAGCAAGGGATGTTTACCGCCCCCGACGGACGGCAATGGCTCTATATCGCCCAAGTGCCGCCGGGCATCGAAGAGCAACGCCAGATACTGGTCTTTGCCTCGCGTCCGGTCCGGTTGCTGGCGCTGGCCTGGTTCGCCGATAACCTCCTACGACCGCTGGCACAGGCAGGCTTAGTCGCTCTGGTACTCTCCATTTTGCTGGCGCTCATCAGCAGGCGCTCTGTCTCCAAGCCGCTGCAGCGGGTGGCGAGCGCTGCGGAGGGTATCGCCCGCGGCGAGAGCGGCACGCGCGCACCCGTATCCGGTCCCGCCGAGGTGCGCGCGCTGGCCCACTCCTTCAACCAGATGGCCAACCAAGTCGAAGCAGCGCAGCGGTCACAGCGCGACTTTGTAGCCAACGTCTCCCACGAACTCAAAACCCCCCTCACCTCCATCCAGGGTTTTTCCCAGGCGCTGCTCGACGGCGCCGCATCCACGCCAGAAGCCACCACGCGAGCAGCCCGCGTCATCCACAGCGAGGCGGAGCGCATGCGCCGCATGGTGGACGAGCTGCTTATCCTGGCCCGTTTCGACGCCGGGCAAATGAAACTGGCCCGCGCTCCGGTAGAGATCAGTCCACTGTTGCAAAGCTGCATCGAGAAACTAGCGCCTCAGGCGCAGGCCACCCAGGTGGCCCTCGAACTGGATGCGCCAGAACAACTGACAGTCACGGGCGACACCGACCGATTGGCGCAGGTGTTCACCAACCTGCTCGATAACGGCGTCGCGCACACACCTGCCGGGGGGAAGGTGACCGTCGCCGCGCGGCTCCTGGCAGCAGAGAACGCCATAGAGGTGACCGTCACCGACACCGGCGAGGGCATCCCCGCCGAGGCGCTCTCTCGCATCTTTGAGCGCTTTTACCAGGTAGATAAAGCGCGTTCCCGCACCCGCAAACGCTCCCAAGAGCGCGGCCGAGGAGCTGGGTTGGGACTGGCCATCGCCAAGGAAGTCGTCGAGGCGCACGGGGGCAGCATCGTCGCCGAGAGCGTCGAGGGATTAGGCAGCAAATTCAGCGTGCGCCTGCCAGCACAAAAAGGCGGATCGCCGACCCATCCCAGCGCCATTTGACAACTCCCCGCAGTGGTGGTATAAGTATGCCCTGGCAAGTCAACTTGCAAAGCCTCATACATCCGGGAGCATTGTTACCCAGTGCTCTTTGTTTTGTCTAACAGGAGGTGAACGCATATGATCGAAGTAGAAAATCTAACCCGCTATTATGGCCCCATCAGAGCTGTCCACAACGTCAATTTCCAAGTAGCCAAAGGTGAAATCGTTGGCTTCCTGGGACCCAACGGCGCAGGCAAGTCGACGACGATGCGCATCCTCACCGGCTACCTACCTGCCAGCTCCGGCACCGCGCGCATCGCGGGCTTTGATGTATTCTACGACTCCCTGGAGGTGCGCCGCCGCGTTGGCTACATGCCCGAGACGGTGCCCCTCTACCCCGAGATGACCGTGCAGGCCTATCTGAACTTTATGGCCGATCTGCGCCAACTGGAGAACAGGAAAGAAGCAGTCGGACGGGCAATGGATAACTGCGGCATCACCCGGCGCGCACGCCAGCCCATCAGCCAGCTCTCCAAGGGCTACCGCCAGCGCGTCGGATTGGCACAGGCCATTCTTCACGACCCCGAGGTGCTGATCCTCGACGAGCCCACTATCGGCCTCGACCCTCGACAGGTAACCGATGTGCGAGAGCTTATCCGTGAGATCGGCCAAGAACACACCATCATCCTCAGCTCGCACATTCTCTCCGAGGTCAGCCAGACCTGCAATCGCATGCTCATCATCAACGACGGCCAGATCGTCGCTTCAGGGACGCCGGACAAACTGACCGAGCAAGTGCAGGATCAAGACCGGGTGCTGGTACGCATCGGCGGCGCCAGCGGCATGCAAGTAATCAGCGTGCTGAAGCGCGTAGACAGCGTGCTCAACGTCGAGACCATAGAAGACGGAGCTTATTCGGTCTCTTGCGTCCAGGGAAGCGATAATCGCGCCGGACTGGCCCGCGCCGTCGTAGAGCAGGGCTGGAACCTGCTAGAACTCGCCACGATGAAGATGAGCCTGGAGGAGATCTTCCTCAAGTTGACAGAGGGCGCGACTATAGAGGACCTCACCGGCGGACCTCTGGCAGAGCCAGGCATGGAGGAGGAAGCATATGACTAACATATGGACGATCACAAAACGAGAGCTGTACGCTTACTTTAGCTCTCCCATCGCTTACGTGACGACGGCAGCATTCCTGATCGTGCAAGGCTATGTCTTTTACATCATCATCGACCAGGTCCGGCAAGCCGGGATGGACGTCGCTCTGGGCAATTACTACACTCTCTTCCTCCTCATTTTCTACACCGCCATGGTAACGATGCGCCTGCTGGCAGAGGAGCAGCGTTCAGGAACGCTGGAGCTAGTGCTCACCGCCCCGGTGCGCGACTGGGAACTGGTCATAGGCAAGTATCTGGCCAGCGTGATCCTCTTCCTACTGCTGATCGTCATCAGTTTTTACCAGCCCATTGTCATGATGAGCTATGGCGATCCCGACTTTGGCACGATGGTCAGCGGATACCTGGGATTCTTCCTGCTAGGATCGGCGCTGCTGGCTCTCGGCACGCTGACCTCGACATTCACCAGCAACCAGGTCGTCGCCGCCATCATCAGCCTTGGGCTGTGCATATTGCTGCTGCTCGTGCAGTTCGTCAGCCCTCAGGTCGCCAACACCACGTTTGGGCAGATATTGAATCAATTGACCATCCTCTCCCACTACTTTGACTTCCTGGACGGGCTCATCAAGGCTCAACACGTCGTATACTATATCAGCCTGGTGGCCGCCAGCCTGTTCCTGGCCACACAGGTGTTGCAAGCAAGGAGGTGGCGGTAAAGATGCGCGACATCCAACGTTTTCTCAAAGAATACGGCTTCATCCTAGGGGCCGCCTCCCTGGCCGCACTGGCATCGGGCTTCATCCGCAAACTCGTCTGGCTCACACGCTGGGATGATCCTGCAGTGATCATACTCCTGGCCACCGGGGCTTTATCGGGTGCGCTGTTCATCCTGGGCAATCCAGAGCAGGTGCAAGCCGTGCTCACCAAGCGCGGCACCCGCTACGGGTTCAATGCCGCCGTGATGAGCATCGCCTTCATCGCCATCCTGGGCGGGCTGAACTACTTGGTCATGGAGTTTCTCGATCAGCGCTTCGATGTCACAGAGCTAAAGAAGCACACACTCTCCCCCCAGTCCAAACAAGTGCTGGCTGAGGTCAACAGAGAGGTCAAGATCATCGGCTTTTTCACGGCTGACGATTACACGCTGCGGGAGAATTTCGAGGAACTGCTCAATCAGTATCTCGCCGAAAGCAAATTCCTCGACTACGAAGTCATCGATCCTGACCAAGACCCGATTGGAGCGCGCGTGTACGGAGAACCTTACCAAGGCCTGCTGTTCACAAGCGGCGGACGCACTGCGAGGGTTCAATACTCGCCCAGCGAACAGGAGATCACCAACGCGCTCCTAAAGGTCACCAGCGACAAACAAAAGGCCATCTACTTCCTCCAAGGCCACGGTGAACGCGATATTACCAGCAGCGCGGAGGACGGCTACTCGGTAGTGGCCGAAAAACTGCGCGACCAGAACTATAAAGTGGAAACACTCAGCCTGCTCATCTCAGACACCATTCCCAGCGACGCGGCCGTCATCGTCATTGCCAGCCCTGAGGGCAAGCTCCTGGACGAAGAGCTGACACGGCTGCAGACATATCTGAACGGCGGCGGCCGGGCACTCATCATGCAGGACCCATACTCCGAAGCGGGTTTGAACATCGTGCTGTCCAACTGGCAGGTACGCTTCGGAGACGGTTTCGTGGTAGATGAAGTCAACAGGACACAGAGCAGCCCGGCATTCCCGGTGGGCGTGAACTATGGCTACAGCCCGATCACTGCCGATCTGCAACGCCAGCGCATGTACACGTTCTTCTTCTACGCCCGGCCAATCGAGCAGACGGGCGATTCGCCCGCCGGCATCACGTTCACTTCCCTGGTCGAGACGTCGGAAAACAGCTGGGCCGAGACGGGTTCGGAGATCTCTCGAGATGACACTGACACGGCAGGGCCTCTGACTATGGTAGCGACCATCGAGTCCAATCCGCTGTTCAGCAGTGAGTCGGCAACTTCGAGCTCCAAGACGCGCATCGTCCTGGTCGGCGACACCGAGTTTGTCATCAACGAAATAGTCAACCAGGCTACAGGGAATGAACTGCTCTTCCTCAACGCAATCAACTGGCTTGCAGAAGAAGAGAGGCTGATCGCCATCGGTCCCAAGGATGCCGGCCCAAGCTACATATTCGTCACCGACGTGCAAAAGAACTTTATCGTCTTCCTGAGCATCTTTGTCATACCACTACTGGTCGGCGCGACCGGCATCGCGGTATGGGTGATGAGAAGAATCAGAAGCAGGTTTCAAGTCTAGTAGAGAGGTGAAGCAGTGAACCAGCGCAAACCATGGCTCCCGACAGTGATAATGGGCGGCATCGCCGTCCTCGTGATAGCCTTCAGCATCTGGATAGTGCCTCTCTTGCAAAAGCCACCCGAGTCCAGCGCTCAACCGACGTCTACCCCGCTGTGGGATTTTAGCAGCAGCGACCTGGTGAGCATCACCGTGGTCAAGGGCTTGCAGACGACGACTGTCGAGCGCAGCGGCATGGCTTGGCAGGTTGTCGCGCCGATGCCAGGCGAGGCCGACATCATCCGCCTGTACAACCTGGCAGACGCGATAGCGAACATGGTATCCACGCGGGCTCTGGACAGCGCGGACCTGGTCGTCTTTGGCCTGGACGAACCGGCTGCCACGGTGACATTGGGGCTTCAGAATGGGACGACGCTCACGCTAGAGATCGGGGACCAGAACCCAAGCCTCACCGATTACTATGTACAGAAAGAAGGCGATCCGCGAATACACCTGGTCGCATCGACCTACATAGCCGGATTGCTCGACCTGGTAGACAACCCGCCCTACCCGGCGACAGCTGCGCCCCCGCCAAGCCCAGTAGAGACGCCGACGCCCGGCGAAAGCCCAGTAGAGACGCCGGCGGCGGAAGGTGAAGAGGCCACAGGAACCGCGACAACGGCTCCGACAGAGAAAGCGACAGAGACGGCGACGCCGGCTCCCACAGAGGAACCAACCGGCACACCGGCCTCCACCTCAGCGCCATAGCTGTCAATCAAGGCCAGTTCAAAAGGCCCTGCCGCTTTGGCAGGGCCTTAAGTGCCGAGACCTCCGGGGTCTGCCAGACCCCGGAGGTCTTTTTACTCGTACGCCAAAGCTTCCCTTACACTAATGTGTGAGGCGCGATGGGCCGGGGCCAGGCTGGCCAGGGCCGAAACGGCCACTACCACGACCAACCAGAAAGCCACGCCGGCATAGGAAAAGATGTAATCGAGCCACACGCCGAAAAACGCCATCCCCACCCCGCCGCTGAGAAGGCGGCCAATCGGGACAGAGAGGAGCGCCCCCACCCCCCAACTGAACAGGCCGATCACCACCCCCTCGAAGACGATGATGGACCACATCGCCCGGTTGGTCGCGCCGATGGCGCGCAGCACGCCGATCTCGCGCGTGCGCTCCAGCACGTTCAACCCCATCGTCGCCGCCAACCCCAACCCGCCGACCACCGCCAGCAACACCACCATCGCCAGCAGCATGTACACGACGATGTTCACCATCACCAGGCTGGTCGTGCGCGAGTCCGTGCCGGTCTGCATAAAGTCGATCTCCGCACCGGCACGCTCGTACCGCTCCGCCAGCGCCTCGGCCGCCGCCCGCTGCACGGCGGGATCGGCGCCACTCGCGAGCTTGAACGCCGCCCGATTGGCCCGCCCGGCCATCCCGGCGGCCTCGGCCAGCGGCGCGCCGTTGGCATACCCCAGGTCCCCCGTCGTCAGCAGCACGCCGACGACGCGCCAGGACGACCTCCGCCCGGCGATCTCGAAAGTCAGCTCCTCGCCTACGTCCAGACCGGGGATCTGTTGCAGCACGCTCATCGATACGACGATGGCCCGCCCATCCTCCGGCAGCAGCCAGCGTCCTTTCACAAGCACCGGCGCCGCCGTCCGCTGCCCTGGCGGCGCGCCCAGGATCGGAAAGCTCATCCCCAGGCGGTCGTCCGAACGAACGTGCGTCCCGGTTATGTACAACCAGCTCTCGGCGCACGCGACGCCCGGCACGCCCTCAGCGGCGGCCTCGATCACGCGCGGGCGCACCGGCCCCTTGAAATAGATCTCGACGTCAAAATCGAACAGGCCGAACGTATCGTACACCAGGCCAAGCATCGAATCGCGCGTGCTAAAGACGCCGACAAAGATCGCACCCGCCAGCGAAAGCGCCGCCAGCGTCAGCGCCAGCCGCGCCTTGCGGCGGAAGGTGTTGCGCAGGCCGAACATCAACGGGCGCGGCAGGCCGCGCACCCGGGCCATCAGGCAGTCGATCAATCCCGCGCGCCCCTTGCCAATCCCGTAATCCGCGATCGCCTCGCGCACCGTCTTGCGTGTGGCGATCAAGATGGGGACGAGGGCCGCCAGCGCCGGGACGCCAATCGCCATCCCGACCTGCAGGGCCAGCACCCACGGGACCAATCCGTAGCTATCGACGTCATAGTTCATGATGAAGGAGCCAATGTCGGCAAACCCACGCCCGCTGAGCAGCCCCAACGGCACGGCGATGGCCAGCGCCAGCCCGCCGTAGAGCACCACGGTGGAGAGGTAGATGGTCACGATCTGGCCGCGCTTCCCGCCGACCGTCTTCATCACGCCGATCTGGCGCGCCTCCTGGGCCAGCAGCGCCATGGTCGTGTTCATCACCAGGAAGCCACTGAGCAGGAGCGTCAGCGTTCCCACCACGCCCAGCACCAGCATCAGCGCGCCAAAATAGCTCTGCGCCCAGTGCTTGCCGGGTATGGTCATCTGCGGGTCAGCGCCGGTGACGTGGCACCCGCCGCGCTCCAATCGCTCGACGACCGCGTTCTGCACCGCCTCCACGTGCGCCGGATCGGTCTGATCCCCAGCCACGGTGACGTAGAGGGCATTGTAGCTCACGTCCTCACCCAGCCACGCCATCGTGTCCCAATCGACGAACCCGCGCGCAACCCGGGCGATGAAGGAGGAGATGAAGTTGAACTCGTGGACGGTGCCGACGATCTGTAACTCTTTCTGCACGCCTCCCGGCATCTCGACGACGACGGTATCCCCGATATCGATGCCGAACACCGCCACCGTCGAGCGCTCCAGGGCCATCTCGCGCCGTCCCGGCAGCCAGACGCCGCGCTCGGAACGGACGACGCTGATGCGGGAATCGGCGTAATCCTGCAGCGCGCTCAACTGCAAGGAGACCCACTGATCGGAATCGGCGGCGCGCACGCGCCCGTAGACGATCTTGCGCGCCTCGACCTGGTCCACCTCCGGCATGCCGCCGACGGCGTCCACCATCTCTGCACTGAAAGACTCGGCGTACAGGATCATGCTCGGGGGAACGTTGCGCCAGTAGCCCTCGGTCATGCTCGTCTGCGCCGCCTGTCGCGCGGTGAGCAGCATGCCAAACGTCGCCACACCCACGGCGATGGCCAGCACCACTAGCACGCTGCGTGCCTTGTGCCGCCAGGCATCCCGTAACACCTTGTTCCAACGCAGTTTCGATAGCATCAGCGCCTCCTCAATTCGTCGCCGACCACCGGATATCATAACCGCCGGTCGCATCATCAGGCCTCTCGCCGCACCGCGTGCGGGAGCCGGTGTCTTTTCAGCCGGCGCTTGGTCTTCATTCCAAACAGGAACCGCGTCACGTTCGTCCGCCTGACCAGCGCCTCGTATACGGCGTAGGTCATCAGAATCGTCACAAAGTTGATGACCAGGTACTTGACCCCAATGCCAACCGGCCACTGAATGACAAAGGCGCCGACGATGGTATTGATCGGCATGTGCAGGATGTAAAACGGGTAGCTGGCCTCGCCGAGATAGCTCAAGAGCCTGCCGCCGCGGCTCAGCCGCCTGCGCCCAAAGCCCAGAATGGCGATCAGCCAGCACCAGCGGCTGAAATAGTACAGAACGTGAATCAAGACCCGGTTTCCTCCCACGGATGCGAGCACGTGAAAGCCCACCGTGAAAATCACCCCCAGGAGCAGCGCGCTTATCCTGTGCCTATCCACGATATACTGGAAGCGCGCATCGGCCGCCCAAACATAGCCGTAGATAAACAGCGTCAGATCCAAGAGCGGCGCCTTGCCGCCGATATCGACCAGCACGACCGCAACGGCCAGCGGCAGCGCCAGCACAAAGATCATCCCCCGCCGCTCGAAGAACGTCGCCAAAGCGGCGACCAGGCGCCGGCCAGATTCGCGCCTGAGAACCAGGAAGAGCGGCAGCGCCACCACGGAAAAGACAAACAGAAACAGCACGAACCACAGATACGACGGCGTAAACGTCCCCGAATACCCCGATAGGTCGCTCAAGTCCAGGCTAATGAACCGAACGTAGAACTGCCAAAAGGAAAAGTTGGGCTCGCCCCAGAATTGAACGTAGAGCATCAAGGGGACCAGCGTCGTGATGGCAAACACCAGCGGTATGACCAGGCGCGTGAAACGCTCCTCGAGATATTTGCCCGCCGTGCGGAACTGGAGCGCGAACCAGGTGCTGGCCCCGGCGAGCACGAACAGGAGCGGCATGTGCCACAGATGCACAAAGTACGCAAACTGGATCAGGACCGGGCTTTCCACCTGATCCTTGACGTAGACGATATCGCCCGGAGCGAGGCTAAAGATCAGGGCGCTGTGGAACGGCACCAGCAAGAGCACCGCCAGCACGCGCAGCCAGTCGATGTCGTGTCGTCTCTCCAATTCTCGCATCGATGATCTCCCTAAACATACTGAACGAGTATCCTGCGCCGCTTGGGTTGCAGGATGACGAGACCAGCCAGCATCAGGCCCAGGGTGAGAACGATCCCGCCGACGATCCTGGCTAAGAGCGCCGGTTTCTTTGGCCGTTTCGTGCGATCCATTTTCATTCCTCCAGTTCTTCAGCCAGCCTCCCGCAGGTCCATCAGCTTGGCTTGCGGGAGGCTGCTCGTGCACAATCGCGCAGGCGCGCGGCATCACTCGGTCTGGATCTCGACCAGCGCCGTCATCCCCCAGCGCAGCGGGGAGTCAGCCGCACCGGCCAGATCGACCGTCACC
>JAFGED010000292.1 GCA_016931785.1 Anaerolineae bacterium
GAGAGCGGCTTCGCCGCTCTCCAAACCCCCATCTCTCCCTTTTTTCGAGCGAGGGAGACTGCTCGGGCGAATAGCCTGAGTAGTTACCGGAGATGTAGGTGAGGATTGCAATTCGCGTTATGTGTAGTATACTTCAACTCGCTCAAAATATGAAAAGTTTACTGCTCAGCCTCCTGAGCAAAGAAGAGAGTTTGGGGTGTGGCGGGCGGCGATCCTTCGACTTCGCTCAGGACAGGCGCCGCCCGCCACACCCCGGAATTTCCTCTTTCGATGCTCAGGAGTCTTGTGAGACATATGACTGAGCAGGAACAAAAGGAGATGTAATGTCGCGGAAGAAAAAACGTTCCAAGAGGTACGTCCCGCCGTCAGTTGAGGCCAGGATGCAGCGAAAGCAAGCCGAGGCTGAAGCCGTCTCTACCAGACGGTGGTGGTGGATTGGCGGTGCGGTGGCGGTCCTGGTCATCGCTGCGGTGATACTTTGGTTTACCGTTGGTCCCGGCAAGCCCGTACCGCCGACGCCAACGCCAACACTCGGTCCCGCACCTACTCTCAGGTATAGCGCGCCGCCGGAGATGCAGATTGATCCCGAAAAAGCCTACTTTGCCACCATCTCGACGAGCAAGGGGGATATCGTGGCCATGCTGTATGCCGACAAGGCGCCCGAGACGGTCAACAACTTTGTCGTTCTGTCTCGCGATGGGTACTATGATGGGATCATATTCCACCGCGTCATAGCGGACTTTATGGCCCAGGGCGGCGATCCGACGGGCACTGGGTCTGGAGGGCCGGGTTATCAATTTGCCGACGAGTTTCATCCCGATTTGAAGCACGACGGTCCTGGCGTGCTTTCGATGGCCAATTCCGGGGCCAACACCAACGGCAGCCAGTTCTTTATCACGCACGTAGCCACGCCCTGGCTGGACGCCTACGATGAAAATGGCGATCTGAAGAATTGCGCCGATCCCCAAGTATCGTGCCACGCTGTCTTTGGCAAGGTGCTTGAGGGCATGGACGTGGTCCTGTCCATCGAGATCGGTGACGTGATCGAGACCATCACCATAACCGAGGAGTAATCGTAAAGGAGAATTGGATGCTTGAGACCCCACTGGACCGGAGTATGATGTGCGGCGCGCCGCCGGAGATGCAGATCGACACCGGCAAGCTTTACAAGGCCACCATCTCGACTGCAAAGGGCGACATCGTCGTCCAGCTCGATGCCAAGGCCGCCCCGCAGACGGTCAACAACTTTGTCTTCCTTTCCAGGGAGGGCTTTTACGACGGGTTGACCTTTCACCGCGTGGAGCCGAAATTCGTCATCCAGGGAGGCGATCCTCTGGGCAACGGCACCGGCGGCCCGGGTTATACCGTGCCTGCCGAGATCAAACTGCCCCACGTCGAGGGCGCCATCGCCATGGCCCGGAGAGGGGATCAGGTAAACCCCACCCGCGCCTCCAGCGGCAGCCAGTTCTACATCACGCTTGCCTCGACCCCTTTCCTGGACGGCGGGTACACGGCGTTCGGACGGGTGATCGCTGGGATGGAGGTCGTCAAGTCCATCGCCATCGGCGACTTTATCGAGACGATCACTATCTCGGAGGAGTAGAGCCAAGTGCCGGGCATTTTTAAAATGCCTGGCACTTTACGCCAGCATCGCCAGCGCGCCGAACCGTCCCGTGCGCCCGTTTTCCGCCCGGTGGGAGAACCACTCCCCGGTGTGGCAGGCGGTGCAGACGTCCGACAGCGTGATCTGCTGGACGCCTGCTTCCGCCAGTTGCGCCCGCACCAGGCCGGGCAGGTCCAGGTACAGGCCTCCCTCTCGGCGTCGAAGCACCCCGATTCCCTCTGGGCTGATCTGGGAGATGGTGTCTGCCATTTCCTCTCCCACTTCATAGCAGCAGGGGCCGATGGCGGGACCGATGCCGGCCCACAGATCGCCCGGCCGGCTTCCAGCGTGGCGCGCAAATGCCGTTACTGCCGCCGCTGCGATGTTACCCGCCGCGCCTTTCCATCCTGAGTGGATGATGCCAACTGCCCGCTGCTTGGCGTCAAAGAGCAGGATGGGGACGCAGTCGGCAAAGCGCAGCAGCAGCGCGACGCCGGGCGTGGTGGTGAGCAGCCCGTCTGTCGCCGGCTGGGTGGTCCCCGTGTGGGCCTGGCTCACGAGGCGCACGTGCGCGCCGTGAACCTGGTAGGGGCTGACGACCTGCTCGCGGCGGATTCCCAGCTCCGCGAAGGCGCGCTCGTGGTTCTCCTCCACCGCTGCCAGATCGTCCCCCACGGTGTGGCCCAGGTTGAGTGTATCGAAGGGTGGGGCGCTCGCTCCGCCCAGTCGGGTGAGGAAGGCGTGGATCACACCACTTCCTTCCAGTCCCTCGAATTCGTGCCACGCGATACCGTTGGTTTCTTTGCGCAACATACGGCAGATTATCCCCCAATTGGGTCTTGTGTGCAAGTGGAGAACTAGGGCCTTTCGCGCAGAGCGCGAAAGGCATGGCGGTTTCGGCGCCTTACGCCGCCGAAACCGCCGTTTGCAAGACTGGGTGCTGCGAAATCTCGCCTTATGCGTACAAGATCTCGATTATGAAGATGTCTAGCAGCCTGTCGGAGAGAGGACTTCTCTCCGAACACAATCGGCGGTAAAATTGCGGCCATTGAACATGTCTGAAACTCTTGGTAA
>JAFGED010000293.1 GCA_016931785.1 Anaerolineae bacterium
GGAAACGTGGGCGCGCTGGTTCGAGGATGCCTCAACCCACACTTCCCCAGCGCCGGCGTGGGCAGCGGGCCCCACGCCCGCGCCCTTCATCTGGGACGAGGAGCGCCGCGCGGTTCTGCGGGCGGAGCTGGACGCGCTCTACGCCCACCTCTACGGCCTCACACGCGAGGAGCTGGACTACATCCTGGATACCTTCCCCATCGTGCGGCGGAAGGATGAGGCACAGTACGGGGAGTATCGAACGAAGCGGATGGTGTTGGAGAAGTATGAGGCACTCAAAGAACAGTTTGGTTAGAAAATAGAGGAGTTGGCAATGGTGACTCAGCTTGCACTACCTTGGGATTGGCTAGCCTTGCTGTCGCAAGGCAAGGAAGTTCGTATAGACTCAAGTGCCAGGCTGGCTAACGAAGTATTGCGTAGGCAGCAGGAACGCCAGCAACAGGGACACACGGTTCCTGCAAAGTATCCCAGCCCGGTTCCTCAGCTGCCGGCGCAGATTGAAGTTGAGCCACTAGCTCTCCTCCACGCCATCGGAAGGATAACCACGCCAGTGGTGCCCAAGTTCGCGGACTTGAGCGCAACTTGGGCGCTCTATCGATATGTATGGGCATTCGCCCCACACGCAGGGCGTTTGAGCTTGAGCAGTCATGCCAAGGAAATTGATTTTCACCAGAAAGGGCTGCTCTCCGACGAAATCGGCATAGGCATGGCGTATTGGCTGATGTTCGAGCATTTCGGTGCCAAAGCCGTCATAGACGTAGATGTTGCACTTCGGCACCCTCAGATTGCTACACAGATGGGCTTCCCGGCAGTTATGCGGACATCCAGTTCTGTGCCAGACTACATCTTCTCTCTGCCGAATGGGGAGTATGCGGTTGTTGAATGCAAGGGGAGCCAGTCGGGAGCGCCTACCTCCTTGGATCAGATCCGTCGTGGCTTAGAGCAAGTTCCCTCCATCGCCTTCGCAAATGGCCAAACTGCGCAGGAGTTTGTGATCGCAACCTTGCTGTAAAGAACCGAGTCGACGGTATACGTGCTTGATCCACCAGCAGACTCATCAGACAAAGGCGAATCAGAAGGTGATTTCAGCAAACGGAAATTCTTTGTGCAAGACAAGCAGGCGTTTGACCAATCGATTCGACGTGCCCACGCCGCTAGCCTGCTTGCATTTGCAGGAATCTGGCGCCAGGCGATAGAGACTGTCGGAGTAGCACTTCCCGAAGGCATGCGACCTCTTGATGAGCGTCTGACTGAGGAAAGGGTTGAGGAAGTCGATGCAGGTTTTCGAGGTTATTCCTTTACTGTCCCCTTCCGGGGACCGGCTGGCCTGCGATTGTCGGTGTTTCAAGGGATCGAGGCGAATATATACAACCTGATCACGACGGAACGATTTCTGGAAAGCGAGGAAGGGTTTTGGCCTGAACCAAGGTACTGGGACTACCTAAGGGAACAGTCGGGCATGATCAGGAACAGCATAGTCACACTTTTGGCAGAAGATAGGACCAGGGTCTATACTTTCGGTGTAGATGGCAGTCTCACCTGTCTGTCATTTCGCCAGTCATAAGCGGATGGTGTTGGGAAGAAATGGCGCGCTTCACGATCAATCTGGGCATAGGGCAAGAGAGGGAAAAACAATGCCTGTACCAACTGCAATCTTTGAGGACAATGATAGGGCAGCCCATGCTATCTACCGTTATGCTTGCACCCAGGCGTCCGCAAAACGATTTTCATTGAGACCCTATCAATATCAGAACCCGAAGGAAACTGCATGGTGGATAATCCCCAGCGATAAATGGCCCGCCTACCGCTTCAGCAAGCTATTCATCGATCGGTATGAACTTGACCCTGACTACTTGTTCGCTGGATTTTATGTAGAGAAGGGCCTGGATGACGAATTAGAAGGGCTCGTCAAATCAACCCAGATACTGAGACCCAACTGGTATTGGCACAACTTTCTTGACGAGGCAGAGAAGGGGAAACTGGACAAACCTCTACAAGAAATGCTTGAGGAATCTGGATGCCCAGTGTTTGGTTGGATTGATTTCACTGGCGCCTTTGGTCTTCAGCGCGACGATCTGGTGGAGCTTTCCATCCGCTCGCCTGACTTGCGGTTCGAGGTGGTCAGCAAAGGAAATAACATCCTGTCGCCGTTGAATCTCAGCACCGACATGCGAGATCTTGCAAATCGACTGAGAACGCTGGAAAAGCAAAAAGAGTTTTGCAGAGGCTGGGTTAACTTGCTCATCGGCATCCGTCTGAGATATGGTAATGACGAAGAAGGTACTTGGAGTGCGAGCGATATCTGGAGCAAAGTCTTACAGCCGTGGCTTGATTGGGTACACTAAGCCTGTACTTAAAACAAGTGCGGAGTAGTTCTTGCCGTGGTCTAGTATAGCAAGGGGGCAATGAATGCCAAAGTCAATCCGTGATCTCAAACGGTGTCCGTTCTGTGGGGAGTGGATCAAGGCAAGGTCTCACCGGTGTCACCACTGCAAAAGGTGGATCGAGAAACTGAGGCCCTTCAGTCTAGACATAGGCACTGGCGTCCTTCGTTCCGAGCACCTGGTTCTCGCTGACCACCTTTGGGACACTTCGCTCGTTTGTCATCGCTGCCGACACCACAATGCTAATTCTGCCACCAAGTGTAGTCATTGTAGGGTCGAATTTTATGTCACACCCACTGAAGGGCCTCCCTGGTGGGTGATAGCTTGGGAGACTGTCCGGAGCCTCCCGGATCTACTCGGGTTCGTAGAATGCGAGTGTCCTTTCTGTGCAGAGCCTATCGCACGCGAAGCGCAGATATGCAAGCATTGCAATGTCGAGATTCCTCCGGAAATCCGATGAGTAGGATCGGAATACCGCGATGCGCTTACAAGACAGTCTGAATCCAGGGTGGGACCCAACATAGGCAGCCTAGAAACAGGCACATCTGGAGGAATAGATGAACTTTGAGGTCTATTGTGACGAAAGTCGTCAAGACTATTTTCATCATTGCGCTGGCGCGGGTGATCATTACACGCTAATCGGTGGACTGTGGATCGAGGCAGACGAGCGCCAGGATTACAAGAGCAAAATCCGGCAGCTACGGGAGACACACGACGTGTGGGGCGAGTTCAAATGGAATCGGGTCAGCCCTTCACGACAGGAGTTCTACCTGGCCCTGGTACGCCTTTTCTTTGAAGAAGCCATGCGCTTTCGCTGTATCGTGCTCCCGGCTGACCAACTGGATGCCATCCGTTTCCACAACGCAGACAACGAGTTAATGTTTTACAAGTTCTATTACCAGCTCTTGCATCCCTGGATATTGGATTTCAACAGCTACCGGATATTTGTGGACCTGAAGACGAACCGGTTGCACAATCGACTGCGAACGCTGGAACGGGTATTGCGGAATGCCAACCTGACCGCAGAAGTACTAGCCGTTCAGGCTCTGCCTTCTCACCAGGTGGATCTGCTTCAGCTGGCCGACGTGCTTATCGGAGCCGTGGGGTATCATTTCCACGGGGGGGGGACGAGCACAGCCAAGCAAGCCGTTGTTGAAGAGATCGAGGTTCATCTCGGCCATCCAGTCCAGCCAACTTCACGTCGCGAGCAAAAGTTCAACATCTTCCGGTTCCGTCCAGGCGGGGGGTGGTGATGCCGCCGCTTCCGCGCCTGTTGACGCTGCCTGCCGAAAAAGACTTTCGGGCTCATTTTGAGGCACGATATTGCAAGAGCCGGGTATCGACCTTCGATGGAATCACTGTGCAGTTCTTCCCGGCGATGTTCGACCACGCCTTCTATCGTGATAGCAGTCCAACGGCCCACGATAAGGCCATATTTGACCTTCAGCGGGCGCAAAGAATCGATTGGATCGGAGCTGTGCTTGCAGATCCAGGTGTAGAGCTTTACAGGCGCGTCATGGCAAACTCAAAGGTTCGACGGATCGCCCTTGAGCCTACAACGCCTTATGTGGTTATCATACAGATGGACTCCAAAAGCCCATTACGAGCTCGATTTATCACAGCATACATCGTGGATAGCGCAGACGCTTTGGCGAATATGAGGTCCAACCCAAGATGGTAGTAAGGGGAAAACAAAAGCCGCTGATTGCGGTTCAGCGGCCGAAACCTTTTTGAATCCCCTACTCTCAGTAGAGGACAACTATATTATAGCATATAACATGGAGCAAAGTCAAGCATTTTGAGGCATTTTTTGGGAAATAGGCCTATGTTTAGGGACAATCCTTCCTTGCGAGAGGATGTTGGACTGAAGATAGCATCTCCCACGAATCACTGTCCTAATTCTATCGGGGTTTTATGTGTTGTCAACTGGACTACCGCGAGAACCTGATCGTTGATGCCAACAACCCTGTTCTCGCGTTCAAGGCAACGCGTGATCGCTACACGGGTGAAGGCAATCCATTTGCAGGTCGCCCCTACCTGGCCAGCCCATGTAGCGAAGACGCGCTGACCTGGAATGTCTTTCGCTGGCTCCAGGCTCACGGTCACGAAGATGTAATCGGTCACTGTCTGGGGATGGAGATACCCAAGGCGATCTTGTTCTGGGGGTTCGACTGCCAAAGCCCAGGAGAGTACCAGTTCGCGCTTGGCGAGCTCATCCGTAGCGTGGATGGCGTCAGAAGGGGCCAGGTTACGGAGCCTGATCTGGTGCTGATCGGCCCCAAGACGGTCCTCTTTGTAGAATGCAAACTCGGACGAGCCGGGCAGCCACTTTACCAGCCCTGGAGCGGCAAGGGAGCAAAACGTCTGGGAGACTACCGGGAGCAGCTTGACAGGGCTCGCATCGAATTGTTCGGGCCGGCGTTGGAACAAACCAAGGCCGAATGCTACTACCAACTGGTCCGCAACACCTTTTACGCCGTCATGCTGGCGCGCGCTCTGGAAAGACAGAATGCCGTGGTCACTGCGCTGCTCAACGCCGACAACACGGACTGCAACCGGCGATATGCGACTCCCAGGGAGCAACTGGCCGCATTTCGGGAACTGGTCAGGTCCGATGCTTGCCAGGTCAGGTTGCCGACATGGCAGGACGTCACCGAGAGAATCGAGCAGCAAATTGGGGTATGCCAAGCATCGGTGCGGCTCCGGCAAACGCTTGAGGGATGTCGGTAGGCTGTGAAAACTTCAAAAGGGGGCAGAAATGGCTCTTGTGAGATGCGAACGATGCGGTCGTCCAAAAGGTAGAAGCCATACCTACGTGGCATCTGTGAAGCCCATCGGCTATCCAGAGACTGCGGCAATCTGTGGAAGCGCCTGGTGCGAGCAACCTGGCCTGGTGTGGCTCGACGAACAGGAAAAGACCCAGTACGAGCGCGGACAGCGTGTCTTTTCCATCCCCAGTGCAGCGGTGAAGATCAAGGTGGCTTGACTTCTGAGGGCAAAGAATGACAGAGGTTCGTCAGAAGCTACCCCAAAACATCCAGGCTCTCATCGGTGAGATCGGCGAGAAGCAGGTGTTGCTGCGCTTGTTCCTGCTGGTCCAGCATACGCCGTGGGAGGTCTTCCACAACGTGGGCGAAGCTGGCTACGATCTCCTGCTGCTCAACGCCGAAAGTGGTGAGCGCGTGCGGATCGAGGTCAAAACCCGGCAGCGTCTATACACGACCGGTCAGGCCGGCAGACCGATCCACTTCAGGCTTACCGATGGCGAGTGCCAATCCTGCGACTGCCTGGTAGCCTACTTCCTAGACCTCAATGCATTCTACGTCGTGCCCAAAGCCGATCTCAAAGAGGCTTACTCAAGAGGTCAAAGGTACTGGCGTTTCGTTCTCACGACGAACAAGCAGGGCGAGCCGCATCCCCGCTTTGCCCAGTACCGGGATGCCTGGCACAAGCTGCACGCCGATTTTGCGGGCAAGGTGGTGTGAGATGCCGATTTTCGAACTCCCGGCAGAACTGACCGAGGTTGGCCACTTCACGATGCCCTGTGTAAAAACCTGGGGTGGCTCAGCGGATGCCGAGTACAAGGTGCAGGTGTGCCACACTTCAAGGATTCACCCTGAGGATGCAAAGCGTTTCGAGGGGTTTGTCTTCTGGTTCTGTATCCGCTGCGTCGTGGCGAGAAGCCGCGACAAGCCAGGCCAGGTGCCCGACGTGGAGAATATCCCCAAGCTCATCGTGGATGCCTTCACCGGCTTGCTCTACCCGGACGATGACCTGCACCACGTGCGTGGCGTCCAGGTGGAGGCGGAATGGGGGCCGGACGAACAGGAACGAACCGAAGTATGGATCTATGGCCTGCCAGAGGCCGAGTTGACGAGCGTTGGAGTTTGACGATGGATGATTGGGACGTTATCCTGAACGGCGATCTCGACCTGGAGAACCTGGCCTCGATCCTGACACCTTGGCAGCCTCTATGGAACCCAGCGGTTGCCCGCGCGCCGGTGCACCTGGACCTGCGCGGCGTCACGTTCGTCTGGCCTTCGGCGATCACGCTGCTGACCGCCGCAATCCTCCTGCTGCGGCAGCGCGGGTTCGAGGTGCGCATCACACCGCCAGACCTGGAAAAAGTGCATTCCTATCTGGCCCGCATCGACTTTTACGCCCTGGTCGATTTTGAGGCCGACTATCCCTGGCCGCGTTACGATTCCAGCGGCCGTTTCCGCGAGGTGGTGCAGGCAAACTCGGAGGCCGAGGGCGAGACCGTCGTGGGGGAGGTGCTGGAGATCCTGGGTCGCAACCTGGCGGGGATAGGCCCGGTCTATGACGCCGTCCAGTATGCATTCCTGGAAGTGGTGAACAATGTGTTCCACCACGCGCACTCGCCCATCCAGGCCATCATCTGCGCCCAGTCCTATCCGCAACTCCACAGGGTGGAGCTGGCGGTCGTGGATGGTGGGCGAGGGATCCCTGCCAGTCTGGAAGGGAATCCCAAGCTATCGGGGCGGTTCAGCACGGCAGCCGAGGCAATCCAACTGGCCGTGCAGCCTCGCATAACAGGACGGCCCGAGTATAATACAGGTGAAGGTCTCTTCTTCACGTTGGAATTCATCAAGGCCAACGGCGGTGATGCCTGCATTCACTCCCAAGATGGCCGGCTGTGGGTCCAAGGAGATCAAGCGACGCCTCAGCTCGCGCCGTTGTGGCCCGGCACCCTGGTGGCGCTGCGTTTTTGGACGGATCGTCCCGTCGTCACGAAAACGATATTTAACCGCCATGCGCCGCCGGAAGAGGATTTTGACTGGCTGTTCGAAGAGGAGAACGCCTAGGCCCAGGAGGTAAAGGGTGGAGATCGTCAGACTGGAAAACTGGAGCAAAGTCCTTGGGACACGTTTGCTGGGAGAGCAGATCCGCGAGCACGTAGAGCAGCTCCTGGGCCGGGGAGAGCCGGTGAAACTGGATTTCTCCGGGATCGAGACGGCTTCTCCTTCCTTCGTGGACGAATGCGTCGGCAAGCTTTTCCTGGATCGGGGCCAGGAGGAACTGCAGGGCCGTCTCACCGTGGTGGGCGCTTCGCCGGACGTCCAGGCCTTGATCCGCCGCATGATCCGCGAGCGACTGCGGGAGAAAAGTCCCCGTGCCGAGATCGCTGGCACAAGCCTCCCGGAATTGAATCCGTTTGACATCCTCTTTGCCGTCCAGCAGGACTATCTCACCTACGTGCGCACGTTCCAGCGTTTCCAGAATCCCGAAATCAACGACTGGGTGCTAGAGCGCGTGCAGAGCGGCACCCTGCTGTGGAAGCCGCCCTTCATTCAGATCTCACGTCCCTTCGCTCCCGGCGATGCGTTGGAAGACCTGGTGGCCGAAGGTCTGCTTCACAACGCAGCGCCGCCCATCTTCCGCCGCGATCCCGACGACCCGGCCTCGCCTCCCATCCATCCCTATCACCACCAGACAGAGGCCATCCGTCGTATCCTGGCCGGGCACAACGTCATCGTGGCCACCGGCACCGGGTCGGGCAAATCCTTCGTCTTTGGGATTCCCATCGTCTCCGAGTGCCTGCAGCTGCGCGATCGGAGCGTGCAGGGAATCAAGGGGCTCGTCGTCTACCCCATGAACGCCCTGGCCAACTCGCAGTACGACGATTTCGCCCGCCGCCTGCACGGTACGGGTTTGCGCATTGCTCTGTACACCGGCGATACGGCGTATGCACCCGCCGAGGCGCTGGAGCAATATCGCCGCGCCACCGGGCGCAGCATCCCCTACGACAGCGAGGTCCTCTCCCGGCAAGAGATCCAGGAACGTCCGCCGGATATCCTGATGACCAACTATGTCATGCTGGAGCTGCTCCTCACCCGCTTCGAGGACCGGCGGCTCTTTGCCACGCCGGGGACCTTGCGCTTCCTGGTGCTGGACGAGGTGCACACCTACACCGGCAAACGCGGCGCCGACGTGGCAGCCCTCGTCCGTCGCCTGAAGCAGCACACCCACACGGTGGGGGAGCTGCGCTGCATCGCCACCAGCGCCACGGTCGAAGCCCCTGCGGAAGGCGCAAGTACGGGAGGAGCAGCCGAGGCCACTGCGGGTTTTGCCACGCAGCTCTTTGGCGAGCCTTTCGACGCGGCAGACGTCGTGACCGAAGTCTACGCTGCCTTGCCTGACGATCTCCCTCCGCTCACCCTCACCGTGGCGCGAGCACTCGAGTCGGGGCCGCGGACGATCTCCCAACTGGCCGCCGAGCTGGGCTTGACGCCCGAAGAGATCCAGCAAGCCCTGCTCCCCGATTCCCAATCCCCGGTTCCCAAGCTGCACGCCTTCTTCTCCCAGGGACGCGCCATCACCGCCTGCCTGGACCCGTCGGGGCCGCACCTCAACGACCGCGGGGAGAGTATCTGCCCGGTCTGCGCCCAGGAAGGGCGAGAGCGGTCTACCTTCCCGATGGTCTTTTGCCGCGCCTGCGGCCAGGAGTTTTACTCCGTCGCCGTAGGTGGCGTTGGCGCCTTGGATGGAGAGGGTTGCCTGCACCCCGCCGATCTGGACGCCGTGGACGTACCGGGGCGGCCGGGCTACCTCTACATGGGGCAGTGGAACCGGGAAGAAAGCCCACTGCCACAGAACTGGCTGACAGAAAAGGGCAATCTCAGTTCCAGGTATCGAGACGTCGTGCCGGAGGCACATACCCTGGTGATGGAACCTTTCCCCTGCCTACAGGTAGAGGGAGAACAAGGGCGGGCAGTTATCTTCGTGCCTGCCCCGTTCCTGTTCTGCCCCTCCTGTGGCATCGTCCACGATCGGGGGGTGCGAGAGTTCAACAAACTCTTCACCTTCGGCTCTGTCGGGCGCTCCACGGCCACCGACGTACTGGTCAGCGCGCAGGTGCAGAATCTGCCGGAGCGTGGGCGCAAGGTGATCGCCTTCTCAGATAACCGGCAGGACACTGCCCTGCAAGCGGCTCACCTGAACAGCCTGCATGGCCGCATTGCCTTCCGCCAGGCGCTGTACCACACGTTGAGAGAAAGCGAGGCGACGGTCCAGGAAGGGGAGTGGATCGACCTGGCCGACGTCGGCCTGCGCATCTTTGAGACGATGCGCGCCCACGGCATCCTGCCCGAGTTCCGCCGCGACCGGCGGGTCTATGCGCGGGACCGGCAGGCAGAGGCCCGCTACCAGCGCTACCTGCAGTTCGTGGCGCTGCGGGAACTCCAGGCTACCCACCGGCGCACGCACCAGAACCTGGAAGATGTGGGATTATTGGCGGTGAACTATAACGGACTGGAGGATTGCGCCGCCGACGCGCCGTTCTGGAGGGGTGTCCCGGTCCTGGAGGACCTGGACCCCGAAACACGCTGTGACGTACTGCGGGGTTTCCTCGACCTGATGCGCAAGCGGCTGGCCATCGCGCACGAGGTGGTCCTGCGCCCCAACCCTTTCCGCACCGAGGTACTGGAGCGGCTGGACGAATCGGTCTTTGTCCACGACGAGGAGTTCAAGGGTCCCATCGGCTATAGCGACGAGGCTCCCCGCTGGGGCGGCTACTGGGTCTACCGGCTCACAGGCGCCAACACACAAATGGTCGTGTGGATCCGACGGGCGCTGGGGGTCGATCACGGCGCGGCGGTCGACCTGGTCGGGAGGATCGTGGAGAAACTGGGCGATGAACGGGCGGCTTACCTCGTCCGGCGCACGGTCCGAGGTCCCCGTCGGGCGCAGTACGATCTGTGGATGGTCAACCCCGACGTCATCGCGCTGCAGGCCGACGATTCGCTCACCCACTGGGTCTGCCCCAAGTGTCTCACCGTCCATCGTTTCCGCGAACTGCGCGTGTGCACCGGGTCGGCCTGCCGCACGGGCCTCGACGAGCGCGGCCTGGAGGGCAACTACTTCCGGCAGGTATACGCCCTGCCGCTGGGCGAGGCGGCGATGGTCAAGGCAGAGGAGCACTCCGGCCAAGTGAGCGGCCAGGAAAGGCGCGAGATCGAGGTCCGCTTCCGCGACCCCGAAGACCCGCTCAACGTCCTCGTCTGCACGCCGACGATGGAGCTGGGCATCGACATCGGCCACTTGAACGCCGTCACCCTGCGCAACGTGCCGCCCTCGCCGGCCAACTATGCCCAGCGGGCGGGCCGGGCCGGACGCAGCGGGCAACCTTCGCTGATCACCGTCTTTGCCGGCGTGGGCTTTGCCCGCGGCCCTCACGACCAGTATTTCTACCGCTTCCCGGAAAAGATGATTGCCGGCGCCATCGCCGCGCCCCGCTTCCGCCTGGATAACCGGGCGCTGATCTGGGCTCACGTCCACTCGTTGGTGCTGGAGACGATGGGTCTGGCGGGGGCGGAGCGGTTACCTGGAAAGCCGTGCGATCTGATGAATCTGGACGCAGAGGGCTTTCCCCTGTATCCAGAGTGGGAGTCCGCCTATCGGGCGGGGATCGAGCGCCACGGCGATGCCGTCGTAGCGGCCGTCGAGGAGGCCTTTGCGGATGAGATGGAGCGCTATGGATGGTTCGACCGGGGTTTCGTCCGGCAGGCGGTCGAGGGGTTCGTGGACGATCTGGACGACGCGTTGGTCCGCTGGCGGGTGGAATACCAACGGTTGGACGAGGAGCGGGAAGCGTTGAACCGGCTGCTGGGGCACGAAGGGGTCGATGCGGCGCTGAACAGGCGGCGGGTGGTCGTGGAGGGGAAACTACAAGCCATGCGCGAAGGCGAGGGGGATTGGTACCTCTACCGTTACCTGGGAGGAGAGGGTTTCCTGCCTGGGTATGCCTTCCCGCCGGAGGCGACGGTGCTCTCGTTCGACGATCGAGGGGACGATCTGGCGCGGGA
>JAFGED010000294.1 GCA_016931785.1 Anaerolineae bacterium
CCCATACTCCCACACACGATTATACCAGTTGCCGCGCATTTGGGACAGTGTTATAATGCCCGCCGCCTATGGAAACCACTCGACCGGCCAACCAACCAACTAACCAACTAACCAACCAGCTATCTCGCCTCGTACCTTTCGTCCTATTCGTCCTTGCCTTCACCCTCTACGCCGCCACCGCCGCGCCGGGCACCATCTTTGGCGACCCGTCCGAGTACCAGTTCGTCCCGGCCATCCCCGTCATCGCCCACCCGCCGGGGTATGCCTTTTACACCCTGCTGGCCCGCCTCTGGCAGATGGCCGTCCCGCTGGGCACCATCGCCTACCGCACCAATCTGCTTGCGGCGGCGGCCGGGGCGTGGGCCGTGACCGCCGTTTACCTGACTACGTACAATCTCCAATCTCTAATCTCTAGAAAAGATTCAATTCTTGCCGCTACGGCTTCTTCCGCATTTGCCGCCCTCTCCATCGCCGTCACCCCCAACCTGTGGCAGCACGCGATCCACGCCAACGCCCACGTGGTCAGCGCAGCGCTGACGGCCACCCACCTTTGGCTGCTGGCATCCTGGTGGCGCACAAAGAACGACCGCTGGCTGGTCGCCTTCGCTCTCGTGATTGGCCTTTCGGTCACCCACCACCCTATCACCCTGATGGGCGGCCCGGCCTACGGCCTCTTCATCCTGCTGGCCAGGTTTCGCATATTGCGCCAGTGGCGGCTGCTCCTGGTGCTGACCACCTGCTTCCTGATAGGCCTGACCCCACTCCTGTATTTCCCCCTGCGCAGCCCCAATATGCCCCCCGGCTTCCAGCCCACCGATATGAACACCTGGGAGGGGTTCGTGAACCACGTCACGGCCAAGGGGCTGCGGGTCAACTTTGGTCACTTTGGCCTTGCAGATCAGCCCGCACGGATCGTGGTCCTGTGGTCGCTCCTGCGGCTGCAGTTCCCGCTCCCGGCGCTGCTCCTCACCCTCCTCGGGCTGATCGGTCTGACACGCCGCGCGCCCAAGGCCGCCGCGCTACTGGGCCTGTTCGTCCTGGTCCACGTCGCCTTCACCATCAACTTTTACCAGGACATTATGGCCTACCTGCTCAACCCCTTCGCCGCCCTGGCCATCCTTGCTGGTCTCGGTACAATTGCCCTTGCCGAACTTTTTACCCGGCAGATTCGAACGCGCCCTGCCGCCCGCCATTTGCTGTTTGCCATTTGCTATTTGCTATTTCTCGTCTTCCCCATCTTCGAAGCTGCTCTCAACCTCCAACACGGCATCTCCCTGCGCGATTTCACCGCCCCCGATGACTATGTCGCCGCCCTGTACCAGCGCTTTGCCGGGCGCGGCGAGGGCGCGGTGATCCTCTCCGACTGGGAGCACCTGACGCCCCTCCTCGTCCACACCCAAGTCTACGGGGAAGGGCTGGACGAGGCCGACGTGAAGAAGGTGGTCTACGTCAACCCCACCGACGGACCCACCTGGGTGCGCAACGTGTGGGAGAACGCCGAGGAAGGCCCCACCTACGTGGTGGGATACCGCCCGGCGCTGCGCGACGAGGGCCTGCGCCTCATCCCCGACGGCCCGTTCTACCGCGTCCTCCTGCCGGCGGCATTCGATGGCTCCCCCTCGCACGCGCTCGACGTCTGGGCCGACGACCGCGTGCACGTCTCAGGCTACGACCTGCCCGCGACGAGCGTCCATGCAGGCGAGCCGCTGCGCCTGGTCCTGTACCAGAGCGTGACGGAGCCGTTGGAGGCGTATTGGATGCCGTATGCCCGCCTGGGGCCGTTCGAGGCCCGCTGGACGACCGACAGCCGTCTCAACACGCCCCAATGGCAACCGGGCGAGACCGTCGTCGAAGAGTACGAGCTGCCGGTGCCATTCGACCTGCCGCCGGGGGAGTACCCGTTGAGCCTGGGCTACGCCGATCTGAGCGGCGGGCGACCGGAGCTGATCCTCTCCAGTGGCGAGACCACGGTAGAGCTGGCGACCATCACCGTCCTGCCGCCCCCCCCACCTCTTTCTCCCCCATGTGGAGGAGTAAAAGGGGGGGGAATCCTGGCGAACCTCGATAATCAGGTGGCGCTGATGGGGGCCAGCGCGCGCGCCGGGTTGCAGATCCGCCAGGCCAACTGGGAAAAGCCGTTGGTCGTGCAGCCCGGGCAGGTCATTTACCTGACGCTCACCTGGCGCGGCCTTTCATCGCCGCGCGATAGCTACACCGTCTTTATCCACCTGATGGACGCAGGGAATCGCCCTGTCGAGGGAGTCAACCCCGACGACACGCCGCTGGGCGGCTCCTTCCCCACTTATCTCTGGTTCCCCAAGTGGCTGCCGGGCCAGACGGTGGACGATCCCTACCGGCTGCAAATCCCGCCGGACCTGCCGCCGGGGGACTATTACCTGGAGGCGGGGATGTACGGCATGACTTCCCATCGGCGACTTCCTGTGGTAAACTTGGCGGAACTGACCGGCGATCGGGTCATCCTGGGACCGGTACAGGTAAAGTAGCAGGAGGAAGCAATGGAAGTCGCACTGTTAATTTGGTCGGTAGCGTTGAGCGTGTTGGTCATCCTCGGCGTCGTCTGGGTATTCGACCTGCAGGTCCGACTGCGCCGGTTACAGAGCGGCCGCGATGAGATGTTCGTCGCGGATGCAGGAGACACCAACCTGGCTGGCGCGTTGGAGAACCTGGCCGCCCGCCTCTCAGAGACGAACGCGCGCACCGAGCGGCTGGTGGCACACACCAAGCAGATCGATGAAACGTTAGCCCACGTCGTGCAGGGTGTGGGACTGGTGCGGTTTCGCGCCTTTCAAGACACCGGCGGCGACCAGAGCTTTGCCCTGGCGATGGCGGACGGCGAGGGAAATGGCGTCGTCGTCTCGACGCTCTACGGCCGGGGAAAGACGCGCGTCTACGCCAAGCCGGTGCAAGGATGGCTCTCTCCAAAGCCGCTGGGAGAAGAAGAGCAACAAGCGCTGGCAGAGGCCAAAAAGTCTATCGTCAACCCCGGAGCGGCCAGCCGCAGCACAAACAACCGCGATTGACAAAAGCTCACCGCTGATGTATCATTCCAAGCATCCGACGAAACATGATGCATTCCAAGGTAAGGAGGTTTTAACCCGTGTTTGGAAAAGAAAAACCACAGGCAGCAGCAGCGCCACAAGCAGCCGCTCCCGTCTCCAAGATCGAAACCATCATCGGCCCTAATGCCTACTTCCGGGGCGACGTCCAATCTGACGGAGGCATCCGCATTGATGGTATCTTTGAGGGCACAATCGACATAACCGGCAACCTGGTCATCGGCGAGGGAGCAAAGGTCATTGCCGAAATCAAGGCGAACAACATCTCCATCTCCGGTGCGATCAAGGGCAACATCACCGGCAACAGGGTAGAGATCCTCGACACCGGGCGGGTGTGGGGCGATCTGACCATCAACTCGCTGCTGCTCAACGAGGGCGCTTACCTGCGCGGGCAGACGATGATGCACGGCGACATCGAGCCGCCGATGATCGAGGCGCCCAAGACTCAGACGCAGGCTCAGCCGGCTTCCAAACCACACCCCTCCACGGCCACGGTCGTGGACGCAGAGCCAAGGCGTCCGATGGAAGAAGGATAGGCAACCGGCATCAACGCGAAGACAATAGCCCCACCACACAGACGTGGTGGGGCTTGTTTTTGGACGGTTGTAACTACTCAGCCTTGCTTCGCAGTTGCCTTTCGCGACAAAAAGAGGGAATAAGGCGTGGGGTTCGAGGGTAGCGCTTGTCCTGAGCGAAGCCGAAGGATCGCTCCCCTCGAACCCCACATCTATCCCGTTTCGAGCGAGGGCTACTGCTCGGGCGAATAGCCTGAGTGGTTACGGACGGTTTACACCAGAGGCCACGGAACCTGGCGGCGGTCGGGATCGGGATAGGGAAAGACGGGGTTCTCCAGCAGCACCGAAAGACGCACGCCCAGGGCGGCGACCTCCTCTTCAGCCAGCAGCTTGGCCAGCATTTCGCGCAGCGGGCCTTCGCCCAACTGCTCCCGCAGCTCGCGCAAATCGGCTTGATACGCCTCCGGGATCGGCTCTCCGGCAAAATCCCAGATCACCGTGCGCAATTTGGGCTCGACGTGAAAAGTGAGCGCGTTGTCGATCGCCCAGATACGGTCCCACCGGTCCAGCAGCAGGTGCCCACCCTTGCGGTCGGCATTGTTGGCCAGCAAGTCGAACAGCGCTATCGGCAGCAGATCGGGCAAGCGCTCCTCGCAGAGGGAAAAGTAGGTCGCCTCGGGATCGGCGTCGATAAAGAGCTGCAAAGCACCGGCGCCGTGAGGGCCATCGCGTAAAACTGTGGGCGGGATCAGCGGCCAGCCGAGCGCCTGGCTGACCACGTAGGCGGCCACCTCCCGCAGGCAGAGAGTGCCAGGGGGAAAATCCCACAGCGGTCTCTCCCCCTGATACGGCTTGTAGATCGCCAGCGTCTGCAAGCCCTGGCCGGCCACACTGGCGAGAAAGATGACGTTGGAGCTGGCGAGAACCTGCCCGACGAGCTCCACTTGCCCTTGAGACAGCAGTTGTACGACCTGCTCCGGCTCTACGGCTATCGCTTCGCTCGCGTCAGTCTCCTTCCAGCTTGTAGAGGCGCTTGTGTCCATTGTCTCGCACGCAGACGTGCTCTTCGCCGGGATCGATGATCTCGTCACATAACGGGCAGATCGGACGTCCAGAGGCGACGGCGACGGCGGCCTGGCGGGCCAACGCCGCCATCTGCTCGTGAGTGGCCCAGATTCGAACCCTGCCCCCTGCTTCCCCCTCCGGCACGAGTTCCTCGGCCACGATAGCGAGCATGTCGCGCTCCTGGTCGTAACCCAACTCCAACTTGCCCACACGAAAGAGCGGCTCGAGCGGATGGACGAGTTCCATACCCCCAAGATCGGAACCCTCAAAGTCCTCGCCCAGTTGCCGCAGCGCGCCGCCGACGGCGACGGCTATCGCGGCAGCCTGCTCCTTCTCGATGAGCAGCGTCACCAGCAGTTCATCCTGCGCCGCCTGCAGATAGAACACCCGCTGGCCTGGCGGGCCAATAGTATCAATAGTGACAAAATCCACCCGACTCAGTTCGATCCATTCGGATTGGCCCATTTCTTCTCCTCCGGAACAGCCGGTAGGTGGCTGATGTCGTTCAGGCACAACAAGCGGGGCATCAGGTCGCCCACATCCAGCACCGTCAGCGAAGCCGGGGCGATCACCAGCCTCTGAAACAGATCCAGGTGCAGTCCAATAGCGTAAGCCACAAAGGCCTTTAGCACGTCGGCGTGAGAGACGATGGCGATCGTTTGCTCTGGATGTTCCAAGCAAAGATGCTCCACCTCTGCCACAGCCCGCGCCTGCACCTCCTGGAAACTCTCCCCACCGGGGAAGCGCATCACGCTGGGCACGAATTGAACCTTCCGCCACAGCCGCTGCTTGCGCAGCTTTTCGAGAGGCTGTCCCGTCCAACGTCCCAGACGAACCTCGCCCAGGTCCTCGCGCACCACCACCGGCACGTTGTGGGGCGCGGCGACGATCTCCGCCGTCTCCAGGGTTCGCTCCAGAGGGCTGGCGTACACCGCCGCGATCCCGACGGAAGCCAGGCGCCGGGCCAGGGCCTCCGCCTGAACACGTCCCTCCTGATTGAGATGAACGCCGGGCGTCCAGCCGGTCAAGACGCCCTCTTTATGCGCGTCGTTAGCACCGTGACGGATGAGCAGCAAGCGGGTCACTTTGCGCCTCCAGCGCCCGACCGCACCAAAAGAACCGAACAGTCCACCTCGTCCAAAAACCTTTGGAGCGAAGCCAGGTGCAGGATCGTATCGCTCAACACCAAGGTGCCACTCCTCTCGACCTGCAACGCCTGGAGCAGGGCCGGCGCGCTCACCTCTGAAAGCCGCCGGAAACGCACCAACAGTCCCTGACGGCGCAGCCCATCGGCGGTCTCGGCCTGCAGCCGATACTCCACCTCCGGCGTATCGGCTACGATCAACACGGCCAGATAGCCCCCGTTCTTTCTCGCCAGGCGCGTCGCGATCATCAAGGCCCGCCGGGCGGTGGGCGAGCCATCGTAGGCCACCAGAACTGGCTGCACGATGCCCATATCACGCTTGAGCAAGAGCACACAGCATGAAGCGTGCACCGCCGCTGCCAAGGCGGTGGACCCCAGTCGTATCTGCCGGACGAGCGGACGGCTCACCCTGCCCAGGATGAGCATGTCAACCGCCTCCGCCGCCGCCACCACCTCGTGGGCCACCTCGCCACGTGTGATGCGAAAAGAGCACTTGACCTTTCGCCTCTTGCAGGCGTTCACGAGCGCCTGCCGCGCCTGCGAAGCCTGCGCCCGCAGCTGCCGCTCCATGTACCCCGAGTCCAGTCGAGCAGCGGAGACGAACGGATACCGCACCTCCCGTGACGCGGGAGAGCTTGCCGCGCGCAATAGATTGACGTCCTCGACGTACAGGCCTTCGAGCTCCGCCTTCATCGCCGCAGCCAACTCGACCGCGGCCTCGAGCGCCGCCAGGCTGTGGTCCGAGGCATCCAGCGCCACCAGGATACGCCGAAATGGCACCTCGTCATTTCGTGCGTTCGAGCTAGGCATTTCTAGAGCCCTGGATCTTGGCAAACGAGCTAAGCTTCATAACCAAATATCGCCCATTTGGTGCAGTTTTGGCCGCAGGCCAACACTGCCTAGGATCGGCTTCGCCGATCCTCCTTCTCAGGAGGCGAGGAAAAGTCTCGCTGTGTCTCAGCCAGCTCGATCAGCCGGGCCTCGACCCGCCGGTTGACGCTTCGCTCCGCGAAATCGCCCTTTCTGCCGCGCTGGCCGGCCGGCACGCCGGTCAGCAGCTCTATCGCCTGGTCCACCGTCTCGATAGCGTAAATCTGGAACTGGCCCGCCCGCACCGCATCGACGACGTCACGGCGCAGCATGAGATGCTGCACGTTGGAAGCCGGGATGACCACCCCTTGCTCTCCCGTCAGGCCGCGCGCCTGGCAGATATCGAAAAAGCCCTCGATCTTTTCGTTGACGCCGCCGATGGGCTGCGCCTCGCCGTGCTGGTTGACGGAGCCGGTGATGGCCAGCGACTGCTTGATGGGCACATCTGCCAGCGCCGAGAGCAACACACACAGCTCTGCCATCGAGGCGCTATCCCCCTCCACGCCATTGTAGGACTGCTCGAACACCAGGCTCGCCGACAGCGAGAGTGGATACTTGGGCGC
Source organism: Anaerolineae bacterium (assembly GCA_016931785.1). GTDB lineage: Bacteria > Chloroflexota > Anaerolineae > B4-G1 > B4-G1 > JAFGED01. Next base: position 7,235 of record JAFGED010000294.1, read on the forward strand.
ATAGCGAGAGCTGAGAAAACTCGAAAGGATGAGCACGCCCTTGGAGTGAATGGGGCCACCCAGCTCGACCTCGCGCTCGATATCCACTACCTTGCCACTGCCCAGACTCACTCGGGCGGTGATGCGGTTGGGCTGCCCGAAGCTAAAGCTGCCCAGCATCAGCACCGAAAGGCCGTTCACCTGCCCCACCCGCTCCCCATCCGTGTCGATCAAGATCGTGCCGCGCTGGATGCCCTCCTGCACGCGCTCGCGCACGCGGTCGGAGCGGTTAATCTGCGCCTCGATCGCGCGCTGTACGTCGGTCGCACGCACCACCCTGCGGCCCGCCTTTCCTGCCCAGTAGTCGGCCTCGCGCAGTAGGTCGGAGACGCTGAGCAGGTGAACCGACACCTTCTCGGCATCGCCCGCCAGCCGGGCGTTGCGGGTGATGATCTGCGCGACGGCTCCCCGGTCGAAGGGGCGCAGCTCGTTCCGGCGGGCCAGCGTGGCGATCAAGCGCGCGTAGAGCTGGTTGTTCTCCGGCGAGCGCTCCATCTCCTGGTTAAAATCGGCCTCGACCTTGAACAGCTCGCCAAAATCGGGATCGTATTGATAGAGCAAGTAGTACAGCAAACGCTCGCCGATCATGATGACCTTGACGTCGAGCGGGATCGGGTCAGGCTCCAAAGAGACGGTGCTCACCAAGCTCAGCGCCTGCCCCAACGACTCGACGCGCAACTCGCGCGAGCGCAAGACGCGTTTGAGCCCTTCCCAGGCGTAGGGCTGAAGCAGCACCTCGCGAGCGTCCAGGATGAGGTAGCCGCCGTTAGCGCGGTGCAGCGCCCCGGGCTTGATCAGGTTAAAGTCGGTCACCAGCGCCCCCATCTGCGCGATGTGCTCGATACGCCCGATGAGGTTATTAAAGGTCGGGTGTTCCTCAAAGACCACCGGCGCTCCTTCAGATTGGCTATGGTCGATGACCACGTTCACCTGATAGCGACGGAACAGGGGATCCCCCGTCAGTGAAGGCGGCAGCGGAATCCCCATAATCTGCGGCGCCTCTTCCATCTTGCGGAACTCGTCGACGTTATCGATCACGTCCTCCTGCACGGCGTTCAGGTGGTCCACAACCTCCTGCAGATCGGCGTACTTGGCGCGCAGCTCGTCGATAAAGTGGCCCACGGCGAACATCGCCACCTCGCGATCCAGCTCCTTCATCTTGTCCCGCGCCTCACGCTCCCACTGGCGCACCAGGTATATGACCTCCTGGAGCTGCTCCTGGAGATGGGCGATCTCGCCCTCGACCCGCTTGCGCTCCTCCTGCGGCAGCTTTTGGAATTCCTCAGGGCTGATGACCTCTCCATCCCGCATGGGGGCAAATGCCAGTCCCACCGGCGTGCGGATCAGCGAGACGTCGCGCTTCTGCGCCCTCTGCTGAATTTCGCCAAAGGACTGTTCCTGCCGCTCCTTGAATTCCTCCTCAATCTCCTGTTTGCGCGTGCGATAGTCCTCACTCTCAAAGGCAGCGGGAATCGCCGTGCGCAGCTCTTCGACCAACTCCTCCATATCGTCGCGCAGCACGGCCCCGCGCCCCGAAGGAAGCCGCACGGCACGCGGCTTGTGTGGCTGCTCAAAGTTATTGACGTACACCCAGTCGGGGGGAATCGGCTCGGCAGCGGCCTTCAAGTCGAGAAACTGGCCGATGGTGGTGCGCTTGCCCGTGCCGCTGGGCCCAAGGGCAAACAGGTTGTAGCCCTCGCGCCGAATGCCGATGCCGAACTGGATCGCCTCTACCGCCCGTTCCTGGCCAATGACGTCGGCCAGGTCCTCCAAGTCGTCCGTGGTCCTGAATTCAAACTGCGATGGCTTGCACTCCCGGCACAGCCTTCGCGCCGGTAGAGGTCTGATTTTTGCCATGAATGCGTCTCCTTGAGTGGGTGGTTAGTTGATTGGTTAGTTTGTTGATTGCAATCCGGGCTCGTAGGCGATGAAAGCCTCACGCCACGCGTCGGGTATGGGGCTAGGGCGCTGACCGGCATAATCGTAGCACACCTGCACCGTCTGGGCAGTGGCCGCCAGCCGCCCATCCCCTCCCTCGATCCGGTACTCGAAGATGAAGCTCGTCCGGCGAAACTCGCTCACCCGCGCGCGGATCGTCACCCGCTCGCCCAACTTGAGCGGCGACTTGAACCGACAACTGGCCTCGGCGATGATGATGCCCACATCGGCGGAGTTGGGCGGCAGAAATCCCAGCTCGCGCATGTAATGCAAACGCGCCTGCTCCAGGTAGTTAAAGTAGACGGCGTTGTTGACGTGGCCCAGCGCGTCCACGTCGCGCCAGCGCACCTCAAGGGCAGTCGAAAAGCGATAAAGATCGTCCGTCATCACAACTCGAAAAACCGGGCCTCCCCGGTCGCCAAATCAAGAATGCAGAATGAGTACCGTTGCGGGCGACTGCCCCCCAACGCACCCGGGTTGATGATGCGGGTACGGCCCACCGTCTGATCGCGCCGCTTGTGCGTGTGGCCGTGGAAGACGTAGGCGTACTCGCCTGAGGCGATCAGGTTCTGCAGCGCCTCCTCGTTATCCCCGTGGAGCATCGCCACCGATGTCCCGTCCAGCGCAGGTCTCTGCAGCCAGGCCAGCCGCCCCTGTCCAAACGCCTCCTCGACCGCCTGGGTCAGCTTGAAATCGCCGTCCATGTTGCCCTGCGCGATCCACACGTCAAAACCCTCCAGCGCGCGCAGCATGTGCGTACCACACACGTCGCCGCAGTGGAGGAGCGTCTTTACGCCCTCGGCCCGCAATATCTCCAACGCGGTCTGCAAGTGATCCATCTCGTCGTGGGTATCCGCGATGATGCCAATCTTCATTCCCGCCCTCGTCGATGGTTGTTGTAGCGGCACAAGGTGACCGGCACTTGCAGAGTGAACGCCTAAAGAAGGCATTCAGGTGAACATTGAATACATCTTGGCCAGAAGCAGCGCAAAAGTGCCGGTCACCTGAACGCTTGCTCTACGAGCAAGTATCGCTTTACGAGCAATAATAGCAGAAACTGCCCAATGCGCAATTCGTGAGGCGCATTTCAGTTTCCGTGGATTGGGACTGCGAGCACTTGTACAACACATCGGTTGAGAAAACAATTTTCGCCCCAGGGCTGGAATGCGCCCGCCGGCGCTTGATCTTTGGCACAACCGAGGTATAGTTGTGCCGTCATGCCCGATCCCAAAAACCGCGCCGACTTTGCCCAAAGACTGCTGGCCTGGTTCGCCGCCGAGGCCCGCGACCTGCCCTGGCGGCAAGGCGGACCGTATCGGTCCGCCCGCACCCCCTACCGTGTCTGGCTCGCCGAGGTGATGCTGCAGCAGACGCAGGTCGATGCCGTCGCGCCCTACTACGAGCGCTTCCTGGCCCGCTTTTCCACCGTCGAGGCGCTGGCTGCAGCGCCGCTGGAGGACGTGCTCAAGCTGTGGGAAGGACTGGGCTACTACAGCCGCGCCCGCAACCTGCACGCCGCCGCCCGGCAGATCGTGGCCCAGCACGGCGGCCAGATTCCCGGTACGTTCGAGGCGCTGCTGACCCTGCCCGGCGTGGGACGCTACACCGCCGGGGCGGTGGCCTCCATCGCCTTCGGGCAGGACACGCCCGCCGTCGATGGGAACGTGCGGCGCGTGCTGGCGCGCGCGTTCGCCATCCGCGAGGACGTGAGCCGGCCGGGCACGCAGCGAGAGCTGGAGGCGCTGGCCCGGAGCCTGCTCCCGCCCGGGCAGGCAGGCGCGTTCAACGAGGCGCTGATGGAGCTGGGGGCCACCGTCTGCACGCCGCGCGCGCCGCAGTGCGACCGCTGCCCCCTGCGCGAGCTGTGCCTGGCCCGCGCAGCGGGAGAGCAAACATCGCTGCCGGTGAAACGGCCGCGCAAGCGCACACCTCACTACGACGTGGCCGCCGCAGTCACGGTCGATAAAGACGGGTGCGTGCTGGTGGCGCAGCGCAACGCCGACGATATGCTGGGCGGGCTGTGGGAGTTCCCCGGCGGCAAGCGCGAGGCGGGCGAGACGCTGGCCGAGTGCCTGGCCCGCGAGATGCGCGAGGAGCTGGATGTGGGGGTCGAGGTGGGCGAGCTGCTGACCGTGGTCGAGCACGCCTACACCCACTTTCGCATCACGCTGCGCGCCTTCCGCTGCCGGATCGTCGCAGGCGAGCCCCGCTGCCTCGACTGCGCCGCCTTCCGTTGGGCTTCCCTCCCCGAGCTGGACGCGCTGCCGATGTCGGTGGCCGACCGCAAGATCGCGCAGGCGCTGAAAAACAAACCGTAAAACCCCTTGCAATCGGGCCTCCGGTGGCTTATAATGAGCGTGCTTGGCGCTTTCAACGCACCCACTCCAGCACATTCGAGAGGAGGGCAAGAGATGAAAACCAGGCACCTGCTCATTTCCTTCGTCCTTGGACTGGGGCTGATCACGGCCCTGCTGTGGGCGTTGAACGAGGCGCCCCTGTCCGCGGCACGCGCTGCGACCTCCGGCAGCACGATCACCGTCTGCCTGCCCGCCGACGGCCCCTGCGACTATACTACCGTCCAGGCCGCCGTCGATGCGGCAAGTGAGGGCGACCTCATCAAGGTCGCATCCGGCACCTACACCGATTTCAGCAACCGCGCCGGGACGACGCAGGCCGTCTACATCAGCAAAACCGTCGCCATCCGCGGCGGCTACACGACGACGAACGGCTTTGCCGACCCACCTGATCCCGAGGCGAACCCCACGACGCTCGACGCCCAGCAGAAAGGGCGCGTGTTCTACATCGCGGGTCCTTCGACAGGCTCAGGACAGGCTGCCAGCCCTGCCCTCGAGGGGCTGCGCATCACCGGCGGCGACGCGACGGTTGCAGGTGGCATCGCCGACGGCGGGGGCGGGATATGCGTCGTCAGCGCCACGCTTACCATCAGCGGCAGCATCGTCTATTCCAACACCGCCGGCCTGGTGGGAGGCGGACTTTACCTGCACGCGAGCGACGCGACCCTCATCGGCAACGCGATCCTATCCAACACTGCCGGGGCCGGCGGCGGGATGCTCCTGTGGGCCAGCAGCGCGGCGCTTGAAGGCAACGTCATTGCCGGGAACGCGGCGCTCGGGGAGAGCGCATCGTGGGCCGGCGGCGGGGGTGTGTACCTCCACGGTGGGAGCACCGCGGGGCTGGTCAACAATGCCATCGTCGATAATCAAGTCGCCAGCCAGGGCGGAGGCCTGTACGTCGACGGCTCGTCGGCCCGCCTGCAATACACGACCATCGCGCGCAATGGCTGCACGGCGTCCATCGACGGGCGCGGCAGCGGGGTCTACCTTGGACAGGGTGTCAGCGCCACCCTCGTCATGATGCAGAACACCATCCTGACCAACCACGGCACGGGTCTCGAGGCGGAGACAGGCACCACTGCCCAGTTGAATGGCGTGCTGTGGTACGATAACACGACGGCCAACACCGATGGCTTTGGCGCCATCACCGTCACCCACGCCATCACCGGCACGCCGGCGTTTGCCGTTGATGGATACCACCTCGGCCCAGGGTCAGCCGCCATCGACCAGGGCGGGTTCACGGAGGTGGCGGTCGATATCGACGGCGACTTGAGGCCCATTCGCCTGCTTCCCGACCTCGGCGCGGACGAGGCCCCGCTGTGGTACTATATGCCGCTGGCGATGCGCTAGTCCCCGTGGGCGCAAACACGATTCCACGATAGCGGGCAAGCCCGGCCTTTACGATGGCTGCCACATTGTGACGGGGATCGTTGCGACCCGATCACGCTGTGGTATAATAGCGCGCAAATCCAAAGTAGGAGGAAGCATGTCCACCAAGATACGCGTTGTGCTCCCGATCGCCCTGATCGGCCTGCTATTACTGGCCGCCTGCGGTGAAAGCACGCCAACGCCAGAGCCCACCGAGAGGCCCCTGATGAGCTTTGACTTTGAGGAGGCGTGTCGCCGCGGCTCCATAGACCGCGCCCCGGCCTACGAGCCGGAGGCAGGGTCGGGCAAAATCCATCCCATGGTCTTGTTCAAGCGCGACACGGCCGACGATAGCTATCTGGACCTATCCCCCGACTCATTCGAGCTGCCCATCCCGTGGATGGTCGACTATGGGGGGGATTATGGCACAGTAGAGTTGGTCGTGTGCATGACGGGCATCGAAAGCACCCTGGCCGAAGACTGCGCTTACGAAGACGACGACAGCGGCGAAGAATACACGCTCCACGTCTATGAGACCACGTACGAAGTGAAAGTCTATGCCGCCCACTCCGGAGAGGAACTGGGGACCACCACGGTTAAAGCCGAGTTCGAGACCTGCCCGATGTTCCACATGTTCTCGGACAAAGAAGAGGATTCGTACGTCTACCCACCGGTCAGCCCTGTCCAGGAATTCCTGCAACAATACGTCGAACCGTAGCAAGGCCGCACGGCAAAACGTTACCCGAATCACAAAGCCTAACAGATGAGCGCGGCTTTGGGAACGGATGCACACGGGATATCTTCCGTGTGCATCCGTGTTATTCCGTGTCCCCTGACTCCTGCGCAAAGCGCTCGACTTGCGCGAAGCGCGCGATCTGCGCGGCCTGCCCCGGCTTGATGCGGATGAAAGGACGCACCGCGCGGATGCGCGCCCAGGCCTCGTCGGGAGTCAAGCCGGCACCGACCAGGTAGGCGGCGGCCATCGTCGGCGCGCGGCCCACCCCGGCCCCACAGTGGATGTACACCCCGCCGCCGCAGGCGACCTCCTCGGCGATAAAGTCGGCCCCCTGGCGCAGGTGCTCCAGCGTGGGAGGGGTATCGTCGACCGCCGGGAGATAAAGGTAGCGCTGCGGCGCGATGCCGGCCGCGGCATCGTCGAACTCGGTGCGCAGGTTGACCACCGCCGTGATCCCGCGCGCCGCCAGCCTGGCCCAGCCGCGCCGCCGGTACTGCCCGCCCACGTGCAGTTGCGGCGTGACCTGGCTCACGCTGCGGATGGGCGCGCCGGTGAGGATGCGCACGGCGTGATCGACGGCCCACAGCATCGAGACGCACAGCCCCTGCCTGGTGAACCGCGACCACAAAATACCCGCGTTTTTGACGAGTTTCTCCGTCAGCTTCATCGTCGTCAGCCTCCGCTACCGCGTAACCATTCGCCCTGTGCGCGGTTTCTATATCTGGAACTGAGGCTGTCATTATACCGCACCCCACGCAGACCACAAAGTTGCGCCTCCGGCGACCCGATGCTACAATCAGCCAACCAACGTAACTACTCAGGCTATTCGCCCGAGCAGTCTCGTTCGCTCGAAAAAGAGAGAGATGGGGCTTGGAGAGCGGCTTCGCCGCTCTCCAAACCCCTGCCCCCTCTCTTTTCACACGCGAAAGGCAACTGCGAAGCAAGGCTGAGTAGTTA
>JAFGED010000295.1 GCA_016931785.1 Anaerolineae bacterium
CATTCCCGAGGACGCCATCACCCGCCCGCCCACCGCCGAGCTGCGCCCCGACCGGAAGGACACCGACTCGCTGCCGCCCTACCCGGTGCTCGATCCGATCCTGAAGGCGTACGTGGAGGAGGACCGCCGGGCGGGAGAGATCGTGGCAATGGGGTTCGATCCCGAGACAGTACGGCGCGTGATTCGCATGGTCGACCGCTCCGAGTACAAACGCCGCCAGGCCCCGCCAGGGGTGCGCATCACGCAGCGCGCCTTTGGGCGAGACCGGCGGCTGCCGATCACCAATTGGTTCAGGGGTTAGGCCGCGTTCAAAAACAAGTTTGGTAACTACTCAGTCCTGCTTCGCAGTTGCCTTTCGCGACAAAAAGAGGAGGAAGGGCTCTTCCTTTTTTGAGCGAGGGCCACTACTCGGGCGAACAGCCTGAGTAGATACGACACATCAACAACAGAGGAGGAATAAGCACAATGGACTTTGGTCAAGCATTTACCTATATATTCAAAGACGAGGAATGGATCAAGAAGGTCCTTTTGGGCATAGTGCTTTCAATCGTGCCCATCTTCGGCCAGCTCGCCCTGACGGGCTATATAATCGTCGTCATCCGCAACGTCAAGGCCAACGACCCCCGGCCACTGCCCGACTGGAACGAGATCGGCCAGTACTTTATGGATGGCCTGAAATTGTTTGTAGTCAGCCTGATATATTCGCTGCCCGCCCTGATACTTGCGTGCCCAGCCATGTTGGTCGGGTTCTTGCCAGCATTCCTGCCACTGCTCGCCGGCGACGAACCAAGAATGGCTCTGGCCTTGACCGGTATATCGACAATCTTGATATTGGCCCTGAGTCTCCTTCCCATGCTGTACAGTTTTTTCCTCACGTTTTTGTCTCCCGTGCTGCTCATCCGGCTTGCCGAAACCGGGGAGATCTCGGACTGCTTGCGCTTTAAGGAGGTTATGCGCTTTGCGTTCGCCAACATCGGCCCCCTTATCATTGCACTACTGGTTGTGTCGGCGGCGGCTCTGATTATCGTTGCACCAACAGCCATGCTGACTCTAGGCTTGTCAACGCTCCCACTGACCGTTTGGCTGCAACTCGTCTTTGGGCACCTTTGCGGCCAGATCGCCAGGAAAGTCGCTCAACCTGCTGCGATCTAGAACCTGAGTCACCTATAACACTGGAGGCGGGCTTGCCGCCCGCCTCTCATTGGTTCACCTCACCGATCAGACGTCGGGTAACGCACCCGACCTACACTTTCCTGCCGGTGTAGTAAAACCCGTTCGACCTGTTTCCGTTCATCGTCGTATAGACGAGGGTCTCGAAGGCCAGCCGGTCGAAGCCACTCGTGATATCAAAGATGTGCTCCGGCGTGTGGTGCCGGACCACGGCGCCCTCGGGCAGCTCAAAGATGCCGTACGCGCCGTAATTACTCCTGGCTTTCTCGTACCGCTCGACGTTCCTCTGATCCGTGTTGAGCAGGTAGTCGTTGATATACAGAATCCCGCCATCCTTCAGCACCCGCTCGATCTCGGATATCAACCGGCGCTGCCCCTCGCTCTCGGCGATGCAGGTCAGCACGGCGATGAGGAGCACCGCGTCAAAAGCGCCGTCCTCGAACGGCAGCACGCTGCCGTCGTTCTTTCGCAGGTTCAAGTATGGGTGCAACCTGCAGCCCCTATCGATCATCCCCTGGGAGAAATCGACGCCGAAAAGGTTCTCATAACCCGCGTCGTGCAGCTCACTCAACGTCCGCCCATACCCGCAGCCGACGTCCAGAATGGGCATCTCGCGCGAGACGCGCTTTTCAAACTCGCTCATTTGCAGCGGCAGCGTGAACTCTTTTTCCTCGGACACATCATCCCAATACGTTTCTTGTTCGGCAAGCAGGTTCACTTGTTCCTCCTGTCCTCCGTCCTAATCCACAGATGATTCTCCTCGTCAAAACGCCAACCAGGCGCATCGATTTGTAGCGCATGCCTCTCCCAGCCGCTTTGCACGCGCTGCCACATCTCGTCCCACGAACGGACGCCGCTCACGGCGTCGGCGGTCTCGACGTTGCACGCGCCCGCGACCACTGCCGCCGTCAGCGCAAGCTCGGGCGATAGATCGCGCAGCAGCCCGGCCAGGAACCCGGCGATGGTCACGTCGCCCGCGCCGGTGGTGCCCGCCACATCCACCCGGAAGCACGGCGCCCACAGCTCCCGGTTGGCCCAGGCGCTTGTATCGGAGGGGCGCGCCGCTCCCAGCGCCCCAATGGCCGCCCGGTCCGCCGTGCGCACGTACATCCCGCGCTCCCCCAGCTTGAACCCCACGATCCTGCCGCCCATCGCCAACAGCTCGCCGCTCAGCTCGGAGAGCAGCGCCGGGGTGACCTGTTCCAAGAGGCCACCCACCTCCTGTGAGAGCACCTCGTACGTCTCGCGGCGCAGCATATAAAGCGTCTCCTCGATGCTGGGCAGAAAGACATCCACGGAGGGCATCACCGCCCGCAGGATGGATATCCAGTCAGCCCGGCCGGCCGCCGAGGCAGGGTCGGGAAGCGTCATATCGAGCGAGGTAGTGACGCCCAGTTCCTTGACCCGCCGAAAGATCTCGACGAGCTGTGCGCCGCCCTCCTGGAAAGTCAGCTTCAACAGGGGCGGATAGCCAAAGTGGAAAAGACGCGCCTCGGCCACCACGTCGTAGCGCACGTCGGCGGCGCCGAAGGTATCGTTGGCGCCGGGGAAATGCAGAAACGCGCGGTCCACGCCGGGCGGATCGACGATGATCGTGTAGGAGGTGCTGGCCACTTCATCGATCACCATGCCATCGACCAGGTCGCCCCCGTGCGCGGCGACGACCTGCCGCACAGCCTGCCCCAGCAGGTCGCCGCCCACCTTGCCCATCAGACGGGTCGGGATGCCCAGCTTGTGCAGCGCCAGCCCGGTGTTCGAGACCGCGCCGCCGGTAGAGATCGCCGCCGGTCCTACCTCCACCAGGTGGCCAGGGCGAAAGCGCTGCGCGAACCCATCCTGGGACGTCCCCGAAAGATCGGGAATCAGGTCCAGGCAGATGTGCCCGGCCACGACGGCGTCGATCGCTCCGCTCACGCGCTAGCCCTCTTCTTCCAAGGTGTGATCCGCATAGTATGCCATCGCCGCCTGCATAAAGTCGGCCAGGCCGGGGCGGTACCCGTCGTAGAACTTGCGAAAGTCCGGGTGCTCGGCATACCCCCGGCCCAGGCCGCGATACAGCTCGGCCGGGGCCAGGTAGAAATGCCCGATCCACGCGTGGTGCCGCGCGATGAGCTTCTGAACCTCCAGATCGCCGGGCGCTCTATCCGCCACCTCGGCGAGCGCGCGCGTGACCCGGTCCCCCTCCTCCTTCACGGCGTTCCACTGCGCCTTGGACAGATTGCGCACCCGCCGCTCCGATTCCGCCACCAGCTCGGGATCGTACATCTCGCGCGCCTCGCGCTTGTAGCGCTCGATCTGCTCTTTCGTGAACCCCTCGTAGAGTTCTTCGTCTGTCATCGTCATATTGTCCTCCGTAAGCCTCCGAACCGTTTTGTCGATCGTCCTCAGGAGGTGCGCCAGCCGATCCGCGCGCCCCTGCAACAGCCGCCGGTGATTTTCGAGCGCCTGGACCTGATCGAATTCAGGATCGTCGAGGATGCCTCGAATCTCGCCCAGCGGAAAATCGAGCTCTTTGAAGAACAGGATTTGCTGCAAGCGCAGCAGGTCCTGCTCCTTGTAAAGCCGGTAGCCCGCCGCGGTTCGGGAGGACGGCTTCAAGAGGTCGATGTGGTCGTAGTGGTGCAGCGTCCGGACGCTGACCCCGGCCATCTCTGCCAGTTGACTGACGGTGTAGGCTTTCACGCACAACTCCTGAGACAGGCATTCAGGTGACCGGCACTTTTAAGCTGCTTCTGGTCAAGTCACACTCAGTGCTCACCAGAAAGCTCTCTTTGGATGTTCATCCCATAAGTGCCGGTCACCTTGCGTTCCACCGATGGAACTGCCAAGAGATTTGGGCAAAGCCCAAAACCCCCCTCATTACTGCGGTGTGGAGGCAAACAAATAGCGTGGAGGAGATTCAATCGACGGAAACCCCGGCGCCGACGGCCTTGGCCGCCGCCGCCGAGCGGGTGTGCACGTCCAATTTCTCAAAGATGGATTTGAGGTGGCGTTTGACGGTGTTGGTGGTGATGAACAACTCGGCGGCGATCTCCTTGTTCGTCATCCCCTGCGCCAGCAGCTCCACCACCTCCCGCTCGCGCGCCGTCAGCACGTCGAGCTCGCCGGTAGCCGCGGCAGCCGCACGGGCCTCCTCCACAATCTGGAGGAACGCGCGCCGGTCGAACGCCTGCTTCTCCACGAAGGCAAAGATGGCGTGCTCGTCGTACGCGCGCTCGATGCGCTCTGGCGTGGCGATGCCGCTGACGACGATGGTGGGCGTCCCGCCGGCGCGCACGCTGGCCAGCAGCCGGTATCCGCCCAACTCATCCTCGTCCGCGCCACGGTTCCACAGATCGGCGCCGGTCGTCACCGAGCCATCGAGCGAGAGATCGATCACGGCCAGGGCGTACTTTTCGCGGCGCAGCAGGCCCAGCGCCTCGCCGTAGCTGGCGCAGGCGTGCACCTCATATCCAGAGTCGGCCAGCAGCTCTGAGAGGATGGAACGCCACCCGGCGTCATCTTCGACGACGAGCACCTGGCCCTGCGCAGGAGGCTCGACAGACGTCGCGCCCGCTTTGACCGCAGGCGCGCTCGCCGCATGAGACGTCCCGGCCTGTGATGTTGGCGCGCTGGATAGGGCACGCTTGACCAGCTCGCGGAACTCGGCGCGGTTGAACGCCTCCTTGCGCAGGCAGCTCAGTGCGTTGTGCTCGGTGAGCGCGTCGACGGCCAATTCGACCGTTGCGAATCCGGTGAGCAGGATGGTCACACAGCCGGGATCGAAGCGGCGCACGGCGTCGAGCACATCCAGGCCGTCCTGGTTCTGATAGTCGTTGCCCGAGAGGGAGAGATCGACCACGGCCAGGCGGTGGGGAGCCGCGCGCAGGGTTTCCACCGCCGCGTCCAGGTTGTCGACGACGTCCACCTGTAAACCTGCGTCGGCCAATATCTCTGTCAGGATCTGCTGCCACGCGCTGCTATCTTCGACAATCAGGGCGCGCATCATGCCCCCTCCTGCACGCGAGGAAGCCGGAGGCGGAACGTGGTGCCGTGGACGCCATCGCTCTCCACGGCGACAGACCCGCCCAGGCGGGCCATCAGCGTCTTGACCCACCACAGGCCAAATCCGATACTGGGTCGGGACGACCTGTGCCCGGAAAAATCGAACTCAAAGATAGCGTCCTGCAGTTCCGGCGGGATGCCTGGGCCATCGTCGCCGACGGCGATCTCCACCCACTCGTCGCCGGCAGCGCCCTCGATGACCACGGTGCCCTCTCCCCCCATCGCCTCTGCGGCGTTCTCGAGGAGGTTGCCAAAGACCAGCGTCAGGCTCTGCTTCCCGGCGATCACGGGAGGAAGATCGGCGAGACCCTTGATCTCCACGTGGACCCCTTCCGGCAGGGTGGCAGCGTCGACGGCGGCCAGTGCAAAAGCGGCCACATCCACCGGCGCCGGGTGGATGGGCCGCAGATGGGCCAGGTTTTCGCGCACCGATTCCAGCGCCGCGCACGCGCTGTGCTCGATCTCCTCCAGGTTCTTGGCCAGGTAGGGATCGGCCAGCAGCGCGCCCCTGCTCTTATCCTGGATGCCCTGGATGCGCACGGGGATGGTGCCCACCTTGTTGTTCAGGTGATGGAGCACGTTGGCGGCGATATCGCCCACGACGGCGAAAGTCTCAGCGACAGCGTGCTGCTTTTGCACCGCGCGCAGCTCTTTCTGGCGTGTCTCGTTCTGCACGGCCAAAGCGGCGTAGTGGGCCAGGCAGGTGAGCACCTTCTCATCCCACTCCGACTCTGCAAAGCGACCCGGCTCCGAGCCCACGCTGTAGACGCTAAACACACCGACCGGCAGTCTCTCGCCATTGGTCAGCAGCGGCACGATCAGCGCCCGGCTCCAATCCTGCTCGCGGGCCAGGTCGGGCCGGTTGAAACGCGGGTCGGTGCGCATGTCGTCGGCCCGCACCGGTCGGCGTTCGATAATCGCCTGCCCCGCCAAACTGCTGCCGAGCGGCAACCGCTCGCCGCGCTGATAGCCCGTGCTGGCGACCTGCAGCACCAACTCATCCCCCTCCAGCGTCCAGATGGCGCTGGCGGCTCCGTTGAGTAACTCGCAGGCCAGATCGACCAGGCGACCCAACACCTGCTCGCAGGGCTGCGCGAGCAAAAGCTGCGCCACCTCCAGCAGGGCGTCCAGCAAGCGCGCCTCCTGGATGGCGACGACCGCCTGAGTGGCCAGCGACTGGAGGAGGAGGCTATCTTGCTCGTTAAAAGCTCCCACAGCGGGACTCTCCAGGTTGAGCACGCCTTCAAGGCGGCCGCTGGCCCCGACGAGGGGCACGGCCAACTCGGACTGCATACGCAGGTCGGCGTACAGCGGCTGGTAGATGCGCACCCAGGGGGCGGCATTCAGGTCGTGGATGCACAGCGGCTCGCGATGCTCGGCGACCCAGCCCATGATGCTGGAACTATCTATCGGCAAGATCTCCACCATCGGGTGGGCCACGTCTTTGCCGGCGACGGCGCCGCCGGTCACGGCGCGGGCAACCAGGCTCTCGCCGCTCCCATCCACCAGCCGAAAGATGCCGTACTGGGCATCTGTCACTTCCAGCGCCATCTGCAGGATGGCCTCCAGCGTCTCCTCCAGCCGTAGACGGGAGGAGATGAGCAGGCCCGCGTGGCGCAGGCGGCTCAGCTCGTCCTCGCGGCGCGCCAGGTCGCGCTGCACGCTGGCCAGCCGCCGGGCCTGATAGATCGCCATAGCGGCCTGGTTGACGAAATTATCCAGCATCAGCAGCTCGAGCTGGCCGAAGCAGCGATCCTGGTGCAGGTAAACGTAGAGGATGCCCACCGGGTGATCGGCGACGATCAGCGGGTAGCAGGCCATGGCCTTGGCGCCGGCCTGCACTTTATCGGGATGGATGTCTACGTCTTCTTCCTCGTAGGAGAGCACGCGGCGGCGCTGGCCGATGGCGCGCATTCCCAGGCCGCCGGCGCGCGGTTCGTCGCTGGGAACATAGTCGCCCGGCTCGCCCGCCGACAGGCGCGAGTCCAGGTCGAACGCCCGCGCGTCCCGGTCGTAGGTATAGATCACCGCCGAGGTGCCCGGCACCACCTCGATGGCGCTCTCGACGATCAGGCGCAGCGTCGCTTCGACGCTGCCAATATCCCGCGGGCTGATGCGGTTGACCGCCGCGCCGATCTGGTTGAGGCTGGCCAGCGCGTCCAGCAGGCGCGGGTCGGCTTGACCATCATCACAGATTGTCAACTGCGATTCATCTTTCCCGGCCATAGCACACGTTATCCTCGCTGCATCAGGACGATTGTAACACGGGCAAACCATTCCTACAAGGGACCTCCCCTCCAGGTGACCGGCACTTGTGTATCGAGTTCAGCAATGGCTACAATCCAAGTGCCGGTCACCTAGAGAGCCATTCCTACAAGGGGTACATTCCGGCCTGAAGGCAAGACACCGTTCGGTTCACAATCTTTTTGGTTCAAAGATCGTAACTACTCAGCCTTGCTTCGCAGTTGCCTTTCGCGTGTGAAAAGAGAGGGGGCGGGGGTTGGGAGAGCGGCTTCGCCGCTCTCC
>JAFGED010000296.1 GCA_016931785.1 Anaerolineae bacterium
ACTGCTCGGGCGAACAGCCTGAGTAGACACGCGGAAAGAGAGCAGGATGGGATTGTAGATTTGGGAATTGTGAGCGCCGCCGGGTGTTCTCAATTTTCCAATTTTCAATTCGTCAATCTGCAATTGCCTGCTCCCACACCTCACGCATCGGAGGCAATTCACGCAGCTTTTCCGTGAATTCCTGCACCGTCTCCACAAAGAGCCCACCCTCCGAGGCGGCCACCCACTTGGCCAGGAAGCGCTCCGGCTCGATGCCGGTGAATTCCAGCAGCTTCTTGAGCACCGGCATGCGGCGGGCGGTGCGGTGGTTGCCTGTGCTATAGTGGCAGTCGCCGATGTGGCAGCCCAGCATCATCACGCCGTCGGCGCCCTCCTTGAACGTGCGGATGATCAGCTCTGGCGAGATGCGCCCGGAGCATGGCACGCGGATGATCTTGAGGTTGGGCGGGTACTTGAGCCGGGCCGATCCCGCCAGGTCGGCCCCGGCGTAGCTGCACCAGTTGCATAGGAAGCCGACGATCTTGGGTTCATAGGGTTGTTTCGGCATAAGTGATGCTCCTTGCTATTATCCTGATTGATTATGGCCTCTTCGGCTTTGCAGCCTAGCGGCTGTTCCACCTAGAGCTCCCAGGCGTCCTGAGCGGAGCGAGCGTAGCGAGCGCAGTCGAAGGACGCCGCAGCCGAGGCCGTCTATGCCAACTCCGTCTCCCACATCACGTTCATCGCTCCGATCATCTCGGCGACCAACTGCTGGTCGGTAAAGTGGCGCAGGGTGATCGCCTTGGAAGGGCACGTCCCGGCGCAGGTGCCGCAGCCCTGGCACAGCGCCTCGTTGACGCGCGCCACCTGGCCGCCGCGCACCGCCACCATCTCGATGGCCGCGTACGGGCAGGTCTGCACGCACTGGGTACAGGCCACGCACATCATCTCGTCCACGATGGCAGTCGCGGCCTCCCCCTCGATCTCGTCCTGGCGGATGAAGGTGAGCACCCGCGCCGCCGCCGCCGACCCTTGCGCCACCGAGTCGGGGATGTCGCGCGGGCCCTGGCAGCAGCCGGCGACGAACACGCCGGCCGTCATCGTTGCCACGGGGTCGAGCTTGGGATGCTTTTCCTTGAACCAGCCGTTCTCGTCGACGCTGATGGAGAACAGCTTGGCTACCTCGCGTGCGTCGCGGCGGGCCTCCAGCCCCACGCTGAGGATGACCATGTCGACCGGCAATCGCATCTGCCGCCCCAGCGCGCGGTCCTCCACGCTCACCACCAGCTTGTCGCCCTCGGGCAGGATCTCGCCCGGACGGCCGTTGATGAACGTCACCCCCTCGTTCTGCAAGCGCTTGTAGAACTCCTCATACGCCTTGCCGCCGGTGCGCATGTCGATAAAACACTCGTAAATCTGCGCGCCGGTCTTTTCGTGCACCAGGTGCGCCTGCTTGAGGCTGTACATGCAGCACACCTTGGAGCAGTACTCGTTATAGTTCTCGTCGCGGCTGCCCACGCAGTGGATCACGGCCACGCTCTGCGGCACCGTCTCGCCATCGCGCAGGACGATCTTGCCGTCGGTAGGGCCGGAGCCGCTCAGCATGCGCTCGATCTCCATGCTGGTAAAGACGTTTGGGTAGCGCCCGTAGCCGTAAGCGGTGAGCCGCTTGGCGTCGAAGGGGTCGTAGCCGGTGGCCACGATGATGTTGCCCACCTCCAGCTCCAAGATCTCGTCCTCCTGCTCGTAGTCGATGGCACCGGTGGGGCAGACCTTTTCGCATATCCTGCACTTGCCCTTGGTGAAAAAGAGACAGTGCTCGCGGTCGATCACGGGGATCGGGGGCACCGCCTGGGCAAAGGGCCGGTAGATCGCCTTGCGCTTGCCCAGGCCCACGTTGAACCCCAGCTCATCCACGACCCGGCCGGGACACTTTTCCTCGCACGAGCCACAGCCGGTGCACTTGGTCTCGTCCACCGAGCGCGCCCGCTTGCGCACCTTGACCACAAAGTTGCCCACGTACCCCGAAACCTCTTCGACCTCGCTGTAGGTCAGGAGCTGGATGTTGGGATGCCGACCGGCATCCATCATTTTTGGCCCGAGAATTCAGGCACTACAGTCGAGCGTGGGGAACGTCTCGTCAAGCTGGGCCATGCGCCCGCCGATAGAGGGCTCCCGCTCCACCAAGTAGACCGGATAGTTGGCATTGGCCAGCTCCAGCGCCGCCTGGATGCCCGTGATCCCTCCGCCCACGACGAGCGTCGCCGGGTTGATGGGTACCCGCCGCGGCTCCAGCGCGCGATGGTAACGCACCCGCGCGACGGCGGCGGCGACCAGCGACTTGCTCTTCTCCGTCGCTTCCGCCGGGTCGTCGGTGACCCAGGAGCACTGCTCGCGGATGTTGGCCTGCTCAAAGTAGTAGGGGTTCAGCCCTCCCTCGGCCAGCGCCCGCTGGAACGTCGGCTCGTGCATGCGGGGCGTGCAGCAGGCCACCACCACCCGGTCGAGCCCATGCTCCCGGATATCGTCCTTGATCAGCTCCTGGCCCACTTGCGAGCACATGAACTCGTAATTGCGGGCCACGGCGACGCCGGGCAGCTCGCCCGCCCACTCGGATACCTGGGCGACGTCGACCTTCCCGGCGATGTTGCTGCCGCAGTGACATATGTAGACACCTATCTTCATCGAGTCTCTCCTTTACACGTCGCTCTCCAAAAATCCGGCGATCTCGTTCTGCCAGAACACCGGGCCGTCAGAACAGATGAACTTTTCCCCCATGTTACACCGCCCGCACTTGCCGATGCCGCAGTGCATGCGCGCCTCAAGCGTCGTCAGCATCTGGTCGAGCGTGTAGCCCAGCTTGAGCAAGCTGAGGGTGATAAAGTGGATGGCGATGGGTGGGCCGCAGGCGATGGTGATGACGTCCTCGCCTGGCGGCGGGTTGACCTGTTCCAGCAGGTTGGTGATCAAACCCACGTTGCCGTTCCAGTCGGGATGCTTGCTGTCGATGGTCACGTGGAACTCGGTGTTGGGGGCCGAACCCCAGTCGTCGAACTCGTCGGTAAAGACGAGCAGGTCGGGCGCGCGGGCGGCCCATAGGATCGTCGTGTGGCCATAGTCAGCGCGGTTATCGAGGATGGTGTGGATGACGGGTCGCAGCGGCGCCCCGCCGATGCCGGCTCCCAGGATGACGACGTCCTTGCCCTTGATCTCGTCCATGGGGAACCAGTTACCCAGCGGGCCGCGCAGGCCCACCGGGTCGCCTTCCTCCAGGCAGTGCAGCGCGTGTGTGACGTGGCCCAGGTCGTTGATGGCCACCTCCACGACGTCCGGGCTGCGCGCCGGAGTGGACGTGATGCCAAAGGGCGCTTCCCCTGCGCCAAATGCGGAGAAGAAGACGAACTGCCCCGGCTTGTAATCGCCAAAGGCCGCCTGCCCCTCAGGCTCGGTCAACTCGATCTGAAAGAGCTTGTGGTTGGTGGCAATGTCCTTGATTCCAGCCAATTTGCCCAGGTATGGTTTCATGGGGTTTGCATGTGTGGCCATACGTTCTCCTTATGCTCCATTCATCTTCCCGAAAGCGGCGGCCGAAGGTCGCTAGAGCTTTCGGGAAGATCGTTTTTTATTTGGGCGGCGCGTACACTCCCGACAACTCCGTCTGATCGATGACGTGCCCCTCCATCGCTTCCAGTACTTCGGTAGGCGTTGCCTGTGCGGGCAGATCGAGCGTGGCGTCGAGTGCGTAGAGAACGAAAACGTATTTGTGCTCGTCCCCCGGGCAGGGACCATCATAGCCGGTCACCTTGATAGGAGCGCCTCCAGGGAAGGGGTCTCCTGGGTTAACGAACTGGCCAAAGTCGTTGTTTCCCTGCAACGCGCCATCGTCGAGGGTGTCTCCGGCGGGCATGTCCTCGGGGTAGCCGGTGGTAGAGGGAGGGATGTTGAAGACGATCCAGTGGATGAATCCCATCTCGACCGACGCACCCGAGTCAAAACCGGCGTCGGGATCGTAAAAGAAAAGCAGCAGGCTCTGAGCTTCCGCTGGCACACCCGCCCACTCAAGCGGCGGCGACATGTTATCCCCCATGCAGCTGTATTGGTTAGGGATCGTCTCTCCATCGGCGTAAGCGGCGCTCGAGATCTCAAATGCCGCCGGTGGCTCTGTCGCAGCAGGGAGTTCCGTGGGGGCGGCAGTTGGCTCCTCCACTCCCTCCGCATCTGTAGGCTTAGCCGGTCCCGATGTCGGCGCGCGGGCGGGCGTGGGCGATAACCCTGCCTCTGGCCCGCAGCTACAGCTTGCAGCAAAGGCTGCAAGCGCCACGAGCGAGATTGCCGGAATGAGCTTTTTCATCTTTTTTCCCTTTATGGAACCCGGTGTCCGCCCTCCTACGTGTGTCCGAATCACTCTGCCGCTGCTACATCCTGCATCACCTCTCTGATATCGATATCGACCGGGCAGGAGACGACGCAGCGCCCGCAGCCCACGCAACCCAAGGGACCAAAGTCCTCGGGGTAGTAACAGAACTTGCAATAGAAGCGGTTGCGCAGTCGCTCTGGTTTGGTGGGGCGGGAGTTGTGGCCTCCGGCCGCGCGGCGGTAGTTGGGGCTGGTGCAGGCATCCCACACGCGGATGCGCTCGATGTGCGTCACGCCGCCGCGTACGCCCGTCACCCGGTCGACCACGTCGAAGCAACGGCAGGCCGGGCAGACGTAGGCGCAGATGCGGCAGCTCAGGCAGCGCTCCCCGTGCCGCATCCAGATTTTGTCCTCGAACAGAGACCGCCACTTCGCAGGCTCCGCCACGGGCAGCACCTCTGCACTGGTTACCGGCGCAGGCGGCTCACCAGAACGCTCCTCAACTTCTAGCCCCTCCAAGAGCGCCGTCCCCTTCTCCGTCACTGCTTGCACTGCATAACCGCCATCTGCCGCCGTGAGCAGCACGTCCAGGTGGGTGGCATCGTCGGGCGCGCCGCCCACGGAGGTGCAAAAGCAGCCCTCCCACATCTGCGGGCAGGCCAGCCCCACCAGCGTCGTGCGCTGCCGGTGATGGCGGTAGTAGGCGTCGGCGGGGTCTTGATTCAGGAGCAGTGCGTCGATGGCCGCGGCGCCGTGGGCGTCGCAGGGGCGCAGGCCAAAGATGACCTGCTTGCGATCCGGCAGCACCTCCTCCTGCGTCACCTGGCTGCCCTGCTGCTCGATCCGCAGCAGGACCTCCGTGGCAGGCAGGAAGAAATCCTTGGCCGAGAGGTCCGGCCGCTCGTAGTCAAACAGGACATCGTCGGCGGACCCGATCTGCCGGTAGAGCACCTTGCCGTCTACGTCGCGCGGAGCGACGACATCGTGCTCGTCCTCAACCAGGCCATTCAGCCAGGTTTTCAGTTGATCTCGTGTGGTGAACTTCATCGAGTGGCCTCCCCGCACAATCTCTAATCGCCGGGCTCTTACATCGGTGACCCGCCTTCTTCCAATTCAAACAGCAATGGACTGAGTTCCTCCTCCCGCCCGGCGCGGTGGCCGAAGAGTGCCTCCACCTCCCGCGTCAGCATGCGGTTGAGCAGGCTCAGCGGCAGATCCATCGGGCAGACCCGCTCACACTCGTTGCACTCCACGCAGCGCCCGGCCAGGTGCAGCGCCCGGCCCAGGTGGAACATGTGCTTTTGCCCCAGTTCAATCCCGGCGTCGATCCACAGCCCGTCGTCCCGCTCGAACATGCATGTGGTGCAGTAGCAGCCAGGACACACCTGGCGGCAGGCGTAGCAGCGGATGCAGCGGTCGAACTGGCGCAGCCAAAAGGCCAGCCGTTCGTTGGGCGGCAGAGCTTCGACCTCGGCCACGTCGGCAAAGTCGTCTCCCGCCGGCGCGGCCTCCGGCGGCTCGCCGATTAGCACATCGTAGACCACGGGAACCCTATCCACGCAGCGGGCGCAGCGATCCTGCCTCTTGCCCCCTGCATCCTCCATCCCCTCGCAGGCCACGCCGATGACGAACACGCGCTCGCGTGCCATCTGCTGCTCGGCCAGGAGCACGTTGACGGCACGGCTATCGCAGGGCTTGGCGACGACGGCGACCCGCTGCGGTTCCTCGCCGCGCTTTTGGGGCTTTTTCTTGTCGTGCAAGTAGGTGACCAGGTTGTGGACGCAATGCTCGTTCCACACCAGCCGATCGACCTCGGCCGGGTCGTAGATAAACACAGGGCGAGCGCCATCGCGCGCGCTCGCCTCGTATCCAATCACGCAGTCCACCTGCTTGCTTTCCAAAAGTTCCCTGGCTTTGTCCCGTATCTCGGCGGTGATTGACTCGTCCAAATTCGTCCTCCGTGTTGGGTGATGGGGAAGGGTAGATTTGTAGTCGGTATGCGGGTCCTCCATTTAGCCTATTATACTCATCTGGGGGAAACTGCAAAAGGCAAAGAAATGGTAGATTGGTAAACTGGTAGCTGGTTGATTCGTCGCCCAACTACCGATTTACCAGTCTACCAATCTACTGACTACCGCTCCACTACGGGAAACGTCACGGTGAACAAGGACCCTTTTCCGACCTCGCTCGCTACCTCGATCCGCCCGCCGTACCGCTCCACCAAGGCCTTGACGATGGCCAGTCCCAGGCCCGTGCCGACCTCATCCAATGCTTTGGCATTTGGGGCGCGGTAGAACTCTTCAAAGAGGTGGGGCAAGGCTTTCTCGGGGATGCCGATGCCGGTATCGGCCACTTCGACCTGTGCTTGCCCGTCCGTCTTGCGCACGGTGACGGTGACGCTGCCGCCGGATGGCGTGTACTTGACCGCGTTGCTGATCAGGTTGGTAAAGATACGGTCCAACCCACCCTCGGTGCCCCAGACGATGAGTTGATCGCGGCACGGTTGAAGCCTGATTCCCAGCCCCTTTTCCTCTGCGCGTGGTTGGAAGAGCAGCACAGCCCGCCCCACGGCGGCGTTGAGCAGGGTCGGACCCTCCTCCTCCGCCAGTTCCGGCGACTTGCCCGCCGCCAGGTCGAGTAGGTCGTTGACCAGGCTCTCGAGGAAATCGAGGCGGCGGCTGATGCGGCCAAAGACGTCCGCTTGCCTCTCTGTCATCTCGCCGACATAACCGCCGACCACGCCGCGTACCAGCGACTGGGCCACGGTGATGGGGGAGCGTAGCTCGTGGGTAGCCACGCGGATGAACTGGCCCTTGCTGGCGTCCAGCGTCTCCAGCGCCAAGACGGCGCGCGTGGCCGTCACGGTCATCGCACCCAGGTCGGCCAGCGCCGCCAAGTGGGCGGCGTCTTCTTCGTCGAACCGCCGAGGATCGCTTGCGTAGGCGTGGAGCGTGCCGATGGGGGCGCCATCGTACACAAGCCCTACGCAGAGGATGGAACAGAAATCCCCGGGCGCGCGTGCAGCCCGGGGATCGGATCGACTGTCGGTGACGATGGCCGGATGGCCGCCGAGCGCTTCTCGGTCGAGCGGGCTGTCGCTCACTGCGACCGGCTCGCTAGGCCGGCGCTCGGTCTCGGCGCCACAGACCGCCGCGATGGTCAGATGGTGACCGTCTTCATCCAGCAGGCAGACTGCCGTAGCATCCGCTTCTACTGCCTGCCTGGCGCCTTTGGCCAGACAAGATAGAACTTGTTCCAGCTCCACCGCGCGCCTCCGAATCGCCCTCTAACCCCTCCCCCTCGCCCCCTCCCCTTCCCCCCGCGCAGCGGGGGGAAGGGGAGGGGGTTGGGGGTAGGAATGGGGGGTTACTTCTCAAGCAGTGCTGCCACTTTCTCCAACAACACGTCCGGCGTGAGCGGCTTTTCCACAAAGTCGTCCACTGGCAGGTAGGCCTCGTCGGGGCCAAAGCGCAGGGACGTGGTGTCGTGGATCGCCGTCAGCATCAGGATCGGGATATCTTTGTAAGCAGCATACTCCGAATCGGGTTGCGGGTTACGCAACTGCAGCGAGACCTGGAAGCCGGCCGTCGTCGTCTCCATCACCACGTCGAGAATGATCAGGTCGGGCTCGACCTCCTTGACCTTTTGCAATCCCTCTTCGCCAGTAGCAGCGCGAACGACCTCGTAGCCGTTGGCCTCCAGCGGCATACGCACCGCCTCGGCCATATCGATATCGTCTTCGATGACCAGGACCTTGGGCATAGCCTTCTTTCCCTTTTTCCTCAACCCGCTCAACCTTTACAGCTGGTAACTACTCAGGCTATTCGCCCGGGCAGTCTCCCTCGCCCGAAAAAGGGAGAGATGGGGGCTTGGAGAGCGGCGATCCTTCGGCTTCGCTCAGGACAGGCGCCGCTCTCCAAACCCCCGCCCCCTC
>JAFGED010000297.1 GCA_016931785.1 Anaerolineae bacterium
GTCAGAATCATCAAATAGCGAGAGCAAATCCTTTTTCGGTAACAACACCGCGGGAGATTATTCTTTTACGGGTCCTTAGGGGAAGCCCTCCGACCGCAACCAGTATAACCCCTCAATAAGTAAAAGTCAAAACAGATTTGCCAGGTATCATCTCAATAATCTGGGAGGCGCGGGGTGTGAGGGCGACTGCGCCGCCCTCACACCCAATTCCCCCTTTACCCAGACATATGGGTAATCACCAGATTTGCCCATTCGACAGGAGCATAGTAGAATCTACCCTGGTCTGGTTTCTCGACTTGCATCACGGTTTAGTGAGGTCTAGCATATCAGGAGAAAACATCGTGAAAGATAAATTAGCAGAACTACAAGCCCGCCTGGCAGAGATCAAAGACCTGGAGCAGGCCGCCTACGTCTTGTATTGGGACCAGAATGTTTACATGCCGCCCGGCGGCGCAGCAGCCCGCGGGCGCCAGACCGCAACCCTGACGCGCCTGGCACACGAAAAGTTCATCGACCCCGACCTTGGCAGGCTGCTGGACGAGTTGCAGCCCTACACCGAAAGCCTGCCCTATGAATCGGACGAGGCCAGCCTGGTCCGCGTCGCGCGCCGCCTCTACGAGCGCAAGAGCAAGGTACCTCCCAAGTTCACTGCCGAGTTCGAGAATCACACGGCAACCATACTAGAGGTATGGAAGGAAGCACGCCCGGCAGATGACTTTGCCAAGGTGCGACCCTACCTGGAAAGGACGCTCGACCTGAGCCGACGGTACGCCAGCTACTTCGACTACGAGCACATCGCCGACCCCCTGATCGATGGAGCGGACTATGGCATGAAGGTCTCGACCATACGCCCGATCTTTGCGGAACTGCGGGAGCGACTGGTGCCGATCGTGCAGGCGATCACCGCCCAGCCTCCCGCCGACAATGCATGCCTGCACCAACATTTTCCCGAAGAACAACAACTGGCTTTCGGGGTCGAGGTGATCAAGCGCTTCGGATACGACTTTGAAAGAGGGCGCGAAGACAAGAGCCCACATCCCTTTACCATCGAGTTCTCCATTGGTGACGTGCGCATCACCACCCGCGTCAAGGAGAACGACCTACTCGAAGCGCTGTCCGGCACGATGCACGAGGCCGGGCACGCGATGTACGAGCAGGGCGGCCGGATGGACTTTGAGGGCACTCCCCTGGCGGGAGGGACCTCGATGGGCGTCCACGAAAGCCAATCCCGCCTGTGGGAGAACCTCGTTGGACTTGGCCGCCCCTTCTGGCATCACTTTTACCCCAAACTGCAGGCCGTCTTTCCCGATCAACTCGGAAGCGTGAACCCGGACGCTTTCTACCGTGCGATCAACAAGGTCGAGCGCTCACTGATTCGCGTCGAGGCCGACGAGGTAACGTACAACCTGCACGTCATGCTGCGCTTTGACCTGGAGTGCCAGTTGCTCGAGGGCAGCCTGGAGGTGCGCGACCTGCCGGAGGCTTGGCGCGCGCGCATGGGCGCCGATCTGGGAATCGTTCCGCCGGACGACCGCGACGGCGTGCTGCAAGACATCCATTGGTATTCCAACTTTATCGGCGGCCAGTTCCAGGGCTACACACTGGGGAACATTATGAGCGCGCAGTTCTTCGAGGCAGCACTACAGGCCCATCCGGAGATCACGGGTGAGATGGAGAACGGTGAGTTTGGTACGCTGCTCCGCTGGCTGACGGACAACATCTACCAGCACGGCAGCAAATTCACCACCGCCGAGCTGCTCGAACGCGCCGTCGGCGGATCGCTGAGCATCGAACCTTACATCCGCTACTTGAGGGAAAAGTACGGCGAGCTGTACGAGCTTTAGAAACCCCTGGTATCTCACGCCAAGGCGCCAAGACGCAAAAACTTAAAACCTGGCGCCTTGGCGTGAGGAATTTTCATTCACCCCAACCGCTCAAACCGCGCGGCCCGATTCACGCCCGCTCAAATCGGGCCTGGAAAAACCGCAGGTACTTGGGTTCATAGACCATCCTTAGCCCGCGCGTCTGCTCGCGGGCTTCGTACACCGCCCTGATCGACTCGGCCACCACGTCCATGTGCGCCTGGGTATAGACCCGCCGCGGGATGGCCAAGCGCGTCAGCTCCAGGGCCGGATAGCGGTGATCGCCCGTCTGTGGGTCGCGCCCGGCGCTGACGATGCCCCGCTCCATCCCGCGCACACCCGAATCGAGGTACAGCTCCGCCGCCAGCGTCTGCGCCGGGAACTGGTCCTGCGGGATGTGTGGGTAAAAGCCCTTGGCGTCCAAAAAGATGCCGTGACCGCCCACTGGTTGCACGATGGGGATATCCCAGTCGAGCAGCAGGTCGCCCAGGTAGAGCACCTGCCCCACCCGCGCGCGCACCTGGTCATCCTGCACCCCCTCGGCGATGCCGATAGCCAGCGCCTCCATGTCGCGCCCGGCCATCCCGCCGTAGGTATGCAGTCCTTCGTAGATCACGACCATGTTGCGCAGTTGGTCGAACAGATCATAGTCGTTCACCGCCAGCCAGCCGCCGATATTGACCAGGTTATCCTTCTTGGCGCTCATCCAGGCCCCGTCGGTGTAGCTGCAGAACTCCTCGAGAATCTGGGCCACCGACTTTTCGGCGTACCCCTCCTCCCGCTGCTGGATGAAGAAGCAGTTCTCATACATGCGGGTGGCGTCGAGGTAGACGTGCACGCCGTACCGGTCGCACAGCGCCCGCAGCGCCTTGACGTTGGCCATGCTCACCGGCTGGCCGCCCGCCATGTTGACCGTGCCCGCCAGGCTGACGTAGGAAACGTTCTCCGCGCCCTTCTCCTTGAAAAGCGTCTCCAGCTTGTCCAGATCGACATCCCCCTTGAAGGGATGCAGGTTAGCAGGGGCGTGCGCCTCGTCAATGATCACGTCCACGAACGTGCCGCCCGCCAGCTCCTGGTGCAGGCGGGTCGTGGTAAAGTACATGTTGCCGGGCACGAACTGGCCGGGCTTGATCAGCGCCTGGCTGATCAGGTGCTCGGCGCCGCGCCCCTGGTGCGTGGGCACGACATGCTTGTAACCATAGACCGCCTGCACCGCTTCCTCCAGGTGATAAAAGTTGCGGCTGCCGGCATAGGCCTCGTCGCCCAGCATGATCCCCGCCCACTGGCGGTCGCTCATCGCGCTGGTGCCGCTATCGGTGAGCAGGTCGATGTAGACGTCCTCGGAGCGCAGCAAGAAGGTGTTGAAACCCGCCTCCACGACGGCCTGCTCCCGCTCCTCCCGGCTGGTCACGTGGATCGGCTCCACCATCTTGATCTTCCACGGCTCGGCCCACGATCGCCTACCGGCCTGCTGCCCCATCGTTTTGAACGCTGGATGATCCATCTCGCACCTCCTACAGGTCAAAACATAATGCCGCAGTCGTATTCCACGAGAACCTCGGAATTACTATCGCGTATCGCGTGCGGAAAACTGCGGTTGATCTCGTATGCCGTCTTCTGCTTGAAAAAAAAAATGGAAAAAGTGACGATCTTGACGGCCACCACCTCATCACCCAGCTCGACGATGGGCGACGGGTCGATGGCCCGCGCCGCCCGCTTTTGCTCCGCCGAAAATGGCTGGCCATAACTGCCCTCGGCAGAGATGATCGACTCGACCGCCTCACGGTCACAGACGACCACAGTATCATAGTAGCCGGCGTGCCAGTAAAGGTAAAACTGCCCACCCATCACACGCAACAAAGCAAGCTGAAAGAACCCCTCCTCCGTGCCATCGATCTGCACGTGGGCCAGGTAGCTATCCGCGTCCCCTCCGACATCGCTACAGGTCAAGAACGGCGGCTGGTCCTCGGTCGGAGGAGTGTCCGTGCTTGCAAATCTCGTCGGTATGACGTCGGGCCTGGCATACAGCTTGGGAAACCCCGCAAATCCCGACCCGTCGTAGCAATACACGTAATCCAACGTGTATCCCGGCTCCATCGACAGGTGATCGAGGACAGTAAAATACGCGCTGACGTCGAATTCATCTCCCGTTCTGACGGCATTCTCTTTGAGAAGGTGCTCGGGAGGATACCCGGCACTCTGAAGTGCGGTCAAGGCGTCGACCGTGGCCTGCCAGGCTTCAGAAGATGGAATGTCCGGCGTAGCGGCCGGCGTCGGCTCCGGGGGAGAGGCCAGCGTCAACGTAGGCGTCGGCGCAGAAGCTGGCGCCGGGGTCGGCATCGGTGTAGGAAGAAACACACACGCGACCGAAAACAGCGCAACCAGCAATCCAACCATCAATCGTGCTCGTTTGTGCAAAGTCATCATTTT
This sequence comes from Anaerolineae bacterium, assembly GCA_016931785.1. Taxonomy (GTDB): domain Bacteria; phylum Chloroflexota; class Anaerolineae; order B4-G1; family B4-G1; genus JAFGED01. Next base: position 4,293 of record JAFGED010000297.1, read on the forward strand.
CCCCTTGTATTGATAGTGAACGGCTCCGGCCGTTCCCACAAGATTACATGCACAAACGGAAAAAGTTGTTCAATCAGTATCACCTCAATAATCCGGGGAGCGGGGGGTGTGAGGGCGGCTACGCCGCCCTCACACCCCCCATCTTTCCCTATTTATTGAGAAGATACTTCAATCACCTTCCCTGTAATCCCGCTCGTACTGCTCGCGCTGCGCCCGCAGCTTGGCCCAGATCGCATCCGGGACCAAGGCCTTGATGGCGGCATAGACCGGCTCCAGGGCCTCGTCTTCCTCGACCCGGCTGGGCACCCGGAAGCGCTGCGCGTCCACCGTGCCCGACATCCACTCCAGGCTTCCGCCCACCGTTCCATCCTCGATCTTGACCCACTCCCGGCCCAGCACCTGCTCCTCCACAAGGACATATAGCGCGTCCAACGATTCCTCACCCACGCCGAACGGCTCCGTCCACTCAGGCGTGCCCAGACCCGGATAGTCGGGATAGAAAACAATCTCGCCCTGCAAGCCAGGGCCGATGCGGATCGTGTACTCGTAATGATGCGGCGGCGGCATACTGCCCGCGCACCAATCGTATTGGATGGCAAAGTCTTTAGGTCTTGATTCCATCTCCCCTCCTACGATAATAGAACCACGGAGACGCAGGGAGCACAAAGAGGAAAACCGTAAAAGCTCTGGTCTCCGTGTCTCCGTGGTAAAACCCTTCGTTCCAAGAAGCCCCATCAAGTAAACTTGACTTTATTATAGCACTCGACTACTATACTTACCAACGTCTATGGACAAACACCAAGTCATCGTCGTGGGAGCAGGCGCGGCCGGGCTGATGGCCGCCGGACAGGCTGCCGAGTTGGGAGCCGACACCCTGCTCCTGGAAAAGATGGAGCGACCGGCCCGCAAGCTGCGCATCACGGGCAAAGGTCGCTGCAACCTGACCAACGTCGTGGAACTGGAGGAATTCCTCCAACGTTTCGGGACCAACGGCGTCTTTTTGCGGCAGGCCTTTCACCAGTTCTTCACTCCCGACCTGCTGGACTTTTTCGAGGAATTGGGCGTGCAGACGGTGACCGAGCGCGGCGGGCGGGTCTTTCCGTCCAGCGAGCATGCTCAGGACGTAGTGGACGCGCTGGTGCACTGGGTGCGCAAGCAGGGCGTGTCGCTGCAGGCCCGCTCCCCGGTCGAGCAACTGCTCGTCGAGGGAGACCGCATCGCCGGCGTGATGGACGCACGCGAGCGACTCTATCACGGGAATGCGGTGATCATCGCCACCGGCGGGGCATCCTACCCCGCCACCGGCTCCACCGGCGATGGCTACCGGCTGGCTGAGGCAGTGGGCCACACAATCGTTCCCATCCGCCCGGCGCTGGTGCCGCTGGAGACCGCCGGCGGCGTCGCGGAGCGCTTGCAGGGCCTCAGCCTGCGCAACGCCGCCGTCCGCCTCCGGATCGACGGCCAGCAGCAGGCCGACGCCTTCGGCGAGATGCTGTTCACCCACTTTGGCGTCTCCGGGCCGATGATCCTCTACCTGAGCAAGCTGGCCGTGGACGCGCTGCGCGCA
>JAFGED010000298.1 GCA_016931785.1 Anaerolineae bacterium
ATAGAGCTGCTGCTAAAAGCACTGGATGACGAATACTGGGTGACACAGGTGAAGGCGATTCACCTTTTGCAGCAATACTTTGTCGAGCATCGGGATTTCCGGATCATACAGGCATTGGCGGCGTTTTTGGGGGAGAAAAAGGCGGCGACAGAGGTGCGAGTGGCTGCGATGAATGCCCTGTCTGCGCTCAAGAAGCACGTCGATGGGCAGGAGCAGAGATACATAGAGCGTGCTTTTCAGCAGCATCGCGAGAAGGAGGATGAGAAGGAGCAGGCATTGCTGCACGTGGACGCGGAGCCGGACGAGCCGTTTACCTTCGAGTCGTACAAGGCGTTCGTTAGTCAGGTGGAATCCATGGCAACTCGTTACCGAACGCCGTTGGGCAACGTGAGCGTGGGAAACGTGCCGAAAAGGCTGATGGTCGAGCTGCCGTCCTTGTACCAGTCCAATCTGCCGGTGTACGTGTTGGCCCGGTGTCCCATTTGTGGAGGAAGGGTTTCGGAGCCGGTTGATACCTTTAGCCTATCCGGGTTGGGCTGGTGGCTCAGTGAGCCGAGTGGATTTGGATGGCTGGGCCGCCGCATATCGCAGGCACGGGATCTGAACGCTTTGATAGCCCGGCGGGAAGGCGGTCCGAGCTACCGGGCTGAGTGTGAGCACGCGCGGGCGGTGACTTATGGGGTGAATTTGCACGGCACCATCCCCGACGATGTCCAGATGACAGAGTACATCGTCATTGGCTCGGAGCGGCCGGGAGTGTTGCGGCCGTTCATAGAGCGGCAGGGGAGCTGCGCCGTGATTCATGCCTTGCCGGTGGGCCGGTTGGATGACGTGGCGTGGCAGCCGCGTTACACAGCCTACTTTGTGTGCTACTTTACGGAGGACGCGGGCGCGTTCGAGGAGAGCTTGGCCCCGCAGGATTGGCACGGCGACGAGTTCGTGTGGCCATACGACCAGATGGATTACGATCTAATCCCTTGGTTGGAGGAGGGCAAGCTGTTCTGGATGGGGCCGGAAGGGGAAGGGTATCCGCTGCAGCAGGGGCCGGTGGGTGAATTCCCGTATGGGAACGTGAAGGGACTGGTCGGGCGGTGGGTGGTGAGTCAGGAGAAGGGGGCCAAGCTGCTGCCCCAGGTGTCGGGCCATCCTTTGTATAGCCAGAGCCATGCAGGGTTCAGACAGGTCAAACCGATCGAAGAGGAGGCGTTACGGCAGTGTGAGTTCAGGTCGATCAAGCGTGGGCAGGTTGAGCGCATAGTGGAGTTCGCACGGCGGCAGGGCCGTCGTCCGGTTTTGGATATGGACCTGATGAAGCTGGACTTGAGCGGGATGGACCTTGCAGGGGCAATCCTGGCTGGAAATGCTCTCTTTGGCGCAGACTTGAGTGGGGCTAACTTGCGGGGCATTGATGGGCAAGGGGTCTATCTTACCAGAGCTAACTTGGTTGGGGCCGATCTGAGCGCGGCCTGTCTCGATGGCATCCACGCCGCTCGGGTCGACTTGAGCGGGGTCAACCTGCGTGGGGCCAGCCTGCGAGAGGCCAAGCTGAAGTGGGCCAAACTGGTGGGCGCTGACCTGAGTGGCGCTGATCTGACAGGTGCCGACCTGGGCGGTGCTGATCTCACCCGGGTGCGGTACGACGAACACACCCGCTGGCCTGCCGGCTTTACGCCGCCTTGTTAGAGATGAGGTTAGTGAACGAACTGGAGAAAAAGGTCAACTGGCACGTTCTGCAAGGCTTGGCCAAGGCCAAGGCCGGCGATTTCGCCGCGGCGGTGGACGAGTTCAGCCGGGCCATCGAGCTGGCTCCCGACTTTGCGCCCCTCTATTACAACCGTGGCCGGGCCTACGAGGACTGGGGCAAGCCGGCCGCTGCCCTGGGCGACTATGACCGCGCGATCGAGCGCAACCCCGAGTACGACCAGGCGCTCAACAACCGGGCCGGGCTGCGTATGCGCCAGGGAGACACTGCCGGCGCTATCGCCGATTGGAGTGCCATCGTCCAGCGCAAGCCGGACTTTTTTGAGGCCTTTTATAACCGGGGCGTGGCGTACGCTGCGCAGGGACGCGCGGGCGAGGCCTTGGCGGATCTGACGCGCGTCATCCAGTTGAACCCCAAGATGGCGGCGGCGTACGTGCAGCGGGCCAAGGTCGGGCAGGCTGTGCGGCCGGTAAAGGACACGTTGGCCGATTTCGACCGCGCGCTGCAGTTGAACGCCAAGGACGGATTGGTGTTTCACGCGCGCGGATTGGCCTTTTGCAGCCAGCGCACGCGGGAGGGAGTGCGGAGGTGCATCGAGGATATGGGCTGGGCCTTGCGCTACGCGCCGCCGGATTTTCACTACCAGATCTATCAAGACCGCGGAGTGGCGTACTCTCTCCTGGTCACCGAGTTTGGCGAGCAGGACGCTTTCGAGCAGGCCGAGGCGGATCTGGGCGAGTCGATCCGGAAGGGGAGTCTGTTCGCCTATTTCGTCCGGGCCAAGCTCTACGAGGCCGTGGGGCAGGCCGACAAAGCGACTGCCGATCTGAAGGCGTTTTTGGCCAAAGGTGGGGGGCAGGCTTACGGCAATTTGCCTCAGGTACAGGCCGCGCTACGGCAGCTTGAGCAGTGAATGGCGATTTTCTTGATCGTTGACCACAGGATTTTGACACCCCCACTGAAAGCAGTATAATCTCCAAGTAAGCGAGACGCCATCGAGCGCATACGTGGTGGCGCCTTGTGTGGTTTTTATCACGACGTACCTGTTCGAGTTTTCGAGGAGCAAAAAAACGTGGATCCAAACAAACTCACACAAAAAGCACAAGAAGCCGTCATCACTGCCCGATCTCTGGCCAAGGAACACAGTCACGGCCAGATTGAGCCGGAGCACCTGCTGCTGGCGCTCTTGCGCCAGGCCGATGGCATCGTGCCCCAGATCGTGCAAAAGCTGGAGGCCAATCCTTCTGAGATAGCCTTGGCCCTGGAGCGCGTCTTGGATGGCAAAGCCAAGGTGTACGGCGCGACGACCCAGGTGGGGCTCTCGCGCGACCTGGACCGCACCTTTGATGATGCGGAAAAGGCGGCCAAGCGCATGCGCGACGACTATGTCAGCACCGAGCACTTGCTGCTGGCGCTGACCGGTGCGCACGGCGGCGAGGCGGCGCGCTTCATGGCGGCCCACGGCATCACCGAGGACGCGGTGCTGCGGGCGCTGACCGCGGTGCGCGGCAGCCAGCGCGTCACCAGCCAGAACCCGGAGGCCACCTTCCAGGCGCTGGAGAAATACGGGCGCGACCTGACGCAGCTCGCGCGCGATGGCAAGCTCGATCCCGTCATCGGGCGCGACGACGAGATCCGGCGCGTGATGCGCATTCTCAGCCGCCGGACGAAGAACACCCCCGTACTGGTGGGCGACGCGGGCGTGGGCAAGACGGCCATCGCCGAGGGGCTGGCGCAGCGCGTGATGCGCGGCGACGTACCCGAAGGGCTCAAGAACCGTCGCATCGTGGCGCTGGATATGGGCGCGCTGATCGCCGGAGCCAAGTTCCGCGGCGAGTTCGAGGAGCGGCTCAAGGCAGTGCTCAAGGAGGTGACCGACGCGGCGGGCGAGGTGGTGCTCTTTATCGACGAGCTGCACACCGTCGTGGGTGCGGGCGCGGCCGAGGGGGCGATGGACGCCTCCAACATGCTCAAGCCCATGCTGGCCCGCGGCGAGCTGCACGCCATCGGCGCGACGACGCTGGACGAGTACCGCAAGTACATCGAGAAGGACGCTGCGCTCGAGCGGCGTTTCCAGCCGGTGACCGTCGACCAGCCATCGGTGGAGGAGACGATCAGCATTCTGCGCGGGCTCAAGGAGCGGTACGAGGTGCACCACGGCGTGCGCATCCAGGATAGCGCCGTCATCGCCGCCGCCACGCTCAGCGACCGCTACATCGCCGACCGGCACCTACCCGACAAGGCCATCGATTTGATCGACGAGGCGGCCAGCCGGCTGCGCATGGAGATCGACTCCAAGCCGGCCGAGCTGGACGAGGTCGACCGGCGCGTGATGCAACTCGAGATCGAGCGCGAGGCTTTGAAGAAGGAGAAGGACAAGGCCAGCAAGGAGCGGCTGAAGAAACTGGAAAAAGAGCTGGCCGACCTGCAGGAAAGCAGCGGCGCGCTGCGCTCCCGCTGGGAACAGGAAAAGGCAGCCATCCAGGCCATCCGCGATACGAAGGAACAGACGGAGCAGGTGCATCACCGCATCGAGGAGGCACAGCGGGCGCAGGATTACGCCCGGGCCTCCCAATTGCAGTACGGCACGCTGGCCGAACTCGAGAACCAACTGCGCGAGCAGGAGGAGCGGCTGCGCCAGCTTCAGGGCGAGAGGCCTTTACTCAAGGAAGAAGTCGGCTCGGAGGATATCGCCGAGGTGGTGGCCGAGTGGACGGGTCTCCCCGTGTCCAAGCTGCTCGAGGGCGAGATGGAAAAGCTGCTGCGCATGGAGGACGCCCTGCACCAGCGCCTCGTGGGACAGGACGAGGCGGTGAGCGCCGTCTCCAACGCCGTGCGCCGGGCGCGGGCAGGGCTGCAGGACCCCAACCGGCCCATCGGCACCTTCATCTTCCTGGGGCCGACGGGCGTGGGCAAGACGGAATTAGCGCGCGCGCTGGCCGAGTTCCTGTTCGACACCGAGGAGGCCATGGTGCGCATCGACATGAGCGAGTATCAAGAGCGGCACACCGTCTCGCGCCTCATCGGCGCGCCGCCGGGCTATGTGGGCTACGACGAGGGCGGCCAACTGACCGAGGCGGTGCGCCGCCGGCCCTACAGCGTGGTGCTGTTCGACGAGATCGAAAAGGCACACACAGAGGTGTTCAACGCGCTGTTGCAGCTCCTAGATGAAGGGCGGCTGACCGACGGCCACGGCCGCACGGTCAATTTCACCAACACCATCGTCATCATGACGAGCAACACCGGCAGCCGCTGGATCAAGGAACTGGGCGTGGAGGCAGCGCGCGAGAAAGTGCTGGAGGAATTGGACCGCACCTTCCGGCCCGAGTTCCTGAACCGCGTCGACGAGACCATCCTCTTCCGCAATCTGACGAAGGGCGACCTGGTACACATCGTCGATATCCAGATGCGCCACCTGCGCGAGTTGCTGGCCGAGCGCAACATCGCGCTGGAGTTGGCCGACGCGGCGCGGCAGTATCTGGCCGAGACCGGTTTCGACCCGGTCTATGGCGCGCGGCCGCTCAAGCGCGTCATCCAGCGCGAGGTGCAGGACCCGCTGGCCTTGGCCCTCTTGCGCGGCGAGTTCGGCGAGGGAGACACTGTGCGGGTGGATGCCCGCGACGGGGGGATAGCCTTCGAGAAAGGAGGCTAATCGCTCCTCGTCACTGGGCATCTTCATACATAATCGAGATCTTGTACGCATGAGGCGAGATTCCGCAGTGCCTCGCCTTGCAAACGGTAGTTTCGGCGGCGTAAGGCGCCGAAACTACTACCAGGGCCTTTCGCAGAGCGCGAAAGGCCCTGGTGGTAGATAGACAAGGTGTGGTTCCTACCACCTGTGATGGTCGAAAATTCTTGTCCGGCTGTGGTCCTATTCATGCTTGTTGCGTTTTCTTGACCTGTTTGACCGTTCTTATCACCACCCCTCATCTTTTGGAAAGTGATTATCGTACTTGATGCTGGAGCGCGGCTCAGCCATCATATCGGCCACCGTGTCGCGCCACTTGGCATAGTGGGCCGTTTTCTTGTGCTCTCCAGGGTCTGATTCGGTGCGGTAACATTCGACGAGGACGAACTTGGTGGGGTCGTCCCGCTGCTGGATGACGTCGAAGCGGGCGATGCCGGGTTCCCGCACACTGTTGCGGGCATTCTCCTGCGTGGCTTCTTTGAAGGCCTCGATCGATTCAGGTTTTACGTGGACATGCACGTGGACGATGAACATTCGATAATCCTCCCAGGTCTGATTGAGGTTAAGTTGTCACAGTGCGCGTCGAACGTCAGCGGCGATGAGTTGGGGGGTGAGGCGGTGCTTTTCGAGCAGCTCGTCCGCCAGCCCCGACTCGCCGAACGCGTCTTGCACGCCGAGGCGCAGCAGCGGCGGCGTGTCGGCGATTCCGGAGACGCATTCGGCCACGGCGCTGCCCAGCCCGCCGATGACGCTGTGTTCCTCCACGCTCACCAGCAGGCCCGTCTCGCTTGCTGCCTTTTGCATCGCCGCCTCGTCCAGCGGTTTGATCGTCGAGACGTTGACCACGCGGGCCTCGATCCGGTCCCGCGCCAGGAGCTCCGCCGCTTCCAACACCTTGCACACCATGTGCCCCGTGGCAAAGATGGTCACGTCTCCGCCGTCTCGCAGCGTCATCGCCTTGCCCATCTCGAAGTGGTATGCGTCATCGAACAGGCGCGGGACCGGGTAGCGGCCCAGGCGCATATAGACCGGGCCGGGCCAGTCGGCGATGGCGAACGTCGCCTGCCTCGTCTCTTCCTCGTCGGCCGGCGAGACCACCGCCATGTTGGGCAGAATCCGCATGAGGGCGATATCTTCCAGTGACTGGTGGCTGGCTCCATCGGGGCCCTGCGTCAGGCCCGCGCTGGAACCGACCAGCTTCACTGGCAGCGATGGGTAGGCGATCTGGGTGCGGATCGGCAGGTAGCAGATGCTGGTGATGAACATGGCAAAGCTGTTGCAGAAGGGTATCAGCCCCGTCGCGGCCATGCCGGCGGCCGTGCTCACCATATCGGCCTCGGAGATGCCCATGTCGATAAAGCGCTCGGGGAACGCATCGCGAAACAGCACGGTGCGCGTCGATTTATACAGATCGGCATCCAGAACGGCGATCTCCGGCCGTCGCGCGCCGAGCTCGAGCAGCGCCTCTCCATAGGCGAGTCGTGTCTCTGTCATTTCTGGCACCTTACTTACCCTCCGTCGTGGCGAGCGCGGTCTCAATCTCGCCGCGGGCGCACGTGAACTGCTCCTCGTTCAAGGGGGCGTTGTGGAATTGTGGTTGTCCCTCCAAGAAGGAAACACCCTTGCCCTTGACCGTGTTGGCGATGATGACGGCGGGCTGCTGCGCCTGATCGCCGGCCCAGTCCAGCGCGTCGCAGATCGCGGCCATGTCGTGGCCGTCGATCTCGCGGGCGGCCCATCCGAAGCTGGTCCAGCGCTCGTCGAGCGGATCGAGCAGTTTGCCGCACTTTGTTTCGTCCATCGCCTTCAGGCCGTTGCGGTCGATGATGGCCACGAGGTTGCACAAACAGTGGCGCGCCGACGTCATCGCCGCTTCCCAGACCTGCCCCTCCTGCAGTTCGCCGTCGCCCAGCAAGCAGTAGACGTTGTACGATAGGCCGCGGATGCGCGCGGCCAGCGCCATGCCGTTGGCGTAGGATAGCCCCTCTCCCAGGGCGCCGGTGCAGCCCTCCAGCCCCGGCGTCAGGTGCATAGCCGGGTGGCCCTGGAGCCGGCTGCCCAATTGCTTGAGCGTCGCCAGTTCCTCCAGCGGAAAGACGCCCAGCATGGCCAGCGCCGCGTACTGCGCGGGCACCGAGTGGCCTTTGCTCATCAGGAATCGGTCGCGCTCGGGCCAATCGGGATTGTGTGGATCGTACCGCATCTTGTAAAAGTAAAGCGCCGTGACGATGTCGGCGGCGGAGAGCGAGCCGCCGAAATGATGGACCTTGTCTGCTCCCATCATGGTGACGATGTTCAGGCGCAACTCGGCCGCCTTGCAGCATAGCTCGGCGACCTTGTCCGGTGAGATAGTCATAAGTCCTCCCCAATTTTCTAGGCGGCGGTCCATCCGCCGTCCACGGCCAGCGTGTGGCCGGTGACGAAATCGGACGCCGGGCTGGCCAAAAAGACTACAGCCCCGGCAACGTCCTCCGGCTCGGCCATGCGCCCCAGCGGAATGCGGCGCAGGATGCTATCGTGAACAGCCTTGTCTGTGATGAGCGCCTCGACGAGGGGCGTCCTCACGTAGGTCGGAGCGACGGCATTCACGTTGATGGCGTGTGGCGCCCACTCGAGCGCCAGCACGCGGGTGAGGTTGACGACGGCCGCCTTCGTGGCGCAGTAGACGGCGCGCTGCTCGTCGCCCACCAGTCCCATCTGCGAGGCCACGTTGATGATCTTTCCTCCCTGGCCTCGCTCGATCATGTGCTGCCCTACGGCTTGCGAGCAGAAAAAGACGCCCTTCTGGTTGACGCTCACGATCTGCTCCCAGGCATCTTCCGTGACGTCTATGGCGAACTGGCGGATGTTTATGCCGGCGTTGTTGACCAGGATGTCGATGTGCCCCCATTCAGCGATGACGTGTGCTACCATCGTCTTGATCGAGGCAAGCTGGGTCACGTCGAGCGCGGTCACCAGCGCGCGACGTCCAGCCGCCCGCACCTCTGCCGCGGTCTCTTCGGCGGCGCTCTCCCTGCCGGGCAGCTCCGTGATGACCACGTCCGCGCCCGCGTGCGCCAGGGCCGTGGAGAACGTCCGGCCCATGCCGCGTCCACTCCCGGTGACGACGGCAATCCGGCCGTCCAGGTGGAATGTAGGGAACCTCGTTTCACTTGTCATACTCTATCACCTCGTATTGTCTTTTTTCGCTTTGGCCTTTTTGCCCTTTTTGGATTCCTTGCTCTTTTTCTTTGCTTTATCCTTCTTGCCTTTGTTGCCCTTTGGCTTTTTGCCCTTTGGCTTTTTGCCCTTTGGCTTTTTGCCCTTTGGCTTTTTGCCCTTCTTGGCTTTCTTTTCCCCTTCGTCTTTTTCGGGCTCGCTTGCTGCTGCCTCAGGCGCTGGCTGCGCTTCGCCTGCCTCTGCATCGGGGAATAGGCCCAGGTGCTTTTGCCGAAACGCGCGCAAAAGATAACCGATTTGGCCCGATGTCAGGCCAGTCTGCTCGGATGCCTGGGCGCGCGTTGCTCCCTGGTCCATGGCCAGCAAAGCCGCTGCGCGCTGGCTGGCGAGCCCGCCGGATGCCGTGATTTTCTGGCAGGCATCCTGCTCTTCTACCGTCAGTAGCTTTTCACTGTCAGACATGATCCTCTCCTTGCAGGGAATGACCCTGCTGTTTCTTATCCGAACTATAATTCGGCGGTATCTTCTCAACAAGTAGGGGAAGACGGGGAGTGTGAGGGCGGCGCAGCCGCTCTCACATTCCCAACCCTTATTGAGATGATACACTCGGCGGACTGTACGTACGAGATGGGGAGGCTTTCGAGATCAGCTTCCTCCCAAGCAGCTTGATCAATAGCCCTGATCGCCAGAAGGCGACCGCCGCAAAGCCGTGGGCCAGCACAGCGAACAGGGGCGGCGTCTGCAAAGTGTAGTACGTCCAGCAATAGCGCGTCGTGCCCCACAGCTCTAGAAAGTATCCCAATCCCGCTCCGGCGACGAACATCAGCGTCGCCTGGCGGTGGTCGGTCGGCGTGGCGATCATCAGCGCGCAGGCGGCCAGCGCCAGCATAGTAAGTGACTTGTCCAGCGTGGGCCAGACAAAGGCCACCATCATGGCAAAGAATGCTGGAAAGACGAGCCAGTAGAGGACAAAGAATGCCCGGTGGCTCCAGGTTTGAGGTATCCAGCGCTGTAGCAGGCGTGTCAACCGCTCGACGGAGAGGTTGGCAATGGGCCAGGCGGGGATGATCCACAGCGGCGGGCGCTCCACGGTGTAATAGACCCACAGCTCGGTCTGGGTGCCCCATCCTTCGATTGCCAGTCCCCCTCCAAGCCCCACCAGTATGATAAAGATGTCGGTCCGGAGATCCGCGCCTGCCATGATCAGGATCGACATCAGCAGAAAGTTGCCCAGCAGCAGCCAGTCGACCTGTATCCACACGGGGTAATCTGGGTTGTAGGCGGCCAGGTACGCCTCCACCAGCGGCCACCACACGACGCCGATGACGACCAGCATCGCTAAAAAGATGCTCAGCAGGATGTAGCTCGAACGCGTCCAGCCGAGGGCAGTGGCCTGGCCTTGCTTAAGAGTTGCTTTTGGTTGCTGCATGCGGGTCTCCGTGCCAAGATGCTGTGAGATTATTGTACCCAAGATGGCCCCAGGCACAAATTGATTTTGGTGTGTTTCATCTCTTCCTTTTTCGGGCGAGGGAGACTGCTCGGGCGAATAGCCTGAGTAGTTACAAACAGGAGCACACCTCTTTTGCTCCCCCTGTGCGTCCATGGTATACTCTGGGCAGTTAGCGAGGAAGATATGGCAAAAGAAAGAGATATCCGTTTTCGTGACGAAGTATCACCCAATGTGGAGTTTCTTCTCCAGTCGTACTCTAATACCCAGGATGTCATCCAGTTTTTTGATACCAAAGTGGGTGCTTATGTGGCTGTGATCGGCGTGCTGACGTCTTTGCTGGTCACTGGTTTGATCAACGTTTTGGTTGCTCTATCTACCACGGGCGCCACCTATCTGGAGTACGGCTTGCTGGCCGTCTTGGGCTGCCTAGCTTTGGTTTTTCTGTATCGATTGGTGCAGATGTTTTACCAGGCGTTCCAGGTGCTCTCTCCCCGGGCGGGCCCGGCCCTGATGGAGAAAGAGATCGGCGCCGGGTTGTTTTCGGCGGGCAATATTCTCGAGTATCTGGAGGAGCACACGGCGAGTGAGTATGCCGATGCCATACACAATATGGGCGAGCGTGAGCTGATCGCGGAGCTTTCGTACGAAGCCATCAAGCTCGCGCAGATCGCTGGTATCAAGCTTGAGCATCTCCAAAAGACGACCCATCATGCCAAGTGGGCTATTTTGCTGTGGGCGGTTTTGCTCGTCGTGGTGGTTGTTTTGCAAGTTGTATTACCGCAAATCCCCTGATGAAAGGCAGGTAGGGTGATGAAGAGATTTGTACGTTGGTTGAGTGTGTTGTCGGTTCTCGGTGGGATATGCCTGTGGTTGGCGGGTGGAACCCAGGCGGCTGAGCCTCCGATCATCACCAAGGCCGAGTCGCAGGTGACGGTCCTCGGCGATGGTGGGCTCGATGTCAAGTATCGGCTCACGTTTTTGGAAACCGAAACGCGCAGCGGCATCACCAAGATGGGGCCTTTCGACGCTGGTCACCAGATGCTTGACTACCACATCGAGCACACAGGCGAGGAGTTGCCCATCTCCTTGACCGACCAAGGCGGGGGTTTTTACGGCACCAGCTTTGGCTTCAACACCGGGTCCGGGGAGGAATACACCGTCCATATTCATTACGAGGTAGGGTGCGCGCTAGACGAAACGACGGTGGATGGCACGTCCTATCGCGTGCTGGCCTGGGCCCCCATCCAATGGAACCTGGAGATCGACGAGCAGATCGTCACCTTCATCCTGCCCATCGAGCTGCCCGAGGGGGTTACTCAGCCGGAGCAGGTGACCGACGAGATCGTGGACGAGGCGGGGATCCTGGTGGATGACTCGGTTCTCGATTCTTTCGACCGCTGGGTGTACTATCCCACGCCCGACGAGGCCACGGGCAAGACCTGGCTTTCGATCTATATCTCCAAGGTTGGGCTGCCTCCGCAGCATCACTTTATGCCCTATCTCTACGTTCCCGGCAAGTACTTTAGCGGCCCGGTCGAGCCGTCGGCTACAGAGCCGAGTCCGGCAAAGCCGACGGCCTTGAGCGAGTCCGGGCCGGGACCGGTCTCGAAACCCGGATCCGATGGTTCGGAGGCGGTTACCGGGGCGAGCCTGGGAGTCTTGGCGCTTTGCTTCGGCCTCGGCGGGGTCGGGCTGGCTGCGGCGATCGTCTTTGCGGCGTTCAAGCGAGCCGCGCCCAAGCCTGCGCCGGAGGAGTACGAGGCGCCCGAGATCGAGTTGGAGACGTTTGAAAAGCCCGGTTTGGTGCCTGACCTGGGCGCTATCGAGGCGGCGATGCTCATCAGCGACACGACGCGCGTGATCACGCTGGCGATCATGGGATTGGTGCAGCGCGGCGTGCTGACCGTGGTCAATCGCAAGCCGCTGCAACTTGAGGTGACCAATCCCGACCTGGAGATGGCCGACTATGAGCAGGCGTTGGTCGATGGCATCGCCGACGATGGCGCGCTGCCCCCCTCTGCGGTCGACCGGGTGCTGAAGGCGCTCTCGGTGCGCCTGCAAAAGAAGGTGTGGAACGCCGACGCCCAGGCGACGCGGGAGACGTACCGCCACAAGGCCGACGATGCTTGGGAAGAGTACTCGCGGAGAGGCGATGCGCAGGCCTGGGATTGGGATCAGCCGCTTGCCCGCTGGATGCTTCTCTCGAGGCACTATCCGGTCTATGCCCCGGCGCCGGTGTCGGCTCGCGCAGGCGGGGTATCTTCGCCTTCTGTGCCTTCGGCGCCGGCCGGCCCTTCAGTGCTGGAGGCCGTGCGCGAGTCGCCCCTGGTGAGCGCCGCCGACCAGATGGCGGGTTTGATTGAGGGGGTGGCCGCCGACCTAGCCGGAAAAGCGGAGAACGTGGCGACGGAGGCGGCGGCGATCCTCGATGGGCTCGTGGGGCGACCCGACGTCGGGTACGATGCCTGCCACAGCGCCTGTCACTCGGCGTGTCACAGCGCCTGCGTCCACGATGCCTGCCACAGCGCCTGCGTCCACTCCAACTGCCACAGCGCCTGCCACAGCGCGTGCGATTGTCACAGCGCCTGCCACAGCGCGTGTCACAGTGCTTGCGTGAGTAGTTTCTGAGCGAAAAATGGCAAATCTCAAACCCCAAGTCTCAAATGAACGACTTCAAGAATTTGCATCTTCTTTTGTCGCCAGCACCCGCGACCACGTCTTTATCCGTCCCGAGGACAACCTGCTCATCCTGCGGCCCAACCGGGTGCAGTACCTCAACAAGACCGGGACGGAGATGCTGCACGCATTGTACAGCCAGGAGACGGTGGACGTGACGGCGTTGGTGGCGCAGGTGGCAGGCAAGTACGGCGTGCCCGCATCCCGGGTCGAGGGGGACTTGGACAAGCTGCTGCATAGCTTGGCGCTGCTGCTGAAAGATAAGGCGGGCTGCGCGCCGGCGGTCAAGATGACGCCCTTTGGCTCCCACGAGCGCAAGCTGCCGGTGCTCTCCGAGATCGCGCTGACGTACCGCTGCCAGAACCGCTGCTTTTTCTGCTATGCCAGCTCGCCGGAGCGCGGGCGCTCGGTGCCGGAGATGGCGACCGGTGAGGTCAAGCTGGTGCTGGACAAGATCGTCGACCAGGCGCGGGTGCCCACCGTCTCTTTCACCGGCGGGGAGCCGACGCTGCGCGCCGACCTGCCGGAGCTGGTGGCATACGCCCGTGAGCGTGGCCTGCGCACCAATCTGATCACCAACGGCATCCGCTGCGGCGACGAGGGTTACGCGGCTCGTCTGGCTGCAGCTGGTTTGAACTCGGCTCAGGTCAGCGTCGAGGCGGGCGATGCCGCCACGCACGATGCGGTGGTCGATCACCCCGGCGCGTTCGAGCGCACGATACAGGGCGTGCGCAATTTCAAGGCGGCGGGCGTTCACGTCCACACCAACACCACCATCAATGATCGCAACTTGGATGCGCTGCCCGCGCTCATCGATCTGCTGGGCGGGATGGGGCAGGAGTACCTTTCGATGAACATGGTGATCCGCACGGGTGGGGCGGTGGGTGTGCCGGACGTCAACTACGAGCGCATCGGTGAGATCGTGGTGGCGCTCAAGGAGCGGGCCGAGTCCCACGGGATGCGCTTCGTGTGGTACTCGCCGGTACCGCACTGCCTGTTCAATCCGATCGTGTACGGCCTGGGCTCCCAATCGTGCTCCGCCGCCGACGGGCTGCTCTCCATCGCGCCCGATGGGCAGGTGCTGCCGTGTTCCAGTTTCGAGCACGGCGTCGGCAACCTGGTCAGCGAGGATTTCGAAACGGTCTGGAACCGGCGGGCGGCGCGCTACTGGCGTAATAAAGAGTTCGTGCCTCCGGGCTGCAAGGACTGTGAGATGGTCGATATCTGCTGCGGGGCCTGCCCGCTGTATTGGGACGAGCAGGGCGGCTTTGACGAGCTGGCGCCCTATCTGGAGGATACGTCCGCCTGGGAGCGGTTAACCTGGCGGCTCAAGCGCCGTTACGTGGGGCAGGTCAGAGGAGTGGGGGTGAGCTGATGGGCAAACGCGTATCGCTAGAGGAATTACATCAGTACATTTTGAACAAGACCAGCCAGATTCGAACCGTGTCCGAGGAGATGAAAGAGATCCAGGTCGGCTTCAACTCCAAGCACGTCGCGTGGAAGGCCGATCACGACGCCGCGTTGGAGCGACTGGTCGAGGCGGTGCTCGCCCGGATGGAGGAGGTTGGCCCTGAGTTGAAGGGCCGCATCGAGGAGCGGGTGGCCGAGGAGCGGCGCATCGTCGACGAGCGCCGCCAGGAGCTGCGCGACACGCTCATTCCCCAGGTCCAGGCCGAAGTCGACGACCTGATAAAGAAGGGGCGGACCGTTGTCGAGTTTGTGCGCGAGGAGAACCCGCGCCTCGACGAGCGGGAGGAGCAGCTCAAGGCAAAGTGGGCCAAGCTGGAGGGAGAGCTGACCGTCCTCAACGAGCGCATTCGCAAGCTCTCGGGTTGCCTGGGGGTGGTGTTCAACTTTCTCAAAATCAACAAGCTCGACCGTCAGCGGCAGCGCGTGATAGGTCAGATGTACGAGGTGCGCAGTCAACTGCGGGATGTGCGCCAGGAGTGGCAAGAAACCCGGCATGTCGCCGATGACGAGGAAGATCGGTTGCAGGTTCGCTGGCAGGAGTTGACGCGCGAGGTCGCGCAGATGCAGGGAGAGCTGGATTACCTGGAGGAGGCGTCCAACCGCGAGAATCTGGCGCTCAGACGCGCGGTGCGTCACGTGATCGATAATCTCAAGGAGCCTATCCCGTGTCCGGCGGCCGACGTCAAGGCCGATTTGGACGGTATGGTCACATTGAACATCCAGACCGATGATACTCAAGGGGGTTTGGGGGTAGCGAGCGGCTTGATCGCGTTGCTGGATGGGATTATCGAGGGGATGAAGCGCTTTGACCAGAGCGTGGCGGGGCTCGTGACGGAACAGCACATGCACAGCGCCTACCTGAAAAGGCTCGACGTCGACGTGCCGGATGACGTGGAGGCTTTCCACGCGCAGTGGGAGGGCCTGGCCCAGAAGGTGCGCGATGACGGGCGGCTGTGCGAGAATCCGGCCGAGTTTCTAAACGTCGTTTTGCCCGAGTTCGAGGGCAAGGTCAGCGAGGCTGCTATCAGGGGGGCGTTCGAGAGCTTGGGGCGGGCGTTGAGCGCCGCGACGAGCCAGTGGGGGTGATCGTAAGTCGGATTGCCAATCCGCCCTACTAAAGGGGGAAGAAGATGAACAAGACGCTTACCATTATCGCGATTGTGGTTGCAGCCGGGTTGCTGGCCTTGGGGATGGTGTTCCTCTGCGCCGGGACGCAAGAGCCGGTGCGTTTGCTCATCGCTGCACCGCTGTTGCTCGCCGGCGCCGGGCTGGCGGTGTGGGGCGGATTCACACTGCGCCGCGTGCGCGATCTCGCCCCGGAGAACCTGAGCGACCGCGTCACGCAACTGGCCCGCAAGGGCAATGCCGAGGTAACGCTGGCACAGGTGGTGGCTGAATTAGGCGCGCCCGACGAAAAAGCTATCGCGGCGCTGAACCTGCTGGAGCGGCGCGGGCAATGCCGCCGCGAGCACGTGGGCGACGACGCGCGGGAGGTGTACGTCTTTCCCGGCCTCAAACCGAGCCTGGTCGAGCGGCGTTGCCCCTACTGCGGGGCCGAGTTCAGCGTCAAGAAAGCGGTGTACAGGTGCCCCAACTGCGGCGGCGACCTGCGGCTGGAGCGGGAGTAGGCGCGGCTCTGTATCTTCTATCTCGCATCTGGTGGGATGCTTTGGCGCACTAGTATCACAAATGCCATGCCATCGCCGCTTCGCTGAAATGCCTGTCTGCGTTCGAACCCCGCTTTTTCGTACACCCGTATCGCCCGCCGGTTAAAGGCCGCCACCGTGACGCGCAGCGCCTGCGGCGCAAACGCGCGCTGCGCAAAATCGAAGATGGCGGTGAAAAAGTCCAGCCCGTGTCCCTGGCCGGTCAGGTCAGGACGCATCCCCAGCCCCACATCGAGGGCGTCTGCGCTGTAGTCCCCGCCCGGCACGCGCGCGTCGGCACCGAAGCAGCAGTAGCCCACGAGTTCACCGTCCTCATCGGTGATGGTGTGATAGGCATAGGCCGGATCGAGGAGCGTCTGTACGAACGGCCCTGCCTTATCCGGGTCCTCGTTGTAGATGTCGTACGGTGGCTCGTAGCGCCAGGTGAGGATCTCGCGGGCGCTGGCCTCGTCCATTGGCCGGAACGTGAGGTCAAAAGTTTTCATAGAACCCCCTCGGCTGTAGCTCCGTAAAGTCGCCTGTTTCTACCAGGTGCCGCCGCACGTCCACGCACAGATGGCACTTGCCGGTATAGCCCTCTTCGCAGGGGACGTAGCCGTGATCTTCCCGCGCCAGCTTCATCAGCCCGTACGGCCCGCGCTCGATCAGTACCTCGATCAGCGGCGGATACCGCTCGGCCTGGAAATCGTCCAGCACCTGCCCTAGCTCTCGCCAGTCGCCCACCGTCAGCCCGCCGCAAAAGCCGGGCAGGTAGTTGCCGTACAGGTCAAAATGGGAGTGGCGGGCGTAGAGCAGCGTGCCGGCGCAGTTCTCGCGGGCGAACGCCTCTGCCGGGCGCTTGGGCGCGAGGTGGCCCAGCGCGTACCCCGACCGCCCGCCGGAGATGACGCCGAACCCCTGCCACAGGATACGGTGCGCCACCTCGGCGCCGAATGCCTCCTCGTAGCGCGAGAGCGGGGTGGGGCGCTCCACGTCGAATTGGCGCATCACGTCGAGGAATTGGGACTGGTAGATGATCGTCCGGTGCGCGCCAAAAACGTCGATGGCGGCGCACGCAGCGCGGATCGTGCGAATCGCGGGGATGCGCTCGGCGTGAAAGGGGGAGCAACTGATCAGCACGGCTTGTAGGCCCGCCTCTTTTAAGGCACGGAAATAGGCGACGCCCTTTTCCTCGTCGGCCCACCAGGAGGCGCTGGTCTCCAGGTAGACGGTGATGCCCAACTCGGCGGCGATGCGCGTCCCCTCCAGCAGCAGGTCAAAGTGCAGGAACGGCTCCCCGCCAGTGAGGTGCACTTGGGGTCGCTGTGGCCAGATACTCGTCGCCTCCAACGCCTGGCGAAGCATCTCGGGCGACATCGACTCCTTCTTCCAGCGCGGCCCGCAATTGTAGACGCAGTGGGCGCAGCTTCCGTGGCAGCGATAGGTCAGGATGACGCCGACGTCGTCGGGGCAGAGCGCGAACATCGGCTACCAGTTCTCGTAGTGCACCAGCTCCGATAGCGCCTTGCGTTTCTTCTGCCGGGGTTCGTCGGCCGGGTAGCCCAGCGGCGTGAAGGCGATGGGCTCCACTGTATCGGGGAGCCCCAGTACCTCGCGGGCGGCGTCGGGGTCGAAGGCGCCGATCCAGCAGGTACCCAGGCCCAGTTCCGTCGCAGCCAAGATCAGGTGATCCATCGCGATGGTCACGTCCACTGCATAGTAGTTCATCCCGTCCATGCGACTCCAGGCCAGGGCGGGCACGCCGCAGATGCAGATGACGAGCGGGGGCTGCACGAACCAGTCGCGCCCGTAGATGCGGTTCAACTCCTCCTCCCGTCCTTTGGTGTGGATGACGACGAGCTGGAAGGGCTGCCGGTTGACGGCGGTCGGCGCCAGGCGCGCAGCCTCCAGCACCTGCTGCAGCATTTCGTCCTCTACAGGGTCAGGCTTGTACGCCCGCACGCTGTACCGGATTTTGATCACTTCTGAGAATTCCATCGATTGCCTCCCAAGTCTAGATGACTGCTTGTATTTCCTTTCGTACGTAAGGGGCCGCCTCGTCCTTTAGTGCATTTTCGAGTATTTCGTGTTTCACTTTCCCACCGGTGTGGCCCAACGCCCATGCGGCGTGTTCGCGCACCAGCGGGTCCGCGTCTTGGAGCGCCTTTGCCAACGGCTCTATCGCGCGTTCGTCCCCCCAGTTTCCCAGCGCCACCGCCGCGTTGCGCAGCAGCCGCCCGCGCCCTATGCGCGCGATCGGCGAGCCTGCGTACCGCTGCCGGAAGGCCGCCTCGTCCATCTCGACAAGCTCTGCCAACGGTGGGGCGGCGCGGTTTAGCTCCTCTGCGTGGAACGATCGCTCCCGCGTAGGGCTGGCGAACCGTTGCCACGGGCAGACCTGCTGGCACGTGTCACATCCGTAGATGTGGTTGCCCATCAACGGGCGTAGTTCACGCGGGATGGCGCCTTTCAGCTCGATGGTCAGGTACGAGATGCAGCGCCGGGCATCCAGGGTGTAGGGCGCGATCAGCGCGCCCGTTGGGCAGGCGTCGAGGCAGCGGCGGCACGTGCCGCAGTCCACGCGCGACGCTTCGGCCATCGGGGCCAGTTCAGCGTCGGTGAGGACCTGTCCCAAAAAGAGCCACGATCCCATCTTGGGATGGATCAGGCAGGTGTTCTTGCCGATAAAGCCCAAGCCGGCCGCTGCGGCGTAGGCCCGCTCCAGAATCGGCCCGGTGTCCACGTAGGCGCAAGTTGTGGCGTTGCTGCCTGTTTGGGCTCGGATAAAGGCCGCCAGTTCCTCCAAGTGCGGCTGCATCAGATCGTGGTAATCGATGCCCCAGGCATAGTTGGCGATCAGCCCTCGGGAAGCGTCGCCCGCAAGGTCGCCGGGCAGCGGACCCGGGTAATAGTTCAGCCCTACGCAGACGACGGCCTTTGCGCCGGGCAGAATCACGCCGGGGTTTTCCCGGCGCTCGACCCTATCTGGCCGTGCCATGTAGCCCATCTCGCCGTGGTAGCCATGGGCGATCCAATCACGGTAGGCGTCGACGTGCGGGACGGGAGAGATGGGCGCGATTCCCGCCAAGTCGAACCCCAGTTTGAGTGCCTCGCTGCGGATTTGCTCCATCAGGTTCATCGTGTGCTGGTTTCCCAGTATAGCCTACCCCTGACTGCCTGTCAACAAAAGTTGACTGACAGGAGTTACGCAGGTAGAAAAATCCATGGTGCGGGTATTGCCAAGAGTTGAGAGTTGCGCTTGTTTCTTTCTTAATCTATACTTGTGGGCAAAGTGGCGAGGTCGATACGGGTGGTGATTTCCAAAGAGGGGGTGCGCGATGAAGTGTCCAAGTTGTGGGATCGAAAATAGACCGGCGGCACGGTTTTGCATGAATTGCTCCGAGCCACTGGTCGCGGAGCAGCCTGAGGTTGGGCCTCTTTGCCAGAAATGCGGGTCGCTGTTGCAGCCCAACACGAGATTTTGCGGGAACTGTGGGGCGCCTATAGCGATGGGCGAGACCGCGCCGATTGGTCCCAAGCCTGCGCCTTCTCCGGCACCGCAGTCGGCGCCGACGGTAAAGACGCCGCGGCCTCCCTCGCCGCCGACGCAACCGACCCCTGCGCGACCGTCGCCGCCGACGGTGAAAGCACCACGCCGGCCGGCGTGGTCGACGCCGCCGACGGTGAAAACGCCTCCTCCTCCGGCCGCGTGGCCCCCTCCACAGTCTCCACCCAGGCGCAAGCGCGGCATGTCCGGGTGTGTATGGGCGCTCATCGTGGGGGGCGTTCTCGGGGGATTGGTCCTCATCGCGGCAATCGCTTTGGTCATCTTTTGGTATGCAACGGGTGGGATTCCCTGGCTGTTGCATTAGGATTTTTGGCGTTTCACTCGCAAGGTACCGGTGGAGGGTTGCCATGCAAATTTTTAGCTGCAAGCGGCTGTTTGTCGCCGCCCTCGCGCTCTTTGTAATCGTCCTGGTGCTGGCCTGCGGCCCAGTCGCCGGGGCGACCAAGGTGCTGCCGACCGTCACGCCGCACGTCGTTGGAGGCACCGCAGCGCCTGCCGGAACCGATGCGCCGGTCCAGCCAACCAATGTGCCACCGACAGAGGCGCCTGCGCCGATTGCGACTGAGTCTCCTCCCGAGCCTACCGCTGGACCGACGGCGTTGCCTGCCGCCACGCATACCCCGCTCCCCACGGCGACTCCAGGTCCCACGATTGTCCGGGTCTATGCCTCGCGCGAGGCGGTTGGGGCGACAGAGATCTTTGTCGAGTACTCTGACGGTACAGTGGTCAACGTGACTAATCACCCCGCCGAGGATGGTTATCCCGATCTATCCCCCAACGGTACGAGGATCGTCTTTGCCTCCACGCGCGGTGGCGGCCCGGCACACATCTATGTGATGAACGTGGATGGAAGTGATGTGGTGCAGTTGACGGATGCGCCAAGTGGAGACACCCTGCCCGTCTGGTCTCCCGATGGGATCAAGATCGCCTTCCAGTCCCTGCGCGATGGCAACTATGAGATCTATGTGATGAACGCCGACGGCTCGGGACAGACCAACCTGACGAACCATCCTGGCAAGGACCTGGAGCCATCTTGGTCGCCCGACGGCACGCAGATCTATTTCAAGACCGACCGCGATGGCAACATGTACGACGATTACGTGATGAATGCCGATGGCTCCGGGCAGGCGCCCAAGCCGTGACGTGTAGGGATAACCGGAGGAGGTGATATGATGGAGTGGAAGCATAGTGTGTCTTTAGTAGGACGAGCGTTGATTGGGCCGATCGTGGCTTTGGGAGTTATCGGCTGTGGGTTGTCGACATCTATGTCGACGTCCGAGCCGGTCGTCGAGGCGACGGCTGAGCCGACCGGCGCGCCGTCTCCGACGACAACTCCCAATCCTCCTCGTATCACGTTCACGTCCGATATTGAGAATAATAGCGAGATCTATGTGATGGATGCCGATGGAAGTAACGTTGTCCAACTGACCGATAACGATGTGGGGGATGCCTCCTCGGTTTTTTCGCCGGACGGGGCGCGAATCGCGTTCCTATCCGACCGCGACGGCGATTGGGAGATTTATGTGATGGACGCGGATGGAAGCAACGTGGTCCAATTGACCGACAACGACGCGCTCGATGACCACCCCGCCTGGTCGCCGGATGGGGCCCGTATCGCATTTGCGTCCAACCGCGACGGCGATACGGATGTCTATGTGATGGACGCGGATGGGAGTAACGTCGTTCAGCTGACCGACACCGAGGAAATAGCCGATACAGACCCTGCCTGGTCACCGGATGGCACGCGTATCGCGTTTTCGTCCAAGCGCGATGGCGCCTGGGAGATCTATGTGATGGACGCCGACGGAAGCAACGCCGTTCGGCTGACGGAGAATGAGGGGATAGCCGACACGGGCCCTGCCTGGTCTCCGGATGGCGCACGCATCGCGTTCTTTTCCGCGCGCAGTGACCCCGGCCAGATCTTTGTGATGGATGCCGATGGAAGCAACGTGATCCCATTGGCCCACACCGGCGAGTACTGCGATGAACCTGCCTGGTCGCCAGATGGCACGCGCATAGCCTTCGTGATGTTGGCAGGTGAAAGCCCCTCCTATACGAGGGAGATTTTCGTGATGGATGCCGACGGTTGCAATGTGACTCGCCTGACCGCTGCTGATGATGTATGGGACTATCATCCTGCTTGGGTGCCGTAAACGGGGATCGTGCTCGTTTCTAACGTTAATTTAATAGATAATAATTGACTTTATTGTGCAAATGTGATACAATGATTGCGACTTTGGAAGTCTTGTCTTGGTTTCGAAAATGGGTTTGTTGATGGCAGTGCAAAGACTTCCAAAGTCAACGCTTGAAGTAGGGGGGCAGGCCGTGTTTGAGAATATGATCTATTTCGATAACGCCGCTGCGACGCGCCTGGACGAGCGCGTGCTGGAGGCGATGAAGCCATACTTCTTCGATCTCTACGCGGTCGCTACCTCCCAGTTCGGCTATTCGTCGGGTGTGGATGCGCGGGACGCACTGGATGGGGCGCGGGGGCAGATCGCTGCTGTGCTGGGGGCCAAGCCCGAGGAGTTTGTCTTTACCTCCGGCTCCACCGAATCCAGCAACTTGGCACTCAAAGGCGTGGCCCTGGCGCTGGGGGAGAAGAAGGGCATGCACATCATCACCACGCCCATCGAGGATTTTCCTGTATTGCACAGCGCCCGCGCGCTGGAGAAGCAGGGCTTTCGTGTCACGATATTGCCGGTGGACGAGACCGGGCGGGTTGATCTCGACGCGCTGCGCGACGCCATCACGCCGGAGACGATCCTGGTCTCGGTGCAGGCGGCCAACCAGGAGATCGGCACGCTGCAGGATGTGGCTGCCATCGGCGCTATCTGTCGTGAGAAAGGCGTGCTCTTTCACACCGACGCTACGCACAGTTTCACCCGCGTCCTGCTGGATGTGGGCAGCCTGCCGGTCGACCTTGCGACCGTCTCGGCCTACACCATCCACGGACCGAAGGGGGTCGGGGGGTTGTACGTGCGCGAAGGGACGGCGATCCGCAAGTGGATGGACGGCGGCTTCCAGGAGTTTGACCTGCGGCCCGGCGCGGAGAACATCCCCGGTGCGGTGGGGTTTGCCAAGGCGGTCGAGTTGGTCACATCGGAGGAGACGGCGCGGTTGCAGGCGATGCGCGACCGATTGATCGCGCAACTGCTGAAGATCCCCGATACACGTCTCAACGGTCACCCGGTACATCGCCTGCCGCAGAACGCCAACGTCTCCTTCCGCTTTGTGGAGGGGGAATCGCTGCTCCTACACCTGGACTTGCGCGGTTTTGCGGTCAGCACCGGCTCGGCCTGTTTCAGCCGCTCGCTGGAGGCCAGCCACGTGATGCTGGGCATCGGCGGCAACCACGAGCGGGCCCATGGTTCCGTGCGTTTTACCTTTGGACGCTACAACGAGGAATGCGACGTGGACGCGGTGGCCAAGGCCGTGGCCGAGGTGGTGGCCGACCTGCGGCGTATCAGCCCGTTGGGGAAAGAGTGAACACGAGGGACGAGAGAGGAGAAACCATGAACTCAAGGGTGTTGTTTACGGTGGTGCTGGTTGCCCTGGTGGCGGCATTCGGCTGTATGGCTACACCGACGGCGGTCGATTCTCCGACGGCTTATGCACCGGCGACGCAGGCTCCCACGGAGCCATCGGGCGATGGCGTGGTGAAGGGTGTGGCTTCGGTCGAGACGATTGACATTTTGATTCTAGAGTCGTTCCCCGTGCAAATCAACGTGGTGGCGCGGGGCAATCTGCCCGACGGATGCACCACGATCGATGATGTGATCCAGGAGCGGGACGGCAATACGTTCCGAGTGACGATCACCACGGTCCGCCCGGTGGGCATGGTCTGCACCGAGGCGCTGGTACCGTTCGAGAAGGTCATCGCGCTCGAGGTGTATGGCCTGCCGGCGGGTGTCTACACGGTGGACGTCAACGGCGTGAGGGGTACGTTCGAGCTGGCGGTGGACAACGTCCCGCAGGAGGAACCCCCTGCAGAGCCGACGGAGGCGCCCACTCAGGGCTCGATTGGCGGGAAGGTGTGGCACGACCTGTGCAAGGTGCCTTACGAGACGGTCGCTACGCCGCCAGAAGGATGCGTGAGGCTGCCGGATGGTGGCATAGTGGCAAACGGCCTCCTCGAGGGCGGCGAGCCCGGCCTTGCGGGGGTGGTGGTGGAACTCGGATCGGGTGCGTGCCCCTCCACTGGTCTGGCGACGGCGAACACCGACGCTGATGGAATGTATACGTTCGCCGGGCTGGCTGCGGGTACTTATTGTGTCTCGGTCAACGCATTGAGTGCGACGAATGAAGTCATTTTGATCCCGGGCGGGTGGACGTATCCCAATGCCGAGGGTAGCGCTACGGTTACCATTGGTGCGGGCGAGGACAGATTGGATGTGAATTTCGGTTGGGACTATCAGTTCCTGCCGTGAGGCCAGGCAGGATTAAGAGGCTATCGATCAGCCGCCGGTCGAATTCGCTTCACCGATGGTGCTCTTTGAGGAGACGCTGGCGCACGAGAAGGTCACGGCGCTGATCAACGGTCTCTACGAGCTGGCGCTGGAGGAAAAGGGCTATGCCAGTCAGGTGCTGTTACATTGGTACATCGACGCGCAGGTCGAGGAGGAGGCCCATGCATCCGAGATCCTCGAGACGCTCAAGATGGCAGGAGGCGAGGGGCAGGCTTTGGTGATGATGGATCGCGCGTTGGCCAGTCGAGGCGAGTGATCGAATAGACGGGTGGGCGATTCGTAAATTTGTAGAATCGTAGATTCGAAGGAAGGTGCATGATGCCGTTACCATACAGTGAACTTGTGATGGAACATTTCAAAAATCCACGCAACGTGGGGAGGATCGAGGACCCCGACGCCAAGTCGGTCGAGGGCAGTCCGGCGTGTGGCGACATGGTGGCCGTCTACTTGAAGGTGGATGAAGAGGCACAGACGATCACCGACATCAAGTTCGAGTCCTATGGCTGCGCCTCAAACATCGCCACCGGCTCGATCATCACAGAGCTGGCAAAGGGCAAGACGCTGGAGGAGGCCAAGGCAATCA
The DNA here is from genome assembly GCA_016931785.1 of Anaerolineae bacterium. Lineage (GTDB taxonomy): Bacteria > Chloroflexota > Anaerolineae > B4-G1 > B4-G1 > JAFGED01. The sequence goes on from JAFGED010000298.1 coordinate 24,412, forward strand.
CCTGGAAAGAGGCCTCCGAGGCGTTGGGAGGGCTGCCGCCGATCAAGACCCACTGCTCGGTGCTGGCTGTTGATGGGTTGCGGGCGGCTATCCAGAACTATGAGGAGCGCCACGGCCTGGTCACGGAGCGCGAGCCGACCACCGTCGAGGTGGTGCGTAAGCGCCTCAAGCGGGTGATGAATCCCGTGGTTGGGCTCGATTTGGTACGCACCAACCTGGTTACCGATATCCACATTGCCGAGGGGCACGTGCGTGTGGCAATCGATCTGCCTGCTGGTCACCAGTTTGCGAACAACATCCGCGAGGAGGTCGTGGAAAAGATCGAGCCGCTGTGGGATGTGGAAGACGTAGTCGTGGAATTCACCGAGTAGGAGGTAAGGGATGGCCGATATCAAAGTTGATACAACCAAAGGGGAGTGCCCGTTGGAGAAGGCCGAGATCAAGGTCGACTGTCGGGGGGAGACGTGCCCCGTGCCGCTGGTCGAGGTGCGCAAGGCGCTGCGTCGAGCCTCGCCGGGAGATGTGGTCGAGGTGGTGGGCACCCATCCTGCCTCCAGGAAAGAGATCCCGATGGCGGTCGAGGCCTTGGGGCTGACGCTGTTGAGCGTCGAGGGAGCGGACGACGATTGGACGATCCGCATTCGGCGATAGGGGGGAGAGCTATGGATCAGAGCGAGAAAAAACCAGAGCGGGTGACGATCGTCTTGCACAGTGGCGATATGGACAAGGTCTACAGCGCTCTCATCATCGGCAGCGGCGCGTTGGCGATGGGCATGGAGGTATCGATCTACTTCACCTTCTGGGGGCTCCAGCGGCTGCAAAAGGGTGGGCTGGAGAAGGGGCCATTATCCAAGATGCACATGCTGGGTCTGGGCAAGTGGATGATCAAGCGGCGTATGAAAAAGGCCAACGTAGCCTCCCTTGAGCGGCTGATGCGGGATTTCAAGGAGCTGGGGGGCAAGATCATTGCCTGCGAGATGACCATGGAGATCATGGGGTTCACGTGGCACGATCTGCGCGAGGATCTCATCGATTCATACGGCGCAGTGGGGACCTATATCCGAGAGGCGCGAGAGTCGGCGATCACGCTGTTTATATGATTTAGCAAGTTCGCTCCTTCCTCCTCGAAACGGTGGGGAGCACAGAATCAGCTAGGTTTTGATCTCAAGTGGGGAGCAGCCAAGTCCAGGCCGCTCCCTTCCTTTATCCCCTAAAAAGCTGATCGGCCTGGGCGCGCCTACTGCTTGACGGGCGGTGATGATGCGCCGAGGGAAAGTAGCTGAAGGGCTTGTCGAGGGGTAGCTGGTGAGCCTGAATGCCATCAAATTGTGGCGTACAATCTCTGTCTGAGGCTGAGCAGCTCGCGCCGCATCTCGGCGTCCTCCTCGATCAGGCCGGCGATGCGCTCGCAGCCGTAGAGCACGGTGGTGTGATCGCGGCCGCCCAGCAGCGCTCCGATCTGGGGCAGGGAGG
>JAFGED010000299.1 GCA_016931785.1 Anaerolineae bacterium
CCGGGCGCGGCTGTTCCTCGCGCGCCGGGCCGATCAGGTGCTCCTGCACGGAGACGATCAACGCCGCGCTATCGGCGATCATCTCCAGGTCCTCGCGCATCGACTCCAGCCGCTCCGGCTCGGTGGGCGGCAGGCGGTCCAGGTCCTCCAGCAAACGCTGAACCCCCGCCGAGATCGGCAGCGCCTTGTTGCCGATCCAGTGAATCGCCTCCAGCGTGGCGGTGGCAATCGACTCGTAGGTCTTGGTGCGCAGCAGCTCCGCGTGAGCGGCCTCCAGCTCTTTGAGCAACTGGGCGTTGCGGATCGCCACTGCCAGGTGATCCGCCATGGCCTGCAGGGAGGTGATGTCGTCGTCATCGAAGGCGGCCTCCTCGGTCGACTGCACCGTCACTGCGCCAAGCAAATCGTCGCCCACGACCAGGGGCAGTGCCATCTCGGAACGCGTATCGGGTAGGTGCGGGTTCTTGAAATGGACCGGCTGCTCCCCCACATCCAGCGCGATGAGCGCGCCCCGCATCCCGGCAGCGGCGCCGATCATCGAGTGCCCACCGATCTCCAGCTTGTGCCCCTCGGCCACCATCGCCGCGCCCGCCTCACCCCGGCCGGCACGCAACACCGCCCACGCCGGCTTGGCTGAAGCCAAAGCCGACCTGGCTGACGCCAGGTCGGGCGACGAACCTGGCGGTTCGTCGTCTAGATACTCGGCAAGGAACACGCCGGCGTAGTAAAAGCCGTACGCATCGCAGATGATGTCGACCATCCCGGACAGCAGCTCGTCAAGGTCGAGGATGGAAGCGGTCTCACGCCCGACCTCGGCGGCGGCTGCCAGCAACTGGGTGCGCCGCTCGGCCCGCGCCAACAGCTGCCGGTTCTGGGCGTAGAGACGCGCGTTGTTGAGCGCGATCGCCACCTGGTCGGCCATGGTCTGCAGCGCGGTGATATCGTCGTCGCTAAAGGCCGCCTCCTCTACCGACTGCACCGTCAACGCGCCGATGATGCGCACGCCTCCGTCCGCATCTCCCACCATCAGCGGCAGGGCCATCTCGGAGCGCGTGTCGGGCAGGTGTGGGTTCTTAAAATGCACCGGCTCCTCACCCACGTCGAGCGCGATGATCGCGCTCCCCATTCCCGTGGCCGCGCCGATCATGGAGCGACCATTGACCTCCAGCTTGTATCCTTCGGCGATCATTGCCGCGCCTGCCTCGCCCCGGCCGGCACGCAGCACGGCCCACGCCGGCTTGCTTGACTCCAATGGCCCCTCGATCAGGAACACGCCGGCATAGTAGAAGCCAAACTCGTCGCAGATGATGTCGACCACCTGCTCCAAAAGCCGGTCCGGATCCAAAATAGACGTGACACTGTGCCCCACTTTGGCCGCGGCTTGCAGCAGGACGGCGCGCCGTTTGGCCAGGTAAATGTCGCTTGGCATAGACTCTCTCCTTTACCTCTCAATAACGCGGTTCACCGACCTCCGCTAGGTTCAAGCCGCGATAATGTCGTTGACCAGTTCGACCAACCCGGCCTCCCGCCCCTTGACGAAATAGGCGCGCGCGCCGCGTGCGACGGCCTCCTTGGCGCGAGCCACCTCGTCGAAAGCGGTGAGGATGACGATGGGCAAGTCAGCATCGGCCTTGCGCAGCTCGGCCAACAGCTCTAGCCCCGCATTGGCGTCATCCTTGCCATCCAGGCCAGGCATATTCAAATCCAGAATGGCGATGTCAAATAGATCGCCGGCGGACCGGGCCTTCTTGAACAAGGCCAGACCGGCGCTCGCGCCTCCGGCTGTCTCGACGTTAAAGCCGGCCCGCAGCAGGGTCTTTTCCAGACTGCGCCGCACCAATTCCTCATCATCTACCAGCAATATTCTGATCTCACCCGTCATATTCTCTTCTCCAACCACGGAACAAGGGACCAGCCCCCCCGACTCTCCGGAAACCGGTCAAAATCGACCACGTAAGCCCACCAGTTGTTCAGCCGCCCCTCGGTGTGGCCGGGCGCGTGCGGGAGATGACGCAGCCACCAACGGTGGTGCGCGCGTATATCCCCCCCGCCCCACTCCAGGCAGTTCACCTCCCGAGGTTCTCCTTCAAGATTGGGATAGTTCAGCCAGGCGTCGCACGTGCTCAACACGAACCGCGCGTTGCCCCAATCGTAATCCTTCTCGCTGTTGGGAGCGAAATGGACGTTGCCACAGGCGGATTTGCCGGGCGTGACGCGTTCGTGCAGCGTAAAGCGGTTCCAGGCGTGCGTCCCCTTGAATTCCCACGAGCCATAGGTGTGCCGCATGATGGATTCAACACGGTGCCCAAAATCCTCCAGCATCTCGCCGACGCCCCGCTCGTAGTTGAACCCCATGATCAAAAAGGGACGCGATGTGGCGACGTCTTCGAGCGGCGGCGCGTTGCAAAAATAGGCCCGCCGACCGGCCATCGTGGACTCCCAAAAACCGGAGTAGGGGAAGGCCCACAGCCACACCTCGTCGATCTCGCCCCGTTCGACCCGACCGGGAATCCCAAAATCAGAAAGGATCGCGTAATAATCGACGCGGTCGGGCTCGTGAAACCCCGCACGCGCCCGCCAGCGGCGCAGGAACTCTTCTTCTGTATACCGGAACCCGTCCGCTTTCACGGGGTAGGCGTCGACGTCCTGCCACTCCACGATCTCGTAGCGCACGTACCCATAGCTGCATTCTTCGAGATCGGCGATGTATCCATCCGTCAGCACGCGCGGGTCGTTCCAGCGGAGCACCTCGTGCAGCCGCTTGCCCCCCTCGGAGCGGACGATTGGGTCGAAATTGAGCACGAGCACCTTGGGCGAGAGAGAAGCCGAACACGCGATTGCCCCCGAGATCGTAGAACGGAGCTTGCCCGAAATCCACCTACGCAGGGATTCGCACATCAGTTTCCTCCTTTGCCGCGGGCAAGAACACGCTAAAGGTCGTGCCCAGGCCGGCCTCGCTCTCCAACGTGACCTTGCCATTCAACTGGCCGATAATCTGGGCGCAGGCGGGAAGCCCCAGGCCGGTTCCGCCGCGATCTCCCTTGGTCGTGTAGAACGCCATCCATATCTTGTCGATCGATTCCGGCGGGATGCCGACTCCGCTGTCGATCACGTCGACCACGACATAGTCCGGCTCGTCGGCCCGCCGCGCCCAGACAAACAGCTTCTTTTCCTCCACGTCCTCCATCGCCTCCAAGGCATTCTTGAGCAGATTCGTGAAAACGCGGCTCAACTGTGCCGGATCGGCCCGCACGGGGAGCAGGTCAGGGGAAAACAGCGTGCGCACGATCTCGGGCGGTATCCCCATCGAGGCGATGGTCTCTTCCAAAAGCTCGGGCAGGTGGACGATCTCATCTTTGCGTTGGCGGGCCGGACCGATGAGGTCCTCTTTGATGTTCAGGATGGCGCGCGCGCTCTTTTCGATGATCTGCAGGTCTTCATAGATGGACTCAAAACCGAGCGTCCGGCGCAGCCGCTCTAGCGACTGGGCCTCCAACGCCGCCTGCACCTCGTCCAGGCGAAAGCCTCGCTCCTCCATCTCCCCAACGGCCTGGGCCAACAGCCTGGCAAAATCGCGCTCGCGCAGCTCGGGCGGAGCCTCGGCCAGCAGCGCGTTGGCCATGCACAGATAGCGGACGATGTCCTCGGTGATGCGGGTCACGCTGCCGGGGATGGGCGCGGCCTTGTTGCCCACCCAGTGGATCGCCTCGCCGGTGGCGTTGGCGATCGCCTCGTAGGTTCGCGTCCGCGTCAGCTCCCGATGTGTCCTCTCCAAATCGCCGAGCAGGCTCGCGTTGCCGATGGCCACCGCCAACTGGTCGGCCACGATCTGCAGGGCGGCGATGTCGTCGTCGCTGAAGGCAGCCTCCTCGGTACTCTGCACCGTCAGCGCGCCGATGACGCCGATGCCTCCGTCCGCTGTCCCCAAAATCAGCGGCAGCGCCATCTCGGAACGGGTATCGGGCAGGTAGTGATTTTGGAACCGCACCGGCTCCTCGCCCGGCCCGGCGGGGCTCGAAGTCACATCCAGGGCGATGAGCGCCCGGCGCTGGGCGATGGCGACACCCACCATCGAATCTCCCCCCACCTGCAATTTGTGACCCTCGGCGACCAGCTTTGCTCCCGCCTCGCCGCGACCGGCGCGCAGCACGGCCCAGCGTCCCACGAACCCACTCCCCGGCAGATTCACATCCCCACGTAAGAAAACACCGGCGTAATAGAATCCAAAGTCATCGCAGATCGTGTCGACGGTGGCCTGGAGCAGTTTCTCCAGATCGAGAATAGACGTGATCCGCCGGCTGGCCCGGGCGCCGGCCTCGAGCAACTTGGCCCGGCGCTGTGCCTTTTCGAGCAACTGGAGATTCTCCGCATTCAGCTTGGCGTTGCGGGCGAGAGCCTCGGTGAGCTCGCGGACGTTCTTCTCCAACCGCGCGACCAGCGTCTGCTGGTAAATCTGGCGAAAACGATCGTCATCGAGGAACTCGCGCTCGCCTGATAGATACGCCCGCACCTGCTCAACGAAACGATCCGGATCGATAGGCTTGGAAAGGTACCCGTCACACCCCGAAGCCAGGGCGCGCTCGCGAACGTTGTCGGTTACGTCGGCCGTCAGAGCGACGACGGGGCTCCCCGGCAGAATCGACTTGATGCGCGTGGCGACCTCGTATCCAGTGAGGCCCGGCATGTGCAGGTCAACCAGCACCAGGTCCGGCCGCTCGACCTCCGCCAGATCGATCCCCTGAAGGCCATCATCGGCCTCCACGATGGCATAGTCGGAGGATAACAGCCGCTGAACCAGCATGCGCACGTGTGGGGTATCGTCGATACACAGGATCTTTTTTCCGAATGCCGGCCCGTCCATATCAGGCATCAACCCGCCCCCACCTAACCTCGGACGTTTTCACCCCTGGGACAAAATCGGTCCTTTTCACTCGCGAGCAGGGAGATCGACTTGACGGCCGTCCTCCAAAACCACCCGCCAGACCGGCACCCAGGCCAGGCCGCAGAACGAGACCGTCACATCGGTGCGGCGCGGCTTGAGCTCGAACTCCTCGATCTCTTCAAGCCTGTCGGCCCAGGCATCTTTGATATCGGCGGCCTGGTCCTGCCACTCTTCCTCCAGCGCCTGCAACTGCCCCTCCAGGTCCTCGATAGCCTCCAGCGATTCCTCCACATCGGACTTGGCCTTCTGCGTCATCGTGCGCTTGCGGCTGGCCCTGGAGAGCGCGGTTGATGCACGCCTCCCGGAGAGCAGATTGAACGCTGACTCGCCTATGCCAAGCACCTCATCCCGCTTTCGAGCCGCCAGCTCCGCCTCGTCCGCCTTTAGCTCGCGCTCCTCGCGGCGCATTTGCTTCTCCACGGCGTCGATCTTTTTGTCCATAGCCGCGCGCGCCTTCTTCAGCTCTGCATCGCGCTGCCGCTCCGCCTCCTCGCCACAGCGCACTCGGAAATCACGGCGGTTTTCCCCCACGTCACCATACAGATCGAGCGCCGGATTGTACAGGATGGTAACGGAGGCGTTGTAATAAAGATAGTCGGCAAAGTCCTTCGCCAACTGCGCCAGATCGCGCGAACGGGCCAGCTCGGCAGGCAGCGGCTCATACAGCCCTTCCCCCATCGGCTTGAGCGCAAGATCGTCGTTGCCCACCACGGCCTCTCCCTCGCCCCAGTTCACGCCAACGCTGCTTCCAGAGACCTGGATCAGCCGCACCACGTTCTTCTGGTGGTCGACGCCGCGCTTGCGATCTAGCAGGCGCGCCGCCCCAAGTGCCAACAGCCTGGGGACATAGACCAGGTCCCGATCCTTCGTCAGCGCCGCCTGCTTCGTCTGTTCCTCGTAAGCCCGCAGCGCCCACTCGAAGGTCGTGGTGGGCGGTAAAAAAGCCTGCAGGATTTCCGGCGGCAGCGTGGGCGGCGTCGGGCTCAAGCCCTCGGGCACGGCCTCTGGCGGGCGCGGCTCGGCCACTGAGACGACGACGGTCTGCTTGGATGCTGCTGGAGTTCTCGCCTCAGATGGCGACGTGGCAGCCTCGGCGGCAGGCCCGGCCAACTCACGTACCTGCTTGCGCGTCAGCGGCCCCGCCAGGTACGACATCGCCCAGCGGGTGTGGAAAAAGACCGGCGCGCCCTCGCGGATATCGTGGAGCAAAAAGACGCGCGGCTTGAGCGCACCCAGCGCGGCGTCGAGGGTGCGCCGATCCATGGCCGCCCCGGCCTCGGCGACAGCGCCCTCCAGCCCTTCCAGCACGCGCTCCTTGTCCCGCTCGGCGCGCAGCGAGCCGACCGCCCAGGTGCCCGCATTGGTCAGCCCCTTGTAGTCCAGGTCGCCGGGGTTCTGCGTCGCCAGTACGACCCCCAGCCCAGCAGATCGCCCCTGCTTGATCAGCGCCATGAGCGGCGTCTTGGTGGATGGATTCCTGGGATACGGCGGAAAGAAGCCAAACACCTCGTCGAAGTAGAGCAGCGCCCGCAGGTCGGTGGTGCCGGATTGCTGGCGCACCCAGTCGCGCACCGCTTCGAGGAACAGGGTGATGAAAAAGAGACGCTGCGCGTCGTCGAGGTGCGCCATGTAAAAGATGGAGGCGCGCGGGCGGCCATCCTCAGCGAAGAGCAATGTCTTCACATCCAGCGGCATGCCCTCCTGCCAGCTCTCGAATCCCGGCGCGGCGACGAGATTGTTCAGCGTGCGGGCCAGCGCAAAGCGATCCTTTTCAGGGAAGAAGGCCTCCAGATCGAAAACGCCCACCTGGTTGAAGGGCGGCTTTTGCAGCAGGTGGATCAACGTCGGCAGGTCGAGATGCTCCCCGGCGCGCCAGACGTGCTCGACGATGCGCGCCAGCAGGATGTGCTCGGGGCTTTGGAGCGGGTCAGCCTCGACGCCCACCAGCCCCAAGAGCGCCGAGACGATGCCGCCGACGCGCTCGCGCAGCGCCTCCTCGTGTTCGTCCCAATCCAGCTCGGGCGCCTCGAAAAAGTGGAGCACGTTCACCGGCTGCCCGGCCTCGGAGCCGGGAGTAAAGATGGTGAACTGCGCCGCCCGGCGCAACTGCGCGATGCGCTCGCCGGTAACGCCCCAATCCGCCAGCCCTTTCTGCCACTTGGCGGCCTCCTGGGCGGCGTACTCCTCGACGCTCACCCCTTTCCGCTGCGCCCCTTCCACGTCCACCCACGGTCCAAAGTCCTCCGGGCGCAGGTCGGGGAAGGTCAGCAGCAGATTGGCGATATCGCCCTTGGGGTCGAGGATCAGGACGGGGAGGCCTTGCAGCAAAACTTCCTCCAACAGGATGACGCCCAGGCCCGTCTTGCCGGAGCCGGTCATGCCGAGGATGACGCCGTGGGTGGTCAGGTGCTGAGCCTTGTAGAAGACGGGGTTTTCGCCAACCTGGCTTTTCTTCAGGTCGTACTCGCGGCCCAGGTAAAGTTTGCCACGCTCGCTACTCATGCTCATCATCATCGTCGCCTCCTATCGGGAGTAATGCTTCCATTGTACTCAGATGAGGGGGGAAGTGCAAGTGGCGGGAAGGGCCGCGAGGCGCAGTTTTGACTTCCGGTGAGGGTTGGAATATACTGAGCTGCCCTGGCCGAATAACACATCCGTCGGCTTCGCCCCTCGACTCGCTCGGGGGGCGCCTCAGGACAGGCGCCGCTATCCAAACCCCCATCTCTCCCTTTTTCGAGCGAGGTAGACTGCTCGGGCGAACAGCCCGAGTAGTTACGCTTTCTCAGTATCTACTCAGGCTGTTCGCCCGAGCACAGGGTAATCACCAGCAATTTCCCATTCGCTTCCCCTGTGGTATAATAATTTTGGTAGACCCACATTCGAAGAATCAACATCCCCGGAACCCGTCAGGAGGCGGCGCATGGTCGAGGTGACAGTCGACAGAATCCTGCTAAACCCGATAGCCGAGTACCGCGTGGTCATACTCAAGGAGATTGGCGTCGAACGGTACCTCCCTATCTACATCGGGCGTCCCGAGGCGGACGCAATTGCCATCTGCCTGCAAGGCCACGAACACAAACGCCCCATGACGCACGACCTGCTCAACAACATCATCACAGAGCTGGGCGGAGAGGTCTCTCACATCATCGTAAACGACATGCGCGACGACACTTTCTACGCCCGCATCTATGTGAACGTGAACGGCCAGCAACTGGACATCGATTCGCGTCCATCCGATGCCATCGCGCTGGCGGTGCGCTGCGACGCCCCCATCTTTGTCGAAGATGAAGTCATAACCAAGACCGGCATCACGCCTGAGCCTGATATCAGCGAGGGCGTGGACGGCGAAGATTTGGAAGCCTTCCGCGATTTCGTGGACAGCCTAGATTTGGACGACCTGCCCATTCAATAAGGAAACCCCACATGGCGACGCCTGACAAGATGGTGCCCCACAACATCGAGGCAGAGGAAGCCGTGCTGGGCTCCCTCCTCATCGACCCCGAAGCGCTGTTCCGCGTCTCCCCCTTCCTGAAGGGGGATGACTTCTATATCCAGAAAAACGCGTGGATCTATGACGCCATCCTGGCGCTCCACGAACGACGCGAGCCGATCGACTTTGTGACCCTGTGTGACGAGCTGGAACGACGGGAGCAACTGGAAGAGGTCGGGGGCGCTGCCTACATCACGCACCTGATCAACGCCGTCCCCAGCGCCATTCACGCTGAATCCTACGGCCGCATCGTCGAACAGGCCGCCCTGCGCAGACGGCTTATCGGTGCGGCCAGCCGGATCGCACAGCTGGCCTATCAAGAGGCAGAAGAGATCGACCAGACGGTGGACCAAGCCGAGCAGGCGCTCTTTCACGTCTCCCAGCGCCGGATCACGCGCGACCTGGCCCCGGTCCAGGACGTCATACGCCGCTACTATGATCGCATCGAGTACCTCTACGCGCACAGGGGCGAACCGCTGGGCATCCCCACCGGATTTACCGACATCGACCGGCTGCTAGGCGGGTTCCAGCGCTCTGACTTCATCATCATCGCCGCCAGGCCGTCAGTGGGCAAGACCAGCTTGTGCCTCTCGATGGCGCGAAACGCCGCCCGCTTCGGCCAGCGCGTGGCGATCTTTAGCCTGGAGATGTCAGCCGAGCAAATCGTGCAGCGCATTGTCTCGGCCGAGACCGGCATCGATACGCAGCGGCTGCGGCTGGGCGACTTGCGCGAGGACGAGTGGCCGCTCTTTGTCCAGGCCACCGGCAAACTGGCGGACCTGCCCATCTTTATCGACGACACCCCCTCGATCTCCGTCCTGCAACTGCGCACCAAGGCCCGCCGGCTGCACGCCGAGCACGGGCTCGACTTGATCCTCCTGGACTATTTGCAGTTGATGTCGGGAGACGAGCGCTCCGAAAACCGGGTGCAGGAGGTCTCTTACATCTCGCGCTCGCTCAAGGCCGTCGCACGCGAGCTGGACGTGCCCGTGGTGGCCGCCTCGCAGCTCTCCCGCGCCGTCGAGCAGCGCACCGAAAAGCGCCCGATGCTGGCGGACCTACGCGAAAGCGGGAGCCTCGAACAGGACGCGGACGTGGTGATGTTCATCTACCGCGACGAACTCTACCACCCCGAGAGCGAGCAGCAAAACATCGCCGACATCATCATCGCCAAGCACCGCAACGGCCCCACCGGAGTGGTCCAACTCTTCTTCCGCAAGCGATTGGCCCAGTTCCTGGACGCAGAGACGCGCCAGCAACCGGTGAATCTAGAGTAACACGTTCGATGACGCCAAGAGAAGCAGCTCTTGGCTTTTCCGTGAGGGTAAACCAAAAGTTTCAAAGGAGGCAACACCCCATGCGCATTCTAGTCGTCGGCTCAGGCGGGCGCGAACACACGCTGACCTGGAAAATCGCTCAATCGCCCCAGGTTGACACACTCTTCGTTGCGCCGGGCAACGGCGGCACGGCCGAGATCGCGGAAAACGTCGCCGTCGCCGACACCGACATCCCTGCCCTGGTCGATTTCGCCAAGAAGGGGCACATCGACCTGACGGTAGTAGGGCCGGAAGCCCCGCTGGTCGCCGGGCTGGTCGATGCCTTCAACGCGGCCGGCCTGCGCGTCTTCGGGCCGACCTCGGCGGCAGCCCAATTGGAGGGATCGAAAGCCTTCTCCAAGCGTTTCCTGATCGAGGAGGGCATCCCCTCCGGCGTGGGCGCCATCTTTCACGATTACGACGCGGCGCTGGCCTACCTGCACGGACAAAAAGCCCCCATCGTGGTCAAGGCCAGTGGGCTGGCAGCGGGCAAAGGCGTGTTCGTCTGCGCGACGATGGAGGAAGCGGAGAATGCGCTGCAGCAGACGATGGAGGAGCGCGTGTTTGGCGCGGCGGGCGACGAGGCGCTGATCGAGGACTGCCTGGCAGGCGAGGAGGTATCGCTGCTGGCCTTTTCCGATGGAAAGACGGTGGTACCCATGATCCCCGCCCGCGATTACAAGCGCGTGGGCGATGGGGACGCGGGACCGAACACAGGCGGGATGGGATGCTACGCTCCCTCCCCCTACCTGCCGCCGGAGGTGATCGCGGAAGCACACAGGCGTGTCCTGCAGCCGACGGTGGACGGCATGCGAGGCCGGGGGACGCCCTACGTGGGCGTGCTCTACGCCGGGCTGATGCTCACCGAGCGTGGCATGCGCGTGCTGGAGTTCAACTGCCGCTTTGGCGATCCCGAGACCCAGGTGCTGCTGCCGCTGCTGGAAAACGACCTGGTCGATATCTTCCTGGCCTGCGCCGAGGGACGGCTGAGCGAGATCGACGTGCGCTGGAAACCCGCCCACGCGGTCTGCGTGGTCAAGGCCTCGGGCGGCTATCCCGGCACATATGAAAAGGGCAAGCCGATCACGGGTGTCGCGGAGGCAAACGCGCTGCCCGATACCGTCGTCTTTCAAGCGGGAACAAAGCTGGCGGGCGGCAAGCTGATCACGGCGGGCGGGCGCGTGCTGGCGGTGACGTCTATCGGCGCCAGCCTGGAACAGGCCCGCACAAAGGCCTACCAGGGCGTCGCGTGCATTGATTTTGAGGGCGCGCAAAACCGCAGCGACATCGCGGCAGGAGCACCGCCCTCCTAAGAGAATACCTTTCCGCAGCGGCACGATGAAAAACACCTTCGAGTCCTTTAAAAGGCGATCAGGATAAGCCTTTACAGGCCTGAACCAGCTAGAATCGGCATGTCGTTACGCAATCTGGATCAAGGCGCAGGGAGTAATTTTCTTGCAAATCCCAAGTAGCCCTATTGAGGCAACGCCGATGGCTCAAGAACACGTCGAACACCAGGCTGATACAAAGATCGACGCGACCATATCGTCTCTGTGGGCAAACGTGTTCGGCTTGATATTTCTGGGAATAACGACCGGGGGATTCGGCGCGTTGTACCTGTTCACCGGGCACACAATCTCGCTGAGACCCAACCTTCTCGCACTGGCGACATTCGCACTGGCGCTCGGCCTTGGCGGTCTGGCCCACGAAGTGCTCCACGCGTTGGGTTGGATGCTTTTCGGACGGGTGCCGTATGAGGCGATCAAGTTCGGGTTCAGTTGGCAAGGCCTGATGCCCTACACACATTGCAAGATGCCTTTGAAACCTTCCGCGTACCGCATCGGCTCGCTGCTTCCCGGCGCCGTCACCGGATTGCTGCCCGGCATCGTCGGCCTGGCGTTAGGCAGCTTGTGGCTGACCATGCTGGGCGCGGTGCTTCTCGGCGCAGCAGGAGGAGACATATTGGTACTGTGGGAGATTCGCTCCGTTCCATCCAACGCCAGCATCCTAGACCATCCCACCAAGACCGGATGCGAGGTGCTAGGTAGGGTTGACATTAGGCCTGGCAACGGCGCGGCATCTTGAGAATCTCGCTGGAATTGCACGGGGAAGGACCCAATGTCAACACAGCCTAGTCGAATGAGGAGAACGGTGCAATGACGCTGCGGAACAGAACGTTGGTCAGCATTGGCCTAACCGTGGCTCTCTTGATCGCCGGACTCTACGTCATCTCACGCACCATCGTACTGGACGGCTTTGCCAAGCTGGAAGAAGAGGACGTACAGCAAAACCTCGAACGCGTGCTAACCTCCGTTCGAAACGACGTCGACACACTAGACGCGCTGACTTTCGACTGGGCTGCTCGGGATGAGAGCTACGAATTCATCGAGGACGTCAATCAGGATTACATCGACTCCAACCTGGTGGACGAGACCTTTCCCAACGCGCGGCTCAACTTTATCCTGTACGTCGACACCGACGGCGCCTTGGTCTATGGCAAAGGCTACGATCTGCAAAGCAAGGAGCCGATCCCCATTCCAGGGAACCTGCTCGAACACGCCACGGGCGATGTTCCACTGGCACGACACACCGAGACCGATGGCGTCGTCAAGGGCCTGATCATCCTTGAAGAAGGCCCCCTCATCGTGGCCTCGCGCCCGATCCTGACCAGCGAAGAGGAAGGGCCTATCCGGGGGGCCCTTATCATGGCCCGCCACCTGGACGACGCTGAGATCGAACTGCTGGCAGAAAGCACGTCGATCCCCTTCACCTCGGCCCTCCTTGAAGAAGCGCCAGAAATCCTGCGCAAACCGCTTTCGGCGGAAGGTGTTACGCTAGTGCGACGGCTGGGCACAGACACCATCGCCGGGTACACGCGACTCGACGACATCTATGGCCAGCCAGCGCTCGTACTGGAGTTACAGACGTCCAGGGACATCTACCAACAGGGAGAACGCAGCATATCCTACTTCATGCTATCCCTGGTGGGAGCCGGGCTGATCTTTGGCCTGGTGGCACTTTTGATCCTGGAGAGGCCGTTATTGGCGCGACTGACGGGCCTCAACTCGGACGTCGAACGCATCGGCGCGACCGGAGACCTATCGAAACGCGTGCCCGTCTCCGGCAAGGACGAGCTATCCAGCCTGGCGCGCTCCATCAACAGCATGCTGACCAGGCTGGAGGCGGCCCACATCGAACATGAGAAAGCGGAGATAACCCTGAGGCAGCACGCATTCACGCTGTCCCAACTCAACCAACTCGGGCAACAACTCACCGCCTCACTCAACCAGTATCAGATCGTAGAACAACTGTCGCGAATCGTCACGGAGGTCATCGCCGTAGAAGGCGTGTCGGTGTGGCTGCTGGATGAAGAACAAAAAGACGAGTTGGTCTGTTGGGCCGCCTGCAACCAACTGGGGGTCGAGCCGGACCAGTCGCCGGTCGGTTTGCACGTGCGCGCCGACCAGGGCGTCGTTGGCTGGGTCATGCAGCACAAAGAGCGCGTCATCATCTCCGATGCCGCCAGTGACGACCGCTTTTTCGCCGGAGTCGACGAACAGACCCGCTTCCAGACGCGCTCCCTGCTCGCAGTCCCCCTCCAGGTACGCGGTTCTATCATCGGCGCGCTGGAGATGGTCAACAAAGTCGTAGGGCCGTTCACGGAGGACGACCTGAACCTGACGGAGGCCCTGGCCGCTTCGGTCGCCATCGCCATCAACAACGCGCGCCTGATCGGCGAGCTGCGGCAATACACGGTGGAGCTGGAAAGGCAGAATGCCGAGCTGGACGCTTTCGCGCACACCGTGGCCCATGATCTCAAGAACCCGCTGGGCGCGCTGACGGCCTTTAGCACGATGCTCGAAACCGAAGGCGCTCAAATGAAGCCCCATGAAATCCTGCAAGACATGCACGTCATCACAAAGAACGCCCAGAGGACGGCCAACATCGTCGACGAACTGCTGTTACTGGCCAGCGTGCGCAAGCAAGAAGAGATCGAATGCCGTCCGCTGGACATGGCCCCCATCGTCTCCGAAGCGACGGAGCGGCTGAGCGGGATGATCGCGGAACACCAAGGCGAGATATCCACGTCCGACGAGTGGCCGGTGGCTGTGGGTTACAGCCCGTGGGTACAAGAAGTATGGGTCAATTACGTCAGCAACGCCCTCAAGTACGGTGGCCGGCCGCCGCGCGTCGAGCTGGGAGCGACGCCGCAGGACGGCGTGGTGCGTTTCTGGGTGCGCGATAACGGCGCAGGCCTCACCGCAGAGGAACAAGAACGCCTCTTCACCGAGTTCACGCGCCTCCACCAGGTGCGCGCCGAGGGGTACGGCCTGGGCCTGTCTATCGTCCGGCGTATCATCGAAAAACTGGGAGGAGACGTGGGCGTCGAGAGCGAGATAGGAAAAGGCAGCACCTTTTACTTTACGCTGCCGAGCAGCGAATCACGACAAACTGAGGAGCACTCATGACACGCATCGCCGTCCTGATCTCCGGCTCTGGTACCAACCTGGAAGCCATCCTGCAAGCCATCGAGGAGGGAAAACTCCCTGGCGTCGAAGCGGCGCTGGTCGTCTCCAACCGGCGGGATGCTTACGGCATCAAGCGGGCCATCAAGCACGGCGTGCCGGTGATCTACTTTCCCCTGGCTCCGTACACCGAGGCGGGCCGCTCGCGCCGCGAGTACGACGCCGATCTGGCATCCATCGTCCGTTCCTTCGGCGTCACCTGGATCGCGCAGGCCGGGTGGATGCACGTGTTCTCCAACGCCTTCCTCGCGCACTTCCCCTCGCAGGTGATCAACCTGCACCCCGCCCTGCCGGGCACCTTCCCCGGCACGCACGGCATCGAGCGCGCTTACGAGGCATACCAGAAAGGCGAGATCGCACACACCGGCGTGATGGTGCACCTGGTGCCCGACGAGGGGGTGGATGTCGGGCCGATCGTTGTGCAAGAGATCGTGCCAATCACCCCCGAGGACAGTCTGGACGACCTGGAGGAGCGCATTCATACAGTAGAGCACCGGCTGTTCGTGAAGGCATTATACGACCTGCTGTGCCAAGGCGAGCCGCCGGGGGTATAATGCGCAAAACGTAATACGTGAATCATGCCTCCGACCTCACGCATCACGAATCAATCCAGACTCCGCCCCAGGCTGCGCACGGCGACAATCGTGACCAACACCCCGATCGCGGCCATCACCGCCGCGTGCGGCCACAGCACGTCCAACCCCGCCCCCTTGAGCATCACCCCGCGGATGATCTCCAAGTAATGGCTAAAAGGCACCACCTGCGCGATCGCCTGCAACGCCAGCGGCAAGTTCTTGATCCGCACCATGTAGCCGGAAAAGGTCATGTCGAGCATCGCCAGGACAAAGACGAGCAAGATAGCCTGCTGCTGCGTGCGGGCGATGGAAGAGATCAAGAACCCGTAGCCAATCTCGGCGACGACAAACACCAGCGTCAGGGCTAGGAGCAGCCATAGCGATCCCTGCAGCGGCACCCCGAAGGCAAAAACAGTGATGGCCAACAGACACAAAAAGTTCACTGTCCCGACGATGAGCGCCGGGATCGCCTTGCCGACGATCAACTCGAGTCGCCGCAGGGGCACCACCATCAACTGCTCCAACGTCCCCAACTCCCGCTCGCGGGCCAACCCGATGGAGGTGATGGTGAGCGTCACCTGATAGATGATAAAGCCCACCTGCGCCGGCATCGAAAAGAGACGGGCGTTGAGCTCGGGATTGAAGCGCACCGTGGCGCGTAGGTCGACGGGGGAAATCGCAGTCAATCCGCGTTCCGCGGCCCGGTCGGCGGCAAACCCGAGGATAGCCCCATTGGCTGCCCGCAGGGCAATCGAACCAGGGAGGCTGTTGCTCGCGTCAGCGGCAAGCTGCACGTGAGGTTCCGCCCACGCGTCGGCCAAATGAGTGGCAAAGCCCTCGGGAATGACGACGGCAAGCGTGGCTTCTCCTTGATCGAGCAAAAAGTGAGACTCCTCCAACGTCTTGGGGAAATGGCAGACGTTCAGTTCCCGCTGGTTATCCAACATGGCGACGAGCCTGCGGCTCTCTGCAGAACGATCGAAATCCAACACCGCCACACACAGGTCAGAGATGCGGGAACCGGTCGCCTGCGCCAGCAAGATCAACTGCAGGATGGGTAACGTGAGAATAAAAGCCGTCATCACCCGGTCACGCAAGAACTGGATGAACTCTTTCAGCACTAGACCCCAGACACGCAGAAACACAAAACCTCCACGCCTCAACGAATCTTTTTCCTGAGCAACGCCAAACTGCCCGCCAGTGAGACGACACCCGTCCCCAACAGAATCGATGCCTGCCTCCAAAGGGAACCCACGCCCAATCCCTTTAGAAACACACCGCGGCAGATGGCGATAAAATGCGTAGTGGGCAGGGCATAAGCGACCGCTTGCGCGATAGGCTCATCAGAGACTGGGGTGATAAGGCCGGCAAGGAAAAAGCTGGGGATGAAAAAGATCATCAGCACGAGGAACATTGCCGTCTGCTGGTTGCGCACAAAGTTGGCTACCAGCAGGCTGACCCCCATGCTGGCAAACAGGTAAACAGCGGCGAGCAGGAGAAAATCGAGGTACCCGCCGCGGAAAGGGACGCGAAACCATTGCATAGCGATGAACCAAGCAACCACAAGGCTCGCCATACCGCCGATCACATAGGCGGCCAGCTTTCCGACCAGGTACTCAGTTCTGCGAACCGGCGTGGCGATCAACCCCTCGAAAGAACCGGTCTCCTTCTCGCGGGCCAGCGCCAACGTCAAGGCCAGCGCGGGCATGCACATAATGACGGCCAGCATACCAGGCACCATGCTGACCAGCGACTTGAGCGTCTCATTGTACCAGGCGCGGTCGTCGACGCGAAGCCCAATCCCGACGTCGACCGAGCGCTGGCCCAAGAGATCGGCGACGAAATCGGTCACGCGCTGTTGCAGCAGGCCGAGCGTCTGGCCGGCGGTGATCGAATCGGAGCCATCGACGATGCACTGCATCTCGGCCGGTCCTCCTGCCAGCGCCGCATCGGTAAAACCGTGGGGAATGACGAGCACCAAATCGGCTGCGCCGCGGACAAGCAAAGGCTCAACCTCCTCGCTCCGCTGCAGGTAGGCGACAATGACAAAATCCTCGTCGGCGCTGAGGCTGGCGATGAAATCGCGCGACAGCGAGGTGCGATCCATATCTTGGACGGCAACGTTGATCCGTCCCACATCTAGGGCGAAAACATAGGAAAGAGTGACCAACAAAAAAGCTGGGGCAACGGTCACGAGGAAAAGGATGCGCGCATCGCGCGTGATGTGGCGGAGCTCTTTACGAATGACAGCCAGCAGCCGGGAGATGGACATGTTCGCAATTAGCGGCAAGCAATCAGCCATTAGCAGCCAAAAGCCAACGGCCACCAGCTAATTGCCAGTATTCATCGGAAGCGGCGTTGCCACTCCTCTTTCAGCGCCAGGGATTCCAGGTCACTACCGGCGTCGAGGAAATCCATCAGGAGTCGGTTGAACTTGTTGCGCTCCTCCAACATCGGGAAATGTTGAGCGCCGGTCAAAGAAATGGAGCGCACGTTGTCGTCAAAATCTTCCAACCAGTCCGGCTCAGGCATCCTGATGAGGGGATCATCGCCGCCATATGTCAGAAGCACAGGCGTCTCCACGAGAGGTGAAAGTAAGTCGCGCAGGTCGTACCCCATCACAGACTGCACGCTGTTGACGACGGCGTTCGCATCGGTCTTGCGCGCTTCCATCTCCACCTCTGGGAAGTTGGCGCGTCGGGATACCAGGCGTGCCAGCGCCTCGCCATTACCGTCGAAACCGGCCAGAGGCCGGTTGACAGCCTCGCCTAACACAGGCACGCTCACCGCCATCACACGTTGTACCAAACTCGGGGCCTGAGCGGCAAACGCCAGCGCGACCAAGCCTCCCAACGCATGGCCGACGATGGGCACACTCTGAATACCCAATTGCTCAAGGAACTCGTTGAGCAGTTCGACGTACGCGCCCACGTTGTAGTACGCACTCAACTTGTCAGAATCGCCAAACCCCCACAGATCCAGGGCATAGGTGCGATGCCTGGCCGACATCTGCTCCATCGCCGGCACCCAGTAGCGCCACGAGCCCAGCCAGCCGTGAATGAAAATCAACGGCTGTCCACGCCCTATCACCTCGTAGTGAACGAGGCCTTCCTTAATGACAATAGCGCTCATCGCAGACCATCACCCAAGTATCGACAAACCACCTGCTAATCCAGGGCCCCCACTCGCTTCAGAATGTCTCTGACCTGATTGGCCAGATCATCCGGGGCAAAGGGCTTTACGATGTATTCCAACGCCCCCGAGGCCAAGCCTTGCTCGATCTCGACCTCCTGCCCCTTGGCCGACAGGAAAACGACCGGGATCTCGGCTGTGACCGGGTTCTCCTTCAACATACGACAGGCTTCGTATCCCGTCACCCTGGGCATACGAACGTCCAGCATGATCAAATCAGGCTGCACTTGAGGGGCTTTCTCTACCGCCTCCGCGCCGTTGGTCGCCAGTTCCACTTCGAAGCCAGCGTACCGCAGCGTGAAACCGATCAGCTCACGAATATCTCTTTCATCTTCAGCAACGAGGATTCTCGGCATAACTTTCCTCCACCACGCTTTCAACTACTACCGGTTCCGCCATTCCCCCAGAGGACCGTTTCGATCTCATCGATCAATCCCTCGACAGAGAATGGCTTGGCCATGAAGCTAGCGGCCCCTAACGCAAGTACTTTTTGTCGCTTCGCATCATCAATCACCGAGCTGCCCGTGATCATAATGACGGGGATGTTCTGAGTGACAGGGTCATCCTTGAGCTTTTTCAGCACGTCATACCCATCCAGATCACTCAAATGAAAATCCAGCAATATCAGGGCAGGCTGCACCTCGCGTGCCACGCGCAGGACCCGCTTGCCCCGCGTGGTCGTCCGCACGCCAAAATTATGAGCGCGTAACGCCTCACGCATCAGCGAGAGATTGTCCTTGTCGTCGTCCACCACCAGCACGGTGCCACCTCTCACCAACACGCGGCGCACAGAACGCACCAACCGCTCCTCATCAATCGGCTTTGTGATATAATCCACTGCCCCCATCCGCAGACCATCGTCGCGATCCTGCAAGATAGAGACGACGATCACCGGAATCCCCCGCGTGATGGGATTCGACTTTAGCTGCTCAAGCACACCAAAACCATCGGCGTCTGGAAGCAGGACGTCAAGCGTGATCAGGTCTGGGCGCTCGCGCTGCGCCATCTCCAGCGCCTCATCCCCGCGCTGCGCGATCATGACCTCCCGGCCATCCCCGGCGAGATGCAGGCAAATCAGGTTGGCTATGTCAGTATCGTCTTCGACGACCAGCACCTTTTTCGATGTTCGCCCAAAGTCACCTCCGACCCGGGAGGACTCCCAAGCCTGGGCTGTGGGCAAGGTGAACGTGAATGTACTCCCCTTGCCCAGCTTGCTCTCAACCCAAATCCGGCCACCGTGCATCTCCACCAAGGATTTGGTGATGGAGAGACCCAAGCCAGTGCCCGGCGCATCCTGAACCACCGGGTCATCGGAGCGAAAGAAGCGCGAGAAGAGCCTCTTTTGATCATCCTCCGAGATGCCGATGCCCGTATCCCGCACAGAAACGTGTATCTCGTCGCCCTTGGCGCGAGCCGACACGACGATCTTGCCGCCAGATGGCGTATAGCGGCAGGCATTGCCCACCAAGTTGGTCAAAACCTGGATCACGCGATCCGGATCGACGAAAATCTCGGGAAGCACCTGCGGCAAATCCGTATGCAGGTCCAAGGCCCTCTCCGCCGCCCGAGCCCCCAGGGTTGTGACGACTTGAGTGATCAGATCGTCTATGTGCACGACCCTCGGGGTCAATATCAAACGCCCGCTCTCGATCCGCGAGATATCCAACAGGTCATTGACCAGAAGCGTGAGGCGATCTGTGTTACTCTTGATGATCGTCAAAAACCTCTGCTGATCGTCCGAAAGCGAGCCAACCGCCCCCATCAAAAGAAGATCAGCATATCCCTTGATCGACGTCATCGGCGTGCGCAGTTCGTGCGACACCGTGGAGACGAACTCGCTCTTGGCCCGCTCGGCTTCCACCTCTGCGGTCACGTCACGAAAGACCGAGACGGTGCCCAGGAACTCCTCGCCCATCAAGACCGGCGCCAGGTGCACGCTGACGATCCGGCCACCGATCTCTAGGCGGGCCGCCAGATACTCCTCCAAATCCTGCGCACCCTGCCACTTGGAGATCGCCTCCATCCAATCTTGCGCCTGGCCGCCGTACAGGCCGAGCATCTCGCTGGTCGAGCGCCCCAGCGCCTCCTCCCGCTGCAGGCCCAGAATACGCTCCGCAGCGGCATTGAACAAAATCACCTGCCCTTGAGCATCGGCCACCATCACGCCATCCGCGACGCCTTCCAGGATGGCCTGGCTCTTGCTCGCCTCAACCTCCTGCCCTCTGAGCATACGGCCCAGCCGGTCGGTCTGCTCGAGGATCAGTTTGTACAGTTCGGCGTTGTTGATCGAATTGGCGACCTGCGTGGCGGCCGTCTCCACCAAGCGCAAGTGTTCCTCCACAAAGTAGTTGGTTTGCGCGTGGAAAAGCAGCAGCGCTCCCAAAACCGCATCCCCAGCAGTGAGGGGGGCAGCTACAGCGGAACGGTACTCCCGCGCCCCCTCCTGTGGCTTCTGCCAGCGCTCATCCTTTCGCGTATCCGGCACGATGACCGCTTGACGGTTCGCGACCACCCACCCCGCCAGGCCCTCACCCCGAGAGAAGCGGATCGTTCTCCCGACATAGGATGCCTCATCTCTCGTTCCTCGGGCTGCGCGGCAGAGCAATTCCCCCGTCTGCAGGTCTAGCAGAAAGATAAACGCCTGCTCGGCCCCCACAGCCTCCACGAGCAACTGCAAGGCCCGGTTGAGCACATGGTCCAAATCAAGGCTGGAGGAAAGCTGCGAGGTAATCCGGTAGAGCGTCTCGACCCGATCGCGCTCCACCGTCAGATCGCTCATCGTCTCGGCCAATTCCTGGGTGCGTTCCTCGACACGCTGCTCAAGTTCCTGCGAGAACCGGCTCACCCGGTCGAACAGGCGCGCGTGGTCCACCGCTGCGGATACCTGGTCGGCCAGCGCGGAAAGTGTCGCCACCTCCGCGGGAAAGAATCTATGGGGCTCCCGATAGCCCACGCACAGAACGCCGACAACTCCACCACCGGCCGAAAGAGGGGCCATAAGCACAGCCCCCACTTCCTCTCTCGCAGAAGCAAGAAACGAGCTCGACTCCTTCGCCAGATCGTCAATCGCCAGTGGCATGCCGCTCTCAGCCACCGACCCCACCAGGCCTTCGCCGCGGGCAAAGCTGTGAGCCGAGATGTTCTCCAGCGCGAACCCATACACGGCCTGCAGTGTGTACCGCTTGCTCTCGGCGTCCAAGAGAAAGATAAAACTATGATCGTACCCCAGCAACTTGGGCGCCATCACGACGATGCTATTCAACACATCGGCCAGTTCCACCTCGGCAATAGCCGCACGGCTGACCTCGTTGAATAACGCCAACGTGTCGGCGCGGCGCTCCAGCTCTTCCACCATGCGCGCGTTCTCGACGGCGAGCGCGGCCTGCGCTGCAAAGATCTCGAGCGCCTCGACGGTAGAGTGGTCGGGCACACGGCCATCCCGCGGCTGGCTCACGGAGAGAACGCCGTGCGTGTCCCCACCGGGGCCGATGAGAGGGACAAGCAGGACATCTTGGGGATGCCAACGCCCGGGGTGGCGTATAGCATCCCCGGCTTCCTCATAATCATACATAGCCAGGCGACCACGCCAATGCGCTTGCCTCTCGGCCGGAATGTAATAGCTGTTGCTGATGCGAAACTCGGCGCTCATCACCCCTGCCACATCGAACCAAGGTTTGAGCGCCTGCCTCATACCCTCAAAAGTCGTAATGGGAATCCCTGCCGCAGCGGCCCATCGCATGTTGGCTGGAGCGCCCTCCAGGACGCCGATCAACACCACGTTGAACGCCACGGCTTCCTCGATCGCATACGCAACCTCTTCCAGTATTTCAGCCAGGGGCCGGTCCGAGCGCAACGCCCTGCTAACCTCCAGCACCATCGCGAGCTGGTCCGCCCGCTGAGATAGCAGGTCCCGCTGTTTCACTTGCTCATCATAGCGCCGCTTGTTGCCGATGGCGATAGCGGCCTGAGCCGACAGCCCTTCGACAAATCCCAAAGCCTCTTGGCCAAACACCGCCATCGCCGCGCTTTCCAGGAGAATCACGCCGGTCAGCGCCTCCGCGTAAAAGACAGGCACGATCAACATGGAACGCGAGCCCGCCTCGAAACCGGTCCCGCCTATGCTGGTAGTCATGTCGGGAATAACCAAGGACTGACCGGTGCGCAGCACCTCTGCCAACGCAGAATGCGCCTCCGGCGACTGCAACACCATACGGATGCGCCCTACCCCCTCTTCCGAATACCCCGTATGGACTCCCAGGCCCAGCTCGCCACTCTCACCCAAGAGCACAATCGCTCCACAAGCTGCGCCGGACAGGTGCGCCGCCTCCTCCAAAATCACGGGCAAAATGTCATCCAGCATGAGGGTGTCGTTGATCTTGCGGCTCACGCGCCCAAAGCCCTCCAGCGCCTCCATCCAGCGCTGGAGCTTTTCATCCGTCTGCGCGTACATCCGCGCGTTCTCAATCGCGATCGCCGCCTGATCTGCCAGCGTGCTGAGCAACTCGACATCCGTTTCGGAAAAGCCGTGTGGCTTGGTGAACATCGCGGAGAGCATACCGACGGGACGGTTGGCCCGCTTGAGCGGCAAATCTGCGAACGCACGGAATCCCTCGCGTGCCGCCATGGGCACGTCATCCTGCAAACCTGCAAAGATACACGGCTCTCCAGTTACAAAGGCGCAAGCCCGTCCGTCGCGATCCAGCTCAAGCGCCTTCGGCTCCGGCGCATATTTCCCGCCCAATCCCTGAATCATCTCCAAGCGCAACACCTGCCGCGACTCGTCGAATACATAGATCGCTGCACGCTGGCAACCTAATACCTCCAATACCGCCGAGGTGATCGTCTGCAGCACGTGCTGCAGGTCCAGCGACTCGCTCATGGTGGACGAAATCGCCGCGAGAGAAGCCAGGTCCGCAGCGCGGCGTCGTGCCTCCTCGTAAAGATAGACGCTCTCCAAAGCTATCGCCATCTGATTTCCGATCGCCTGCAAAATCTCCAGGTCGCGCTCCGTGAAGGCATTCTTGCGACAACCGAACATCCCCAGCGTGCCGATAAACCGACTTTGACTTTGCAGCGGAACACCAACATATGATCGGAAAGGATATCCACGCTCGTCCGACTTGGGACGCACGTCCTGCCGGGCCTTGATATCGGGAATGAAAAGCGCCTCCCGATGGCGTGCTATCCAGCCCGCATATCCCTCGTCAAGCTGATAGACACCGCCCGCCTCCCAAGCATAGGCCCGACTTCCGCGCCAATCCTGCGTCACGCAGCACTGTCGCTCCTCATCCCAGAGTGCAACCTCAGCGACGTCATAGTTTACGACCTGATGAGCACTTGAAAGCAGCGAATCCAACGTCGTCTCCAGATCCAGGCCGCCGTCAACCTTGACCTCAAGAACAGGACGCCCCATTTCCTCCTCGTGGCCTGCCGGCCGCTTTTGAGGGGAAGGCACCTTGAACTGGCGTTTCTCTACACGCACGTCCATACGATTTACCAACTCGAGGTTCGAACCTAAGACTTAGCCTCCCGCCCTTCGCGCCGCGCAGTAGCAGCAGCCTCGGTAATCTCGCGAATGTCGGAGAAGGGACCATCATCCTCAGTCAACACACCGATAGCAACAGTCATCAGATCGACCTTGGTCTCGTTACCCGCCTCGTCGCGCACGAGCAGGTACCCCTGCTCTCGCGTCTGCCAGTCGTAATGCGTCCCCACGCCGTCATTAAAGCGCTGCGTCAGATCCTCCACCATCGCATCGACCGACCCTTTGTCAGCGGAAATGACGATGAAATCATCCCCGCCGATGTGGCCGATGAAATCGTTGGGCGTCCCCAAACTGTCCAGCGACTGGCCCAGGATCATCGCCATGAATCTCAGCACCTCCTCACCCGCCACGAAACCATATACCTCCGTGAATGCATCGAACCCCACCAGGCCCACGTAGAGAATGCCCCAACCATCTCGCCGCATTAGATTCCGCAACTGATCCTCAATCAACCGGCCGCCAGGCAAGCCGGTAGTGGGGTTGGTCAGGCTCTGGATGGTCGCACGAGAAATGGCGCTCTTGACCCGCAGCTTGAGCTCCTCCAGGTCAAAGGGCTTGGTGATATAGTCATCGGCGCCCAGTTCAAGGCCATGAATTTTGTCGGAACGCTCGTCCTTTTGAGTCAAAAAGATAATGGGAACGTGGCTGGTACGGAGATTGTTCCGCAACTCGCGGCAAACGTCATAGCCATCCATGTCCGGTAGCATTATGTCAAGCACAATGATGTGAGGCAACTGCTTCCGGCACATCTCCAACGCATCCTCACCTCGCTGAGCCACAGCCACTTCGTAGCCATGCGATTGGAAGTAAATGCGTAACATGTTGGAGATGTCGAAATCGTCCTCCACTATGAGCATTCTACCTTCGGACATAATTCCTCCTTAATATGGCCAGCAGCCACACTGCTGCGAACATGCACCAAGAGATGCATCAACAGATGGCCGATAATCGAAAGCCATGCTTTCGAGCCAGTCGAGCGATCTCGTGGACCTGTTCAACCCGAATATGCTTGCCAAGTGAGTAGCTTTCGTATCGCCCATCCAGTGCCAACACCATCGTCTCTGCCATACAGGCATAGGCCTTGCCAGACGAAAGCCCAAAGTCAAACCCAAAGTCGACCTCACCCGGCACGTCCACTAACCCCCCCGCGACAATCAACACATCGCTCCGCTCTTGCTTCACACGCGGCGAGACATCCGGCGGAAGGGCTATATCGCACACGACCGCACCGTGCTTGAGATATTCAGGCTGGATGACCGAGTCGGCAGCGCTGGTAGCGCTCAACACCAGGTCCGCCTCACACACCTCCTCGACCTGCATCGAGGTGCGCACCTGCCGGGTCCTGGCCCCTTCGACTTGCGCCCGGACCTGTGCCAGCCTGGACTCTGAGCGGCCAACCAGAATCAGCCTATCCACCGCCGGGGCAAGCAGCTCAGCGCACGCCCGGCCAATGCTCCCCGTCGCGCCGATCACAGCCACGGTAGACGACTCCAGCCGGATGCCTTTGCAACGCGCCCCTTCCTCCAGCGCTTCGAGCGCCATCGCTACAGTGAGACTGTGCCCCGTCGTGACAGGGATATCAAGATGCCGCGCGACGGTCATACCAGCGTCGCCTACCACGGACGTGAAAGCCCCCAACCCCAATATCTGGGCGCCCAACCGCTGTGCCAGCCGGCCCGCTGCAATTATTTTATTGTAAACTGTCCGGGTTGGCAACTCGAGTGCCTGCCGTGCGGTAAACGGGCAAGCCACCAACCAACCCTCTATTTCCTTTCCCGTATCCTCCGAACGCACGCCGGCAACGTGCGAAAGGCAGACCGGCGGCCAGAAACGCGCCAAAAAGTGAACCAACCTCGCGGGCAATATCCTTGCCAGATGCGGATACTTGCGCGCTACATCCCGCTTGGGATCAACAGGATGAATGACAAAAGCAAAACTGCTCATACAACGCTGGCTGAGGCGGGGTCATACAAGCGCCGATGGAACTCTTTTCCATCCTTGATGCCAAAATGATCGCTGTCCTCGTAACAGACGTTTTTGGTAATCACGCGACGCTCATCCGAGGCCACCAGGATAACGTCTGATTCAACCGCTCGGCCCGGATACACGACCATACCCGAGCCGATGAAGCAATTGTGCCCCACACAGCCACCTAGAACCGGCATACCTGTATCCCCCAGAGCGCCATCCCCCCCCATTGCGCGGATAGGCTTGGGCACCAGGTTAAAGTCGGTAAAAGTACTGCCAGCACCAATGAAGGTATTACGCCCGATGCTACAGAACTGCAAGCACGTGTTCTGCGCCACCATCGAATCTTCCATCATCACACTCATAAAAAGCGCGGCGCGGAAGGGAAGAAACCCACGATCCGACACCACACTGAGCTGAATCTGACAATCCTGCCCAATATCCACGTTGTTCCCGATGACGGACACGTCGATCACCGACCCCGCCCCTATGCTCACGTTGTCACCGATGTACGTCGGTCCCTGAATGACGGCCGAAGGGTCGATACTACAATTGCGTCCTATGTGTACCGCGCCCGACGACATGCCCGCTTGCTTTCGTTCCAACATCCCATGCCACAGGAGTTTGAGTTGCTTCAAAGCACTACGCTCGATATCACGCTCCAAGCGCGCCCCCTCGGAAAACACGCCAAAGAAGATGTTGGCGGTGATGGTGTGTATCCAATGTTCGATCGAACAGAAGGATTTGGTGGGCAGATGATACGTCAAGTCGCCCTTCTCGTTTGACATGTGCGTTGGGACGTGATAGTAACCCGCCTGGCGCGACTCGGTATCCATAACGAGGGGGCGCACAATGGGTTCGACGCCGTAGGGGAAATACCACATATCAGCAACGTATACATTCCCCTCGGGACGGATGCCCTGCTGCAGATGAATGGCATGGGCGTTGATCGCCGGATCGTCTAGCGCAAAAGCGACCCGGCACGCTTTGCCCAACCGCCGGGCCCGGCGGATGAACTCGTCCAAAAAGTGCTGGTCAAAAAACAGGTTGTCCCGGTAGACCAGTGTCTCCACCCGCTGGGAATCAATTCCGGCAAATGAATCGATCTCACGCTCCTCAGTGGTGTAGGAAGCCAGAACGTCTCGATGGTAAAGCCACAAGGGTTTGTTAAGCACCCGCAAGTTACGCGCAGGCTCATTGAAAGGAAATATCAGACGGCTGTCCTGCAGAATAAATTTACGCATCGATCGTCAATCCAATGGGCGCTTGCCGATCAAGAAAGAACAGGTGCGATCTCCGGCAGCGATACAGGATACCTCTTCGATGTAAAAGCTCTTGCCACCGCTGACCCAATAAAGCCCTTCCTCCAACACACCGATGACCAGATGGCAGCATGGCGAGCTAGACGTCCGCCCCCAGCACACACCACAACGATCCATAATCCAGTGAAAATGCTCCTCACTCTCCCTCAATTCCACCAGGTTATCCGTGTACTTGTTCATCGTCTGGGCCAGGACTTCGAACCCCACCTTGAGCCTCATACCTAAGGGCAGGATGCGAAAGGTCAAATCCGCGATGCCGAGCATCGGCCCAAAGTCTATGATTCCCAGCTTGAAGCAAGCCTGGCCAGCCCGTCGCGCCAGCCCTCTCCCACCTCGTGGACCATACATCTCGTCCAATGCCTGCAACAACTGCCCCAGCTCATCAAACCCAAAGTCCTTGACAAAATTGTTAGGCGGATAGTTCCCGATCCTGTGCTGGAGCCGGGCCAAGTTCAAGACAGCGGTCACGCCATTGCGGCCCATCACCTCCTCCAGTGCTAGGAGGACGATCCGCCCCATCTTGTTGGGAAGCAGATACCTTGGCGATTCTTGAGCCGCCGAAGCAGGGACCTCTGCCATACGAACATCCATCTTCCGATTGGTAACCACGTCGACTCCCATGCGGGCTTTCCCAATCCTTCGCGTTCAGTCAAACGAGCGATCTAGAAACTCGACCAGTACATGATAAAACCTTTCGGGCTCGTCCAACATCGGAAAGTGCCCCGAGCTCTCGAAATAGCTTATCTCGGCCATCGGCGCGCTATCTGCCAGCACGTTGCGCTGCTTGGGATCCACGATGCGATCGATCCGGCCATAGATGCCCAGTATCGGCACCTCGATCTCGCACATCCGGGGGCGCAAGTCCGTGTGACGCAGTGAAGCGATGCTGTAGTGAAAGGATTCCAGTGTCGTGCGCGAAAGATCCGCCTCAAACATCTTGTACCACGTTTGCCAATCCCGTGCATAGATTGGAGAGAGAAGGCGAGAACCCAGCGGGAAGAACCGATAGAACAGACCGGCCAAGGAACGGCGCGCCGACAGACGCAGCAAGAGGGCCAACCCATCGCCCACGATAGGCGATCCTACCACCGCCACCCTCTCAACGCGACCGGGATAGTCCAGCGCCACGCCGAGGGAAACCGTGCCCCCCATCGAGTGGCCGATGATGGGTGCTCGTTCAATCCCAAGCCGGTCCATAAACTGGTCCACCATGGCGACGTAATCGCCGACCGTGAACGTACCGCCTTGCTTCCCGGACTCGCCAAATCCCCAAAAGTCGAGAGCGTAGGCCTTATAGCTGCGGCTCAGGGCCTCCATGGTCCCACGCCAAGGATGCCAGGACTCGAGCCAACCATGCAGCAAGATCACGGGCCGTCCACGCCCATGTGTCTCGTAGTGAACCACGCCCCGATCAGTAACAAGAGAACTCATAGAACCAGCACAACTCCGTACTTAACACGCCCGAATTATATCCCCGTTGCGCCCAAGTATGGCCAAAGATGCCAGCGTGACAAGCAACGGTCGAACTTGCCATTGCGCATAGTTCGACCGCTGGAGAAATATCTCACACCTGTATGACGACAAGGAATTCGCACCGCCTCGCACAACACACCTTGGACACAGGAGGATTTGTCTCCGATACCTCAGTCCACAGACTCCCCTTCTCCATCCATCGCCTCGAGGATTGAGTACAGGAGCTCCAGCAAGACGTTTTTGACACTCTCTCGATCGGTCGCTACGCAAGGCAAAACTTTGACGTCGCCCGGAATACGAAGCGCGATACGCAAATCCTCAGGCTGCCACGCGTCATCCAAATCCTGCTTGTTCGCGGCAACGACGTAGGGTACAGGCGCGTAAGAGCGGAATGTATCCAGAATACTTCTAGCCTCACGAAATGTCTCCGGCCGCACGCTGTCGAGCAGAACGATGAAGCCAAGCATGCCCTCAGAAAGAATCTCCCACATAAAGTCAAAGCGGCGTTGGCCAGGAGTACCGAAAAGGTAAAGCACCAAATCGTCGTCCACGGTTATGCGACCAAAGTCCATCGCCACTGTGGTCTGATCCTTGACGCGCTCCTCCGGACGGCTTATCTTTCGCTCCGTCGCGACGACATCGATCTCACTAATGGCCTGAATGAATTCCGTTTTGCCGGCCGAAAAAGGGCCGGTCACCACCATTTTGACAGTCTGCATAGTTAGAGCTTCCGAATACGATCGATTAACCGCAGAACGACACCTCGCTTAACGGCAGGGCGACGCGTAGTCAAGGGAGTCTCCGGGCTGGGCGCTCCCGGTCTTGGACGCGGGATCACGCCCTCGGGCTGGACCAACTCCACCAGACCCGCTTGCAACAGGCCGTAAACGATCTTGCGAACCTGGAAATCGCTCATGTTGTTATACTGGGCGATCTGGCGAATCGTGTTGCGGGGATTGATGAAAGAAACGACACGCCACTCCTCGACACTCATACTGATATTGCGCATATTGGCGCCCGGGCGATCGGCAAACTTGAGCGCCATATCGAGGTTGGGCAACTCATCCTGCAGCCGCTCCCACTCCTTCAAGCGGCGACTGCCCTCCATGATCACATTTTCCAGATCGATGGAGACGTTAATGCGGTCCCCAAACGGCAGCACATTCGACTCGAAGCGAAAATTCCCATCCGGCCAGGTGAAAAGAGGGTAAACATTGCCGAGGATGTAGGCATGTACGCTCTGGAGAATATCGGACTGGCTCACGTAACCGGCGTTAATCAGCAGCAGGCCCCACTCTTTATCGCTCTTTGCGCTGGCCTGTGTCTGAATTGTGCGGGCTTGTTCCTCGGAGAGCTTGCCTGCCCGGTGCAGGATCGCGGCTAGATGGGCATCTTGTCCAAGCGTCGCATAGACAAGCTTGCCTTCCCTGAAGGAAAGTCGAGCACGATCGTCGCGCGCATCAATCGCCAGCGTACCCGTCTTGCGGGCCAAGTTGATCAGATTGAGTAGCTGCGTTGTGCTGAAATCCCGCAGGTTCCCCTTCAGCGCCATACTTACCTCCACTACGGCTGGAAAAACCACAGACTCGACCCTAGAGGGTCATAGCAGATTAGCGAACATCCTCCTGATGGCTTCCAACTGGGCCTTCCCAAAGGAGACTTTCAATGCGCTAATTATACCTCTCTTGGCAAACAAGTCAACCACTGCCTTGAGCAATTTTCCGGTAGCCGCCGCAAACCCCAACCGCCAGTCTCGACCAGGCTTTTTCCCGACGCGGAGGATGACGCGTCAAGGTTTTCCCCCCGCCCCAATGCCCCGTGACGAGACACGGGCGGGCCTCGATAATTTCCACTTGTCCACCACCCCCGCCGATGGTATACTTAGGCCGCGTTCAAAAACAAGTTCGCACTTTTTGGGCAAAATCACCCTGGACAACGGGAAAAACACAAGTTGTTTTTGAACGCTTACTTGGCGGCACCGAACACATGCCAAGATGGCGACCTGCCGGAGGCTGCCCAATCCACAGGAGACAAGGACCATGCCCAAGAAACAGGGAAAGCGCTTTCGCCTTCTGATATACGAACGCATGTGGCAAAAGTGGGGAATAGCCAGCTTGCTGGTCGCCTTGGCCTCGGGCGTGCTGTGGCTTTTGGCACCGCGCATTCGATTCCTTCCTAGCTCACTCCGCCCGCTAATTCTCGTCCCGGCACTGGCCAGTTTCGCCATCTTTGCCTACGTTTTCATGGCCCGGCGGATGGCCTGGGTGCAGTGCAGACCGGGTCATTTCCAAATCCAGACGCCGGTCTATCCCCTCGCTATCTCCTACTCTCGGATTAAAATCGTGCGCCCCACGGAATTCTCCCACATCTTTGACCCTTCCAAAGAGAAACCGGCCCGCCGGGACTGGCTGCGGCCTTATTGGGGCATGACCGCTGTAGTGATCGAGATCTCCAAGTACCCGGTCAAGAAAGAGTGGCTGCGACTGTGGTTCAACCACTATATGTTTTCCACCGAAGTCACAGGCTTTGTCTTCCTGGTCGATGACTGGATGACGCTTTCCCGCGAGCTACAAGACTTTCGCAGCAACTGGGAACTACAGCGCGCGGCGCGCCGCAAGCAGCCAGCCCGCTAATAGGACACCATCCTTTAGAAAACAAGGAGAGTGAACCATGACCGATGACGTTTATCGCAAGTTGGCCCAGCGACTGGACAAGATTCCCAACGGATTTCCCGTCACCGAGAGCGGCGTCGAGCTGCGGCTCTTGGAAAAAATCTTTACCCCAGAGGAAGCGGCGCTGGCCTGTGTGATGCGCCTGACGTACGAGCCGGCGGCCGAGATCGCAGCCCGTGCTGGCATCGACGCCAAGGTCGCCTCCCGCATGCTCAAGCAGATGGTGCGCAAGGGGCAGATTCGCGTCAGAGTAGAGGAAAGGCGCCTTCTATTCAGGCTCATGCCCTTCGTCGTCGGTATCTATGAAGACCAACTGCCCCGGATGGACGCTGAACTGGCCGAGCTTTTCGAGCAGTATTTCTACGAGACACGGGGAGCCGGCTTCGTCGAAATCGCGCCCGCCGTCCAGCGCGTCATCCCCGTCAGCGAGGCGATCCCCGTCGATGTGGAGGTCTTTCCCTACGAGCGCGCCGTGGAGCTCATCGAAAGCGCCAAGTCGTGGGGCGTGCGCGACTGCATCTGCCGCGTGCAACAAAAGCTCGTCGGCAAAGGGTGCGATCGCCCGATCGAAGCCTGCCTGGTCTTTGCCCCCGTGGAGGGCGTCTTCCAGGGCGACGGGCCAGATCGCCCCATCACCAAGGAAGAGGCACTGCACATCCTGCGCCAGACCGAGGAGGCCGGGCTGATCCATTCCACCGGCAACTACCGGGACGGCCACTCGTACATCTGCAACTGCTGCACCTGCTGCTGCGGGATACTGCGCAGCGTGGTCGAGTTCGGTATCCCCACCGCTGCCGTCAGCTCCGACTTTTACGCCGTCGTGGACGCCGACGCGTGCATCGGCTGCGGCGAATGCGTCCAGCAGTGCCAGTTCAAAGCGCTCGCGGTGCCAGAGGACATCTGCGAGGTCGACGTATCTCGCTGCGTGGGATGTGGGCAGTGCGTCACCATCTGTCCTAGCGGTGCGCTCCACCTGGAACGCCGCCCCGAAGACGCGTCGTCTCTGCCTCCAGCGGATCGCAAGGAGTGGCTAGACAGGCGAGCCAAGGAACGGGGAATCAGCCTGCAAGATATCCTATAGGCGCAGATAGGGCGCTACGCGAGCACACTTCCCAGCCCGCCGGGCAATTCACCAGCCTGCCGCACCGGCCTTTCCATGTCAAAGAGCAAATAGCGCCCTTCCTCAAAGGGATGCGCGTGACCGAAGCTGGCCAGCCGAAGCTGGCGTCCGCCGGCAACCAACGCATATCCACCGCTGCAGGCCATGTGCCCTGCCACCAAAACGCGCTGTTGGTGAAACCCCTCCGACGGTAGCGACGGCAAACATCCCAGTCTCCATGCAGGTCGGTGACGACCATCGCCACGCCCGCCTCCAGGCTGATGACGCGAGAAGGGCCATTGGGCTGCACCCGATCTAGGATAGGCCAAGTCCGTCAACGCAGCGAACGCCGGTAGACGCGGTGGCGCTTGTACGGCTTGACTTGGACCAGTTGCAGCTCCTGCATCATGCGGGTGTTGGTCTCCTGAATCTGCACGAGGTCGGCATGCTGGTACTGCGGATGGTCTATCAGCATGTGGTAAAGCTCCACGTACAGCAAGGCATCCCCGCCCACGCCGCGATACTGCGCCAAGATCCCCCCGCCATTGTAGTTGAGCCATGGGGTGCGCTTGAACTCGCGCATCAAATAGTACCAACCCAGCGGCCACATCCGGCCCTTGCAGCGCTGGATGGCAGCCGATAGATCGGGATACGTGATGGCGAAACCCGCGACCTCGTCTCCCTTCATCAACATCGCGATCAGCGAAGGATCGGCGACAGAGATGATGCGGTCGGCGATCACGCGCGTCTCTGTCTCGGTGAGAGGCACGTACCCCTGCACCTCGGCGAAGGCTTTGTTGTAGATATCGGTTATAAGAGGAACCACCGCACGCAGGTCGGTCTTGTTACGAAAGCGCACGATGCGAAAACCCTCGCGCCGCCTGACCTTTTCCGCCACCCGCAAAAAGCGCTCCGAGACCTCCATCTCCCGATTCGTGTAGCAGGAGACGAGATCGACTCCCTTCTCGAAACCTGCATCCTCGACCAGCTCGCTATAGTAGGGATAGTTGTAGGCGATGCCCAACGCCGGGCGGTGCTCGAACCCCTCGACCAGCAATCCTTTTCCATCGGCGGCGACGAGGCCCTGCGGCCCCCACATCTCGTCCAATCCCCGCCCGCGCGCCCAGTCGAAGGCCGCGTCGAAGAGCGCGCGCGAGGCGGCCGGGTCATTCACCACGTCAAAGTGACAGAAGAAAGCCGTCCGCTTCTGATGGTACTCGTTGTAGTGGGCGTTATCGAGCGCAGCGATGCGGCCCACGACCTCCCCACCTTCCAGCGCGAGGAAAAAGGCCGCCTCCGAGTGCTCATAGAACGGATGGCGGTTGAGATCGAGCTGGGCGCGCATCTCGCCCACGAACGGCGGCACCCACAGCCCGCTCTCGCGGTAAAGCTGGAAGGGGAAATCGATATAGCGACGCAAGTCGCGCCGGTTGGCAGAGTCGAGACGGTGGATATGCATGAAAAGATTCCTATGGCAACTTTTCGCTTTGCTCAAA
>JAFGED010000035.1 GCA_016931785.1 Anaerolineae bacterium
CTTCTCAATAAATAGGGGAAGATGGGGGGTGTGAGGGCGGCGTAGCCGCCCTCACACCCCCCGCCCCCCGGATTATTGAGAAGATACGTCCGTTCTATAGCAAGACCCAACAATCTCGAATTTGCGGTAGAATCACGCGCGATTACATCGCGGGGTCATCTTTCAACTGAAAGACAAGCCCCAACCACATTGGCTACTCGAACTACAGGCTATAAACACCTGGCCCTCCTACCCCAGGGGGGGGGGGCGAGAGCGGCGCCTGTCCTGAGCGAAGCCGAAGGATCGCCGCCCTCGCCCCCCCATCTCTCTCTTTTTTGAGCGCGGGCCACTGCTCGGACGAACAGCCTGAGTAGATACCTGGAATCGATGAAATCCAAGACGAGCGGATAGACAAAGTGGCCAACACACGGTTTTAGTAGTTTCTCACGACCAGAGGCAGATAAACCTCGTATCCGGTGACTCCGACTGTGACGGTGAAAACCTGCGTGCCGATTGCGCCCGCGCTGTCTTGCACCTGCAACACGACCAGATAATCACCTGCACTGGCAGCCGTGCCGTTGAGTGTGGCGGTGCGGCTGGTAACCTGCGTTAGCGCTAGCCAGTCTGGGCATGTCGGCGCGGTAATGGTCAGCAAGTCGCCTGCGTCCAGATCAGTAGCAGTGATGGCGTAGGCGTAAGGCGCGCTCGCCGTGGCGGTGGTAACCGGCGTGCTGTTGAACTCAGGCGGGCTGTTGAGCACGCCGACGGTCAGCACAAAGGTGTCGCGGCGCGCAGACGTGCCGTCCCGAACGGTAATGGTGACGATGGCCGTGCCCGTCATTGCTGCCGTGGGCGTGATGGTGACAGTGCGGTTCGCGCCGCTGCCGCCGAAGGCAATATTGGGTAGCGGCACGAGACCGTGGTTCGATGACGCTTTCTGCAGCGTCAGCGCCCCGACTGGCGTATCGGGGTCGCTCACGGTGAAGGAGAGCGGCCCGACCGGTACACCAGGGCTGGTACGTTGGTTGAGGACGTTGGAGATAAAGGGTGGGCCGTCCAGCGCGGTCACGGCAACGATGACGCTCCCCGTATCGTTCAGCGTGCCGTCGGAGATGGTATAGGTGAACACAGCATTGTAATTGCCACTGCGGTTGGCCGGGGTATAGACAACTGCGTTACCGCTGATCGCGGCGCTGCCAAACAGTGGCACGCCGACGGCGACGAGCGCGACGGTGTCGCCGTCCAGGTCGCTGTCGTTGCTCAACACGTTCACGCTCACCGGCGTGAGTTCGCTGGTCGCCGCGTTGTCGTCACGCGCGCGGGGCGGGTCGTTGACGTTGGCGACGGTGATGGTAAAGGATTGCGTCGCCGTGGCGCCGTGGCTATCCGTCACCCGGAGTGTGACGGGGTGGCTGCCCACGTGGACGTCTGCAGGAACCCCTCCGAGCGTGGCCGTGCGGTCGTGATGATCCACGAGCGCCAGCCAGCCGGGTTTAGTCACGGCCGTGATCGTCAACACGTCCCAAACATTGGCATCGGTGGTCGTAATGGGGTAGGTGTAGGCCACGTTCTGTGTTGCGGCGGTAGATGGCGTACTGGCAAACGCAGGTGTGCTGTTGCCCTCGACAGTCAACAGAAAGATATCGTAGGCAGAGGAGACGCCATCGCTGACGGTAATCGTGATGATTGCCGCACCGGAGAGCCCGGCCGTCGGCGTGATGGTAACGGCGCGGTTTGGCCCGCTGCCGCCAAAGGCGATGTTCGCCAGCGGGACGAGGGTTGTATCTGACGAGGCCTTATCCAGCGTCAGCGTGCTCGCCGGGGTGTCCAGGTCACTCACGGTGAAGGGGAGTGGCCCCACGCGCAAGCCCATATAGGTGCCCTGGTCGGCGATGTCGGAGATGATGGGCGGGTCATTGTTGGCGGCGACGGCGACCGTGACGGTGGCCGTGTCGTACAAGCATCCGTCGGAGATGGTGTAGGTAAAGACGGCGTCGTAGGCCGTTGCCTGGTTGGCCGGTGTATAAACAACGCTGTCACTGATGTCACTCGTGCGGCTGACGGTGACGCTGCCATAGTTCGGCGCACCCACGGCCACGATAGACAATGGGTCGTTGTCCACGTCACTATCGTTGGCCAGAACGGGAATGTTGATCGGTATGTCCTCGTCGGTTGTGGGAGCGTCGTTGTGCGCAATCGGTGGGTCGTTGACGTTGTGTACGGTGATGGTGAATGCCTGCGTGCTAGCAGCCCCGGCGCTATCCACGACCTGAAGCACGACGGCGTGGCTGCCCACGTTGGCGTTGGTGGGCGTGCCGCCGAGGGTGGCGGTGCGGTCGTGGTGGTCCACGAGCATCAGCCAGGCGGGCCGGGTCGGCGCGGTGATCGTCAGCACGTCTCCGGCGTCCAGATCGGTCGTGGTGATGGCATAGGTATAGGCCGCGTCCTCGGTTGCCTGTTTGATAGGCGTGCTGGTGAAATCGGGCGGGACGTTGCCCGTCCCTACGATCAGCGCGAAAACATCGTAAGCGGAGGATACACTATCGCTTACAGTGACCGTGATGAGTGCCGTGCCGGAAAGCCCGGCCGCCGGCGTGACGGCGACGGTGCGCGCCGCGCCGCTGCCGCCGAAGGTGATGTTGGCCAGCGGCACGAGCGTCGTGTTCGACGAGGCGCGGCTCAACGTCAGCGAAGCCAGCGGTGTATCAGGGTCGCTTACGGAAAAGGGGATAGGGCCTACGCTCACGCCCACACTGGTCTTTTGATTGGCGATGTTGGAGATGCCGGGCGCGTCGTTGGTGGCGGTGATGTGTAGCGTGACTTCGGCCCAATCCGAGTCGGCGCATGTCGCCGGGTTGGCGCAGTCATCGGTGTAGGCCGTATACCGGAAAGTGTCACTATAGTTGGTCGTGCGGTTAGTGGGCGTGTAGACAAAGCCGCCGTCGTCGGCGATGAAAACGGCTCCATAGTCCGGGTTGCCGCCAATCCAGATGGCATAGTGTAGCGGCTCGCCGTTCGGCTCGCCGGCTTCCAGATCGCCCTCGACAGGGTCATGCTCGTCGGTATAGAACGTGGCGTCGCTCGCCACAGGCGGGGCATCTTGGACCATTATTCCGACAGAACTGCTGTTGTTGCTCCAATCCTCATCATCGTCAGCGCCGATGGAAGCTGTGTTGGTAAACGTGCCGGGCGCGAGTGGGGTTTGCAGCAGGCCGGTTACAGTGATGAGGCCCGATGCACCAGGCGTCATGTCCTCCACCTGCCAGACGTAGCGCGTACCATCCACCGCCGTCAACGCCGCACCGCTGTCGGAGAAAGTGGTATCGGTTATACTGACCGGTATGCTATCGGTAATGATGACGCCGGTCGCCGCCTCGCTGCCGGTGTTGGAAAAGGCGAGTGTGTAGGTGATGGGCTCGCCGGGCGCGGCCGTGCCAGGATTGACCGCCTTTACGATTTCCAGGTCAGGAAGGGCTAGACTCGCCCCGTACTCGTATGCGCCAATATCGCAGACTGCGTTGCCATCGCCGTCGCCATCAAAGGGACGCGCCATGCCGCGCTGATCTGTGCTGGGGCAGCCGCCGGTGATGCCCGCGTCCACCGCCGGGCTTTTGAACCGGCTGGTGTATTGCAGCGCGTGGACGAGCGTCGGTCCGCCGTAATCGCCCAACGGCGAAAGGTACGGGTCGAGCGGTGCGACGCTGCTGCCATACTGGTCGTACACCGAGACAAAGCCCGTGCAGCCGCTGTTATCGCCAACCAGATTGTGTCCCAGAGTAGTGAAACCGCCAGAGCAATCGGGATGGACAGTGGTTGGCGAGCTATCGTGGTTTTCAGCGATGAGGGTGTTCTTGACCCAGACTGAGCCAAAGTTCTCCATGATGCCGCCGCCATCGCCGCTGCCGTCACCGTCGGCGTCGGCGGTATTGTCAGCAATGGTCACGCTGTCGAGGCACTCGAGCGCGGCGGCATAGATGCCGCCGCCATCACGGTCAGCGCTGTTGCCGCTCACGGTCACATTGGTCAGCGTCATCGCGTCGGAGGCGTTGTGAGCGATGCCTCCGCCATTCCGGCCGGCACTGTTGTCATTCACGGTGCTACTAGCCATCCATATTGTGCCGCTGCTGTTGATCCCGCCGCCGTTCTGCCCGGCGACATTATTAAACACGCTGCTGGTTTCGATATAGAGATCGCTCTGGCTATAAATTCCGCCGCCGTATCCGCTGACGCTGTTGTCGCTGATCTCGCAGCGGACGACTTGCAGCGTGCTGGCGGTTGTATATCCAAAGAGGCCGCCGCCGCTATGCGCTTCGTTCCCGCTTACCGTGCAATCTTCCAGCCGTACGTTACCACTGCCAGTCACGAAAATTCCGCCGCCCATCAAGCCCGCCTCGTTGCCTTGTACGGTGCTGTTGGTCATGGTCACGTGACCGGCGCTGTACATCGCACCACCGGCACCGTAATAGTACGATAAATCTCCAGCACTGTTGTCGAGGATTTGGCTGTCCTCGATTGTCACCGAGCCGTATTCGGTCACACCGGGCATATAGTAGATGCCGCCACCTGAGTCGTACGCTTCGTTGCCGGAGATGACGCTATCCCGGATGGTAACACGCCGATTGATATTGGCGATGCCACCGCCGCTCTCGTACGCCACATTGCCAGCAATCGTGCTGTGCTCGATGAGTAAATACTTGTCGGTGCTGGCTGGCCAATGGTAGATGCCGCCGCCATTTACGGCGAAATTGCCAGCAATCGTGCTGCTCAATACAATCAGGTTGCCATAGTTGTAGATGCCTCCACCATCTTCGGTCGTCTCGTTCTGCGTGACCAGCACCTCGGTCAGCGTCAGCGTGCCCGTGTTGTAGATACCTGTGCCGTCTTGGGTATCATAGTAGCCCGAGATCTGCATCCCCGAAATGGACACCTCGGCGTCCTCGACGTCAATGCGAAAAACCTGCCCCAGGTACGGGTCGCCGACCAACGTGCTGCCGGACCCCGCGCCAATCAGCGTCACGCTGCGCGTGATGACGATATTCTCCCCGTAGGAACCAGCGGCGACGGTGATAACTTCACAGGTGGCGTCGTTCACAGCAGCCTGGATGGTGGTATAGTCAGCGCCGCCGCTGTCGTCTACCGTACAGGTGGCGGCAGGCGAAGCTGGCGCTGCGCGCAACGGGGTGGCGATGAGCCACATCAAAGCCAGGGTCAATCCCAGGCCGAGCGTCAAAGCGACGGTCAATTGTTTCGTTTTCATCTAGTCTCCTTATACAGAATACCTTTGAATGATGTGAATACTTCTTGATGCACGTGGACTCGGGCAATCTCTCAGAGATCGATGGTCATTTTTCATCCCCCCGTTCGTGGTTGTGATCCGTTTCGGCCCCCTGGTCTGCCAGACTGTTGGCCTGGACCTCCAGAAACGTAAAAAGGTCCTTCAGGCTCGCAAAGCCCCGCCGTTCGCCGCTCAAAGGGGACTCCAGGGAAGCCCGCCAGGCTACCCTTTCATCCTTGCCAGAGCGCCACAATCGCAATAGGTACGATAGGTATTGTTGTGACGGCTTCATACTGGGATTATAGCAATCGAGTATCAGGAAACTATCAGGAGATGATGGCAACAGCTTGCGCGACGTCGTAAGGGAAGTATAATGACCACCGATGGCGCGCCTCTCCATTTACCTACTTGGTGGTTTCCACGTTACCCTCGACGGTGAGGCGGTTACCGCGTTTGAGTCCTCCAAGGTGCGTGCGCTGCTGGCCTACCTGGCACTCGAAGCTGACGCAGTCAAATCCGACCGGCCCCACAGCCGTGATGCGCTGGCGGCCCTGCTCTGGCCTGACCAATCCGACCAGGCTGCCCGGCGCAACCTCTCCCAGGCGCTCTTTAATCTGCGCCAGGTTATTCATGATGATGAGGCGGCTCCCCCCTTTCTAGAAATCACCCGCGCCACGGTACAATTCAACCGGGATAGCGACCACTGGCTTGACGTGGCCCAGTTCGCCACATACATCGAGGCCGGCGAATGGGCCAACCTGCAATCCGCCGTTGAGTTGTATCGCGGCGAGTTCCTGGCAGGGTTCTTTGTGGACGACAACGTGCCCTTTGCAGAGTGGGGCACACTGTTGCGAGAACGGTACCATCAGCAGGTATTGGACGCGCTGTATCGACTGACGGAGTACCATGAGCAGCGCCGCGATTACGAGCGAGCGCGGCACTATGCCCGGCGGCAGGTAGAGTTGGAACCCTGGCAAGAGGAGGCTCACCGGCAGTTGATACGCCTGCTGGCCCGCAGCGGTCAGCGCAGCGCGGCCCTGCGACAGTACGAGACCTGCCGACGCACTCTGGCTGACGAACTGGGGGTCGAGCCTCACGAGGAAACGACTGCCCTCTACGAGCGCATCCGGGCGGCAGGAGCCGCTCGCCCGCACAACTTACCGGACCCGCCGACCCCATTCGTCGGGCGCAGGGATCTGCTGCAACAGATAGCCCACTACCTGGAACACCCGGCCTGCCGGCTGCTGACACTGCTGGGGCCTGGGGGGATCGGCAAGACGCGCCTGGCGCTCCAGGCTGCGCGCGAGGCGCTCGATGCCTTTCTCAACGGAGTCTGGTATATCCCCCTCTCGTCCGTGAATGCGGTCGAGTTTTTGGTGCCTACCGTAGCGGATGGGCTGGGCCTGCGGTTCAGTGGCTCGCGTGCCCCGTCTGAGCAGCTCGCGGATTATCTACGCGAGAAAGAGTTGCTGTTGGTGCTGGATAGCCTGGAGCATCTGCTGGAGGGCGCTGACTGGCTAGTGGATGTGTTGCATCGCGCGCCTGGTGTGAAAATTCTGGTGACTTCCAGGGAGCGGCTGAACCTGCGAGCGGAATACATCCTGGACGTGCCTGGGCTGGCGTACCCGGCAGGCGAACAGGCGGGCAGCATCGCCGACTATGAGGCCGTGCAGTTGTTCCTGCAACACGCTGTTCAGGTACGCGCTGACTTTGGCCTTTCGCCAGAGAACCAACCGCACGTAGCGCGCGTCTGCCAGCTATTGGAGGGTATCCCGCTGGGAGTCGAACTGGCCGCATCCTGGGTGCGGACGCTGCCATGCGAGCAGATCATCCAAGAGATGCAGCATGCCCCTGACTTTTTGGCAACCTCTCTGCGCGATGTGCCCGCACGCCACAAGAGTCTGCGCGCCGTCTTTCAGCATTCCTGGAAACTGCTTGCGGAAGTAGAGCAAAAGGCCGTCTCTTGGTTATCAGTCTTTCACGCACCGTTTCGGGATGAGGCGGCCCAGGCTGTGACCGGGGTCGAGCCGGCGACGCTCCTGGCGCTATCCAACAAGTCTCTGCTCAGTCGACGCCCTTCTGGGCGATACGACTTTCACGCACTGCTAAAACAATACGCCGCCGAAGAGTTAGCCGCGTTCCCAGGTGAGGAGTCGGCGATGCGAGAATCTCACTGTCGTTATTACGTCGATTTTCTGCAACAGCGCGAAAGTGACCTGCGAGGCGGGCGGCAGATGGAAGCCCAGGCGGAGATTGGCACCGAGATTGAGGACGTGCGGGTGGCCTGGGAGTACGCGCTCGCCAGCCACGAACTGGATGCCATCGCCCGCTCGCTTGAAGGTCTGTACCTGTTCTACCGGGCGCGCGGGCGCTTCCAGGAAGGTCGCGATTGCTTTGGCGATGCCGCCGCGGCAGTTCCGGTTGCGGACGAGGCCGGCCGCTTTCTTCAGGCCAGGCTCCAGGCACGCCAGGCCGACTTTCACAGTTGGCTTGGCGATTACGACGCCGCACGCGCCCTGCTGCAACAGAGCCTGACAGTGTTTGAGCCGTTCCAATTCCAGCGCGAATGTGCTTTCGCGCTGGAAGTCCTGGGACGAATGGCGTACTATACTGGAGCGTACGCGCAAGCTCAACAGCACCTGCAGGCAAGTGTCGTGCTGTATCGCCAGGTCGAAGATCCGTGGGGTGCGGCACAGGCGCTCAACTATTGGGGCAACGTCGTCTGCAGCGTAGAGACTGGATACGGAGAGGCAATGCCACTTTACGAGGAGAGCCTGGCGCTCTCGCAGCAGATCGGCGATCAGGCCGGTATTGCCCGGGCGTTGAGCAACCTGGGTGCGGTTGAGCACTGCCTAGAGCATTACCCCGCCGCCCGACAGCTCTATCATGAGGCGCTGACGATCAGCCGGGAGATCGGCGATCGCCAACTTCTGGCGATTGCGCTTGGAAACCTAGGGAACGTAGCCTACCGCTGCGGCGAGTATGACCAGGCGTTGGAATTGATGCAAGAAAGTCTCGACATCAAGCGAGGATTGGGCAATCGCCCTTCGATGATGTATACGATGAACTATCTAGGGAACACGAACCGCAAAGCCGGTCACTATCACGAGGCGCGACGTTGGTACGACCAGGCATTGCGGCTGGCCCACGACCTGGGAGCGACGGCTTTCATGTCCTGCGTGCTGGCAAGTATAGCAGCATTATTGGCGGCAATGGGGGATGCGCCGCGGGCCGCGGAGCTGATTCAAGTGGCGCTCGACCATGCTGACGGCGATCAGGATGTTATTGCTGCAGCTGACCAACTGCGGCCTGTGCTTGAGGCGGAGATAGGACCGCAGGCCGTCGCGACCTGTAGCGGAAGAGGCCGCGGCCGACCGTTAGAGCAAGTGGTGGCTGGGATATTGGCTGGAGGGTGGTATGATGGGAACCGAATTGGCTACTCGAACTACAGGCTATAAACACCTGGCCCTCCTACCCCATAGGAGGGCCAGGGTTCGACTCTATTGTCACTCACATTTCTCCGATAGTATCCTCAGAGTCGCCAATTTCGGCCAGTACCCGACTTTATTGTAAATCTACATGAAGTGTAGAGTTACAATAAAGTCGGGTACTGGAGAGGCCCAAAATGGCCGTTTTTGGCCTATTTTGGGCCTTTTTCGGACCCTAAAGTTGGATGCTGGGAGCCTCCCTACCGCCCCACTCCACCATTCGTGTGACAATAAAGTTGGATACTGGAATCGATGGAATCCAAGATGATGCGGACGGAGAAAATAGCCAACACAGTGCATTACTGACGAATGAGTTCTTGACTGCACAGCCCTGGCTAGCCCCCTAGGCCTCTGCCGCACTGATCCTGGCATACACAGCTTGACGATCGATTGTGCCTGATAGAGGGCCGACTGCAGCCATCTTGAGTTCTGCAATCTCACGGGCAAACAATACGCATTCTTCCAGCGGACAGCCATCCAGCTTGGTCACTAGGAATCCTGCCCAGAAGGCATCTCCAGCACCGGTGGCATCCGCAACCTCCACGGGCCGCACAGGTACGTGACCCACTATCTGCCCTTGATATGAGCTCAACACCCCCTCCTTGCCCATGGTCAGAATCACCGTTTCAGGCCCCAGCTCGTGGAACATTCGAATGTAGTGCTCTGGTGTATGCTCTGGCCCGAAGAAACGCGAAGCATCATCTAGCGAGGGCTTGATAACCGTGACATAGCGACATAAAGAGCGCACGACCTGCTGTGCTTCCTCATAGTCAGGCCAGATGCGCGGACTGTAGTTGGGATCGAGGGAGACAATTTTACCTTGCCTGTGCGCCAGCCTCAGCGCTTTACTGACAGCAGAACGACATGGCTCACGAGAGAGAGCAAAAGTGGAGGCATGCACGATCCTAGCCTGAACAATTGCCTCTTCCGGCACTTCACTTGGCGCGAGAGCATAGTCTGCGTCGCGGAGGGCCATAAAGTCGGGAGTGCCGGTAGTGCGCGAGACAAAGACTACCGAGGTATGAGAGCTGGGATCCTGAACCAAATAGTTGGTATCGACCCGGTGTCGCTCAAGTTCGTCCTTGATGAATTGACCAAAAGCGTCAGCTCCTGTCTTTGA
This sequence comes from Anaerolineae bacterium, assembly GCA_016931785.1. GTDB lineage: Bacteria > Chloroflexota > Anaerolineae > B4-G1 > B4-G1 > JAFGED01. Next base: position 9,863 of record JAFGED010000035.1, read on the forward strand.
TACGACGGCCGACGTGCCACCCAGCTTGGCAACATTGATAGCGACGTTAGTCGTAGAACCGCCCAGATGTCGGCTAAAGGCGCCTGCACCCCGGAGTCCTTCGCGCGTTTCTCTTAGGGAAATCAAGTCTATCAGCGCCTCCCCGATGGCGAGCAGGTCTAGGTTATGCTGCAATGAGTTTGCTTTTGTCACAGAGTCTCTCCACGTTAGGGATCATTCAATTGGTCCGTAGTACCCCCTAGAAACAGATTTTACCTGAACTATCAAGCCTGTCCAGTTGTTGGAGATCAGTTCAGCCTCGGATGGTAAGTGCCCTACACTTTGTATTCCCGTGACTCGCCCGTATCATCGACGTACGTGATCACGGCTTGATTGGTGCATATGTCCACGATCAGTGAGCACATCCGGTTCCCCCTTTGCCAGGCTAGAAGGATATCTTTGTCGCCTGACTTTGCTTCGAAGCTACCGCCAAAGGCCGGATATTCGTTTCGAAACCGGATGAGCCTGAAAAGCCTCTGGACGACCCTTTTCTGAAGCGCCCGATCTACTTCTGCAGTGCTGTAATTGTGGCGGTTGATAGCACGGCTTTCGCCAGTTAGTCTCACACTCTCATAGTCGTTCTCGCCAGCCAACAAACCGACGTAATACACCTGGGGCACACCAGGGGTAAAGAACTGGATGGCCCTGGCCGCCATGTAGGCGTCGTCGTCACAGTCAAGCGCGGAATAGTACGTGCATCCAATCTGGTGAACATCGAATCCATCCACGGCTTTGTACTGCGAGGAAAGAATGCGGCTGAGATTAGCCCCACGTTGGACACAAGTATCCACGATCTTGCGCGACTCTTCTACCTCCAGAATACCTCCTATATCCGGCAGGATGGGAATACCGTCGTGGCAGTCCAGCATGGTGAACTGTTTGCGCGGGCAAGTTTCCAAATAGTCACGCAGTTTTCGGCTGGATTTGTTCGACAGGGTATGCAAAATCAACGCGGGCAGAACAAAATCGTACACCCAATAGCCATGTTCAGCCAGCTTGCGCTGGATCGAATAGTGCGCGTGAACCTCGGGCACTAGCTCGATCCCCAAGGAGGCTGCTACGCCCGTGATCCACTCTAGGAACTGGTATATCTCCGGCTCTACGAAGAAACAGCTCGTCCCGGCCCTTTTGGTCACGTAGGCCACTGCATCGAGCCGCACGATCTTGACATCCTGTTGGGCAAAGTGGGCGAGGAAACCGGCGAGTAGATCCCGCGCCTGTTCCGACCGCACGTCAATGTCGATCTGCTCAGAGGGGGTTTCCTTACCAAAAGACGTCCAGATCCGCTCGACCTGTCCTGTCTCCTCAATGGCTATGTCGGAAAACGGATGCTCCGGCCGGCGCAGGAATATCTTGGCTACATCCTCTTGGGGCGGGTTGCCGTCCGGCCAAACCTTGTCTAGGGTGATGAACATATCGGCATACTCGGACTCGCGCCCCTCTCTTATAAAGTCCTGAAAGTATGGGGATTGACGCGAGATATGGTTGACCATTAGATCGAGCATGACATCAGAATCCTCGCCGATGTGTCTAATGTCTTCCCAGGTGCCAAACGCCGGCTCGATCTCCAGATAGGTGAGAGGAGCAAAGCCTCTATCGCCTGACGAAGGAAAAGGGGGCAAGATATGAACGCCCCCCTTGAAAACATCGGCAAAATGTCTCAGAAGAATCTCGTTGAGCGCTTGCAGGTCGCCACCCAACGAGTCAGGATATGTAATAAGCTGTACCTGGTTCTTGACTGACACAGGGGGTCCCCAAAAAATTACGCAATAGAGGGTGCTCCCCTCTAGCTGCCAGCGATCGGTCGAGCCAGCCCAAGGGAAGGGAGAAGGTTCAAGAAAACCACCCTTCTCCCTTATTGGGCAAACGAATGGTACCACACAGAAAAAGAGGGCGCAACTCGGGCAAAGAGATTATCGCTCTCTCTCAGGCATGCGACAAGAACGGGTAACAACACAATACCGCCTCTACGGACTCATCCCTTGACCGCGCCTTGAAGCAGGGCCGTGATGATCTGGCGCTGGAACAGCACGAAGAGGAGGAGGGTGGGTAGCAGGGTCAAGATCGTGCATGCGCAC
>JAFGED010000300.1 GCA_016931785.1 Anaerolineae bacterium
ACCCCCCGCCTTCCTCCTCTTTTTGTCGCGAAAGGCAACTGCGAAGCAGGGCTGAGTAGTTACGTATGAAGTAAGAAAAAGCCCCATACATACTCCTTACTCCCTACTTCCTACTTCTGGGAAGGAGGATGAGTATCGAAAGAAAGAACGACTTCGCTCGCACCGGTTTCCCAAATCAATTCACGCAAGGAGAGATAAAATGCAATACAAATACCTACTCGACGAAAAAGACATGCCCACCCATTGGTACAACATCCTGACCGACATGAAAAAGAAGCCGCCGTTCTACCGGCATCCGGCGACACTGGAAGAACTGGCGCCTCCAGGCCCCCCGATGCCGCCGCCGGTCTTTCCGATGGCGTTGATCGAGCAAGAGTTCAGCCCAGAGCGGTACATCGAGATCCCGGACGAGGTGGCGGACGTGCTCAAGATGTGGCGTCCCTCGCCGGTCTACCGCGCGGCGCGCTGGGAAAAGGCGCTGGACACGCCGGCCAAAATCTATTACAAGTGGGAGGGCGTCAGTCCTCCGGGAAGCCACAAGCCCAACACCGCCGTGGCCCAGGCGTATTACGCCAAGGCGGAGGGGTTGGAGGGAGTCGCTACCGAGACCGGCGCCGGCCAGTGGGGCAGCGCGCTATCGTTTGCCACCAACTACTTTGGCCTCAAGTGCAAGATATTCATGGTCGCCATCAGCTTCCAGCAAAAGCCCTACCGGCGCATCGCCATGGAGACGTGGGGCGGCAGCGTCGTCCCCAGCCCCAGCTCGGAGACGAACGCCGGGCGCGCGGTCCTGGAGCAGGATCCCGAGTCGCCGGGCAGCCTGGGGATCGCCATCAGCGAGGCGCTGGAGTACGCCGTCACCCACGACGGGTACAAGTACTCGCTGGGCAGCGTGGTCAACTTTGTGCTGCTGCACCAGACGGTCATCGGGCAAGAGGCGATGAAGCAGATGGAGATGGCGGGCGACTATCCCGACATCGTCATCGGCTGCGCTGGCGGCGGCAGCAACGCCGCAGGCCTGATCTTCCCCTTCATGAAGGACAAACTGACGGGCGCCAAGCCCAACCTGCGGGCCATCTTTGTCGAGTCGACCGCTTGCCCCAGCATGACGCGCGGCGTCTACGCCTACGACTGGGGCGACACGGCCAAGACCGGCCCGGTGGCCAAGATGCACACCGTGGGGCACAGCTTTATCCCTGCCCCCGTGCACGCTGGCGGCCTGCGCTATCACGGCATGGCCCCCTCTATCTGCGCGCTGCTGGATCAGGGGCAGGCAGAATCCCGCGCCTATCACCAGAACGAGGTGCTCAGCTCTGCCGTCGGCTTTGCCCGCGCCGAGGGCTTTATCGTCGCGCCAGAGACAGCCCACGCCGTCAAGGCGGTGATGGACGAGGCGCTGGCCTGCAAGGAATCGGGCGAGTCAAAGGTGATCCTGTTCAATGCCAGTGGTCACGGCCACTTTGACCTGGCAGCCTACGATGCCTACTTCCGCCAGGATCTCCCCGACTATCAGCTCGACGAGTCGCGGATCGAGGTCGCGCTGACGGAGCTGCCCAAGATCCCGGCGTAGCGAGCGAGTAAGCAAGTCGGCAAGTTTGCAAGTAGGCAGGGCGCAACGTAACCTGCCTACTTTCTTTGCCACTTGCAAACTTGCAACTTTGCACTTGCCACTTGCCTGCTTCGGTGTACAATCGGAGTATGAAGCTCATCTATCGTGATAAAGAGTGGGAACTGCAGGGGCGGCGGCGCGTGCGGGACGCGATCAAGGAGATCGGCCTGATGCCCCAGACCGTGCTCGCCGTCCGCGAGGGAAAGCTGCTCACCGGCGACTTGATGCTGGAAGAGGATGACGAGGTCAAGCTCGTCGCCGTGATCTCGGGCGGATAGCATGAAGTGCCGCAAGTGTGACCGCCAGGCCGTGTTCAACATGCGCCGCCACAAGCTGGCGCTGTGCGAGGAACACTACCCCGAGTGGTTCGTCGCCCAGGCCCAGCGCGCCATCGAAAAATACCACATGTTCGCCCCCGACGACCGCGTGCTGGTGGCGGTCTCTGGCGGGAAGGACAGCCTCGCTCTGTGGGACGTGCTGCTCAAGCTGGGGTACCAGGCGGGCGGGCTGTACATCGACCTGGGGATCGAGGGCTATTCCACCCCATCGCGGGAAAAGGTCGAGCGCTTTGCAGCACAGCGGCCCGGCGCCGAGTTCGTGGTGGTCGATCTCAAGGCCGAGTACGGCGAGTCGCTGCCCGAGGTGGCCAAGCGCGTGCGGCGCGGGCGCGGCAAGCCCTGCTCCGTCTGCGGGTTGATCAAGCGCCACGCGATGAACCGCGTGGCCCGCGATGGCGATTACGGGGTGCTGGCCACCGGCCACAACCTCGATGACGAGGTGGCGGTGCTGTTTGGCAACGTGCTCCACTGGCAAACCGGCTACATCGCCCGCCAGGCCCCGGTGCTGCCCGCCGACCGGGAGGGGTTCGCCCGCAAGGTCAAGCCCTTCTGCCGCCTGTACGAGCGGGAGACGGCGGCCTACACCCTCATCTCCGGCATCGACTACATCTACGACGAGTGCCCCTACGCCGTGGGCGCGACCAGCATCGGCTACAAGGACATCCTGAACCGCATGGAGGAGGAATCGCCGGGGACAAAGGCCCAGTTCTACCTGGGGTTCCTGCGAGCGCGCAAGGCGGGGTTCTTTTGCGAGCAGGGCGATGGAATCGACCTGCACCCCTGCACCAGCTGCGGCCAGCCGACGAGCGCGCCGGGCTTGTGCGCCTTCTGCAGGTTGTGGAAAACAACGGATAGGCAACGGGTAAACGGATGCATCTGATGCTCGCAGCCCCCGTCCTCGAGGGCCAAATGCAGGTTTGTGGAACATCCCCGAGACGGGGACTAGGGGCAAAAGAGCAAGCGCTCGTGGCTTCGGCCCGTGATGTGGAGGCAAGCGATGACGCCAGCACCCACTGTCCAGGAGATCGTGCAAAAAGCAGACGCCGAGGGCCTGGTGGAACCGGCGTTGAAGGGGCTGCCGAAAAACGTCGCCAGCGCCCTGCGTGCGATGGCCGCCGGGGAGCGTCCGGCAGCGACGCTGTCGCCTCGAGAGCTCGCCAAGTTGGGTAAAACTATCGGCAGGTGGGACGTGCCGTACGGGCGTTCGACGCTGGGATTGGGAATGTCGTCCATGATGGCGGCGGCGATCAGCCAGATGGCCGTCATCGGACAGCCGCCTCCTGAAAAGGCCCCGCCCCCCGAGAAGCCGCCCAAGGTATCGGAGAGCCTGGTCGAGCACCTGGGGCTCGCCACGGATAAGGCCGCCTGCGTCGAGGCCATCGTCCACTGGCCCATTGGGTTCACCCGCGCGGACCTGGCCCAGTGGGGCCTGCTCTCCGAGGAGGAATCCGAGGCGGTGTGGGATCACATCGTGCGCGAGTACGGCCTGTACACGACCGGCATGCTGTAGGCTGCGCCGTGAATCGAGGCGGCGACCGGAGAAGGGCAAATCGGCCAATCAAACTGTTGCAACTGCCAAGACGCGCTCGCCCACGACCAAGTGTGTGACCAGAGGGGCCATTCACTCTTTCCCAAACACCCGCAGCCACTCCTCGACCTCTTCCGGGGAAACCTGCACGTCGTGCTCCTCTTGGACCGTTTTCGTCGACATCCCCAGCCGGGCGGCGAACACCTCGGCGCGCATCGCCCGCACCTTGCCCGCCTTGGCCGCGGCGACGACCTCCCGGTCGGACGAAACGACGATCAACCCACGGGGATCGCGCGTCTCGCGGATGCGCTCGCACAGGATACCATCGGCGTTGCGCCCGGCGGAGGCGAAAATGACGTGCACCCCGCCGCCGGAGAGCGCCTCCGACCATCCACCCGGCAGCCCGTGGTCAAAAACGACGGTCGCGCGTTTGTTCTCGCGGGCGCAGTAGGCGCGCAGCAGCGAGACCAGCTTGGCCTCGTCGTCGGGGTCGTCCAGGTGCAAACCGGCCACTTTGCCGATGAGGTTGTGCCCGTCAATCAGCAGCGGCATGGTCGCCTCCAACAAAGATGGTGATGCTTCCGCCGTCGGTTGAAGCGCGAATATCCGCCAAGCGCTCGACGACCGCATCGGCAGCGTGAAGCGCCTCGCGCGGATATGTCGTGGCGACCGCGACGACGACCATCCCGGCCGCGCGCGCGCCCTGGATGCCCGCCGGTGCGTCCTCGATCACGATACAGCTCTCCGGCGACACACCCAACCGTTCCGCCGCCAGGGCATAGGCCTGCGGGTCGGGCTTGCCGCGCTCGACGTCGTCGGCGGTGACCAGGACGGCGGGTATGGTTACGCCGGCAAAGGCCAACCGCGTCGTGGCGATCGCCCGCGTGCCGGACGTGGCCACGGCCCACCGGCCTTTGGGCAGCGAGTCGACGAGCTGCACGGCGCCCTCTATCCTGAGCAGGCCATCTGTCTGGTGGGCTTCTTCTGCGGCCAGGCGAGCAGCTTCGGTTTCTGCATCGAGATGCGGGGCGACGAGGCGGACGGTGTCCCGCGCCGGCCTGCCGTGCGCCACCTGCATAATCCGCTCAAAGTCGAGCCCGTGCGATGCGGCCCAGCGCCGCCATGTTCCCTCGACGACGACGGTGGAATCGACCAGGACGCCATCGAGGTCGAATATCACGGCCTGGCACGCCAGTCGGTTCACATTCCCTTTCCTGAGAGTCTTGCGATGTCCGCATCCACCATCAACTCGATCAGCTCCTTGAAGTGCGTCCGCGGCTCCCACCCCAGTTCTGCCTTGGCCCTGGCATAGTCCCCGCGCGCGGCGGCGATCTCGGTGGGGCGCAGGAAGCGCTCGTCGACCTCGACGTGGTCGTGCCAATCCAGCCCGACGTGGGCGAAGGCGACCTCGCACAGGTCCTTGACCGTGTAGGCCGTGTTTGTGCCGATAACGTAATCCTGCGGATCGTCCTGCTGCAGCATCAGCCACATGGCCTCGACGTACTCCTTGGCGTATCCCCAATCCCGCACCGCACCGAGGTTGCCGAGTTTGACCTTGCCATCGGCCACCAACGGCTCCCCGGCCTCGTTCAGCGGCGGGCGGGCCACGCCCAGATGGATGCAGGCCACCGCCATGGACACCTTGCGCGTGACAAAGTGCAAGCTGCGGCGCGGGCTCTCGTGGTTGAAAAGGATCCCGCCGCAGGCGAACATATCGTACGATTCGCGGTACGTCTTGGTCATCAGGTGGGCGTACAGCTTGGCCACGCCGTAGGGGTTGTTGGCCAGGAAGGGCGTCGTCTCGTCGACCACCTCCTGCCGCACGCCGCCGGGGATTCCCAGCGCTTGGCGCTGGGAATCCCTAAGGAAAAAGCCCTCTGCTGTGGAATCTTCGCGAGAGGGCGCTTTGCCTGGTGCTTGGCCTTGAGAACAGGAGTAAGTCAAGGGCTCTTTCCCGTATATCTCGCGGCTCGTCGCCTGGTAAAAGCGCGCGGCGAGACCCAGCGTCCTGATCGCCTCCAGGATGCGCACCGGGGCCACGGCGGTGATCTCGGCGGTGACGATGGGCTGGCTCCAACTATCGGCGGGGACGGACTGGGCGGCGATGTTGTACACCTCGGTCGGGCGGTGCTTGGCCAACACGCGCTCAATGACATGCGCGTCGATCAGGTCGCCGTATTCGAGCGTGATCTTGCCGACGAGATGGTCGATGTTTGGGTAACGGTAGTTGGTCGAGCGCCGCGCCAGCCCAACGACGTGGTATCCTTTTTCCAGCAGAAACTCGGCCAGGTAGGAACCATCCTGGCCGGTGATGCCGGTGATGAACGCGGTTGGTTTGGTCATCTCAATTCTCCTTCTCGGTGTAATCTGCTGCAAGCTCCCTGGCAGTGATGCTACCTTGCCTTCTTGAACCATATCCAAGCAGAAAGCGATATCCAGGTCAATATATCTGCCGCCATGATACCGGCAAAGGCAAACGTGGCAAAGTATAGGATGTTTGGTTCCGGATGCCCCATGTTATCGGGAGGATAAAAGAACAACTCTATCAACAGTGAAGGTTCTATGTGTTCAGGGTGAGAATGGTATCTACATGGGTCAGGGATAAAAACGTCATAGGCATACCATGCCGCCAAGAGGGCAAGTGGTATGGTGCACGTACATAGGGCAGCGCATACAAGCCAGATAGTACTCCGCTTGTGTTTCTGGAACATCGGACACTCGTTATCCCTTGGAGAAATACTTCGCGCGGTTGGAAACCGCGCCTACAAATTCCTCAGATAAGTATCAGCGTTTATCTGCGTCCTATCTACTTTGACAATGTTAAATTACCCCCACCCGGCGCTGCGCGCCGACCTCCCCCGTACAGCGGGGGAGGTATACCGCCAAGTTATCG
>JAFGED010000301.1 GCA_016931785.1 Anaerolineae bacterium
CCGTATTTCAGACGATGGCCGACCAGGTTGCGGTAGCTCTGGAGAACGCGCGGTTATTCGCCGAGAGCCAGGCGGCGCTGGAGGCGGTGAGCCGCGCCTACGGCGAGTTGAGCCGTGAGGCCTGGGTCGACTTGCTTCAAACTCGACCCGACATGGGCTACCGCAGCGGCGAGCAGGGAGCCGTCCAGGTCGAGGGCGCTTGGCAACCCGCGATGGAGCAGGCGCTGCTGGAGGGGGTGATCGTGCGCGGCGATGACGACGAAGAGGCGACCCTGGCCGTGCCCATCAAAGTCCGTGGTGAGGTGATCGGTGTGCTGGGCACCCACAAGCCCGCCGAGAGCGGCGATTGGACGGAAGAGGAACTGCTGCTGCTAGAAACACTGACCGATCAACTGGGTGAGGCATTGGAAGGCGCGCGACTCTACCGGGATACGCAGCGCCGTGCCGCCCGCGAGCGGCTGATCAGCAGCGTCGCCACCCGCATACGCGAGGTGCTGGATATGGAGACCATGCTCAAGACCGCCGTGGATGTGATACGCACGCAGATGGACCTGCCCGAGGTGGCGGTCCATCTGGCGACCCCATCGGATGACGGGGCAGAGGGCGGTGGGTAAAGCGCCCTTCGCACAGTTCGCAAGGCGAACCGGAGATGGCTATGGTTATGAACGAGAGTGAAACCACATCGGCCCCCGATGGGGCTGGAAGCAGGATAGGGCGCGGCAAACCCGAGATCGAGCAGGCCGCAGCGTCTCGCACCCGAGCGGCCAAGTTAGTCATCCTCGTCGGGATGGTCATTTCTTGCGCCATGCTCGTTATTTACGCGGTGGCCTACCTCTTCTTTGAGGTCACGAACTGGCAGGTGCTGGCCGACGGCGCTGGCGTCATCTTGACCCTGGCATTTCTGGGATTGGCCTATTGGTCCGTCCGCCGGGGAAAGCTCGACGCCGCCGGGTACTGGGTATTCGTCGCCTTGATCGAGAGCTACAGTGTCAGCGAGGCGCTGTGGGTGGGCGAGACGATCTACAATGCGATAAGTGGCACCCTGCTCATTCTACTCCTGGGCCGTATCCTGTTGCCCCGAAAGTGGCCGAGATGGCTCTTGGTTGCTGGCGTGTATCTTGTCTGCATCTTGTTGATCAACCTGTGGGCTCCGGATTTCCGTTACGCCGCCGCCTCGGAGGTGTCAGGGTGGGGCTATGTCGATGTGGGGATAACGGGCTTGTTGGTGCTGGCAGCTCTTTGGCAGGCCGTTCGTGCCGTGAGTGTCAGTTCCATCCGCACCCGCCTAATTACTGCTTTCGTGCTGCTGGTTCTGTTGCCCACCATTATTATCAGCGCCGTCTCTGCCGTGTTGGGGTTTAACAGCGGCCAACAGCAGGCGTTCGCCAGGCTTGAAGTGGTGGTTGATCTCAAGGGAGGTGAAGTAGAGGACTGGGTAGATAGCCTGGAGCTCGGCCTGGCCAACGCGCTCACAGAACAGGATACCCCGATGTTCGTCCAAGCGGTGCTGAGGCCGGGAGCGGTGTTTGAGGATCGGTCCATTCACATGACTCTGGAAGGATACTTTACGCGTTACCTGAGCAGAACGGGGCTATTTGATGGCCTCTTCCTGCTGGACCTCGAGGGGCAGGTCGTCGCAGCCACAGATGTCATGCCCAGGCGCGCTGCCCACGACGACCAGAGGTACTTTACAGAAGGGTTGCAAGCGCCCTTTATCCTCACTGTGGTCGCCCCCCCATTCTCTGCGGAGCCGTTGGTGGTCGCTTCCCGCCCTGCGACTGACGCCGCGGGGCAGGTTTTGGGCGTCTTGGTGGGCTACGTGGATACCGATAAGCTTGATGAGATTGTGCTCCCCCAATCGGGCCTGGGAACTAGCGGCGTGGTTCACCTTTTGGGTCCAGATGGCGCCCTCTTGGCCACGTCATCTGTTGGCGGGGAGGGCATCCCGTTGCAGACTGAGGGTGTGGATTTGGCCTTGAGCCAGACCGACGGCGAAGCCCTGTATGCGAACTCCGAGGGCAGGAATGTGCTGGGAGTCTATCGCTGGCTGCCGAGGCTTGGGGCGGCGTTGTTGGTCGAGGAGGAGCAATCAGAGGTCCTCACCTCGATATATCAGACGTTGGTCCTAAACTTTGGGGCGGCTATGGTATTGGTGCTGGTTGCCGTGATTGCCTCGCTGCTGACCTCCCGCAGCATAGCCAAGCCCTTGGTCAATTTGGCGGAGACGGCCTCGCAGGTCGCGGCCGGCAATCTGGGACGGGCCGTCGAGGTAGGGCGAGATGACGAGATTGGCGTACTGGCGCAGGCCTTTAACGATATGACCGCGCAGGTGCGTGATTTGGTCAGCAGCCTGGAGCGGCGTGTGGCCCAGCGTACGCGTGATTTGGAGCAGCGCACGGCTTACCTGGAGGCGTCGGCGGAGGTGGCTCGCGCGGCGTCTTCGATCCTGGACGTCGATCAGTTGGTCCAGCAGGCGGTTGAGCTGATCCGCCAGCGGTTTGATCTGTACTACGTAGGGCTGTTTCTGGTGGACGAGGTGGGGGAATGGGCTGTGCTGCGGGCCGGCACCGGAGAGGCCGGACAGGTGATGCTGGCGCGCTCGCACCGGATCAAGGTTGGCGAGGGCATGA
>JAFGED010000302.1 GCA_016931785.1 Anaerolineae bacterium
GCCGGTCGAGATTCACATCCACGGCACGCCGGGCAACGACCTGGCCTGTTTTCTGGACGGGCCGCGCATCGTGGTGCACGGCAACGGGCAGGATGGCTGCGGCAACACGATGAACGGCGGCGAGGTGATCATCCACGGGCGGGCTGGCGACGCCACCGGCTACTCGATGCGCGGCGGCAAGGTTTTCGTCCGCGATGACGTGGGCTACCGGGTGGCGATCCACATGAAGGAGTACGAGAGCCAGTGTCCCACCATCGTCATCGGCGGGACGGCGCAGCACTTTTTGGGCGAGTACATGGCAGGCGGCGTGCTCGTGGTCCTCGGCCTGACCCTGCGCCCTGGCGAGCGGCACACGGCCAACTTTATCGGTACCGGCATGCACGGCGGGGTGATGTACATCCGCGGGGAGCTGGAGGACTACCAGTTGGGCAAGGAGGTAGGCCAGGTGCCGATGGAGGATGCGGATCACGCGCTGCTGCGGGAATTGGTGGAGGAATACGCCGCCCACTTTGACCGCGACGCAGATAGCATCCTCGACCAGCCGTTCACCAAGCTGATCCCGCTCTCGTCGCGGCCCTATGGCAGGCTGTACGCGTACTAGTTGCTCATTCACCAGATTGCAGTAGAATGCAGGCGGGCAGCACCAAGTGTTGTCCGCCTAGCTGTGTGGCACTTGAAACTCATCGAGGCACCATCGATAGCGAAAATATCCCCCCCCTCCCCCTAGCCCCCTCCCGCGCGGGGAGGGGGATTCCTCCCCCCTGGCGGGAGAGGTTAGGTGGGGAGGGATGATGCGCGTCGATCTCGACCTATCGCTCGTCTCGAACTGGTATCTTGATCAGTGCTGGACGGACCTGGTGGCCATCGGCCCAAGCGACAACACTCCCAGGAGGAAACAGTAGATGTTCCACGACATCCCCCAACCCATCCTAGACCGCATGCACCACCTGGAGGGAGTCGACACCCAGGACAGGCAGGATGGCACGCCGCGCCTGCTGCGGCTGCGCCAGATTCCACCACAGACCGGCAGGTTCCTCGCCCTGCTGGCCGCCGGCGCGCCGCAGGGCGCGTGGGTCGAGATCGGCGCCAGCGCCGGGTACTCGGCCCTGTGGCTGGCGCTGGCCTGCCGCGAGACCGGGCGCACGCTCACCACCTTCGAGGTGCTGGCGGAAAAGGTCGCCCTGGCCCGCGAGACCTTCCGCCTGGCGGAGGTCGAGGACGTGGTGACCCTCGTCGCCGGGGATGCGCGAGAGCACCTGGCGGATTGCCGGGATATCGCCTTCTGCTTCCTCGACGCGGAGAAGGAAGTGTACGCCGACTGCTACGAGTTGGTCGTGCCGCGCCTGGTGGCGGGCGGCCTGCTGGTGGCCGATAACGCCATCAACCACCAGGCGACGCTCCAGCCGCTGCTCGACCGGGCGCTAGCGGACGAGCGGGTGGACGCGCTGATCGCGCCCATCGGCAAGGGCGAGCTGGTATGCCGCAAGCGGGGCAGGCCCGTCGACAAGCTCAGGGCCATCACTTCGGGGTATGCTCGCCGGTTCCCCGAGGGCGACGAGCCGTTCCAGATCATGACGCGCCTGCTGGAAGAGTGCGGCGAGATGGCGCAGCAGGTCAATCACTTTGAGGGCAGCGGTGTCAAACGGGAGAAGCACGGCGAGCCGGATCGCACAGCGCTGGCTAATGAGATCAAGCAAACAATCGTCTGCGCGCTGCGGGTGGCGCAGTATTACGGCGTCGAAAAAGAGCTGGAGGATTCGGTCGCCTGGTCCTACAGGCGGCTGAAAGAAGAGGGGCATATTGAGTGAGAGGGCTCGGCGTTTTTTTGAAGTAGCCGCTCTGTGCCTCATCCTCGCCCTGGCAGCCTATCTGCGCCTGGCCAAGGTCGTCGACAACCCCGGCTGGTACACCGACGAGGGCACCCACCTGGATATCACGCAGAACCTGCTGCGCGGGCGCGTGCAGTACCTGGCGATCAATCAATCGACGCTGATGTTCGCCAAGCTGCCGCTCTTTGAGCTGCTGCTGGCCGGGCTGCTTGGCATATTTAGCGGCGGCATTAACACACTGCACACGCTTGCGCTACTGCGCACGCTCACCGGCACGCTGGGCGTCGTCTCCGTGGGACTGTTGTATTGGTTCGCGCGTAGGACGCAACGAGGCCGCGATCCTGCCTTGGCGCTCCTTGCGGCGCTGATGCTCGCCATCTACCCGCAGGCCGTGGTCTACAGCCGCTTTGGCTTCAGCTACAACCTGCTCGCGCCGCTGGTGCTGCTGGCAAGTTTGGGCTGCTGGGAGTACCTGGCCGCCGCTCGCCGCCGCTGGCTGGCGCTGGCCGCGTCCGCCATCGGCCTGGGCGGCGCGTCCGACCTGTGGATGTTCGCGCTGGTCGCGCCGCTGGCGCTGGTCATCCTGAAGCGCAACTGGCGCGATCTGTCGTGGAGCCTGCCGTTGGCGCTGCTGCCGTTCGGCCTGTACGCCGCCGCGATGCTTGCCACGGCCCCGCAGGCGTTCCTGTTCGACCTGAACTTTACCCTGGCTCGGCTGAGCAAACTATCGTTGCTGGCGCAGCTAGGGACACTAGCGACCAACTACTCCACGCTGCTCTTCCAGGATGCCTGGATCGCATTGGGAGTGGTAGGCCTGTTCCTGCTGCGGCCGGTCCGGCTGCGGCGGCTGAGCCTGCTGCTTTTCCTCCTGCCCATCCTCATCCTAGGGCGCACGACGGCGCTGTACAGTCTGGGGTTCTATTACATGATCCCCCTGCTGCCCTTTATCGGGCTGGGTGTGGCCGCGCTGCTCAGGTATGGTACGCCATATGTTTGGCAAAACATCAACAGCGCCGCAGCCGCGATTGCGCTGGATTGGTACAATCCACAATCGCGCGCGATCCTCAAATCGCGCTCGCGGTTAGGAAACCGCGCCTACCTTTCTGCTCTACTTCTATTCCTCATCGTCGCAGCGCCATTTGCGGCGTCGCTGGAATCGACGCTTCGCCAAGTATCTGGCGGATTTACCACGCCGATCGACCCATTCCTGGTCGACCCCCACCACGCCCGGCCGGCAGCTGAGTTCGTCAACCGCCACGCCGCGTCCGACGACGTCGTGATCGCCTCCCCCACGCTGGCCTGGCTGATCGAAGCGAACGTGGCCGACGTGCAGATGGCCACGGTGGTCGCCGGGTATGCCGCACCCGATCTACCTACCAACATCCCCACCGGCCGCTTCGCCTTCGATCCCGATTATCGGCGAGCGAGGTTTGTGGTCGTCGACAACCTGTGGCACACTTGGGCCGTGTGGAACGTGCCGGGCGCGCGCGACGTGCTGCGCGAGGTGGAAACCTGGCCGCTGGCGTTCGAGGCCGGCGAGATCAAGGTGTACGAGAATCCGAATTAAGGAGAAAGCCATGCATCAACTCCGCATCGCCCTGGCACAGATCAACGTCACCGTCGGCGACCTTGACGGCAACGTGGCCAAGATCCTGGCAAACGTCGAGGCGGCCAAGGGCCAGGGGGCCGATATGGTCGTCTTCCCCGAGTTGGCCATCACCGGCTACCCGCCGGAGGACCTCCTGCTCAAACCCAGCTTCATCGAGGCCAACCTGGCTGCACTGGAGGAGATTGCCGCTGCGTCGCCGGACATCCTCACCGTCGTCGGCTTTGCCGACCGGCAGGACGATATCTACAACGCCGCCGCTGTGTGCCATCGGGGCCGGGTGGCAGGCGTCTACCGCAAGCAGTACCTGCCCAACTACGGCGTCTTTGACGAGAACCGCACCTTCCAAGCGGGCGCCGAGACCCCCGTTTTTCGCTGGGGGGAGGCGCCGGGTACGGCGATCACGTTCGGTGTCAACATCTGTGAAGATATCTGGTACCCCGGCGGTCCGACGCGGGCGCAGGCGTTTCTGGGCGGCGCGCACCTCATCATCAACATC
This sequence comes from Anaerolineae bacterium, assembly GCA_016931785.1. Taxonomy (GTDB): domain Bacteria; phylum Chloroflexota; class Anaerolineae; order B4-G1; family B4-G1; genus JAFGED01. The sequence goes on from JAFGED010000302.1 coordinate 3,935, forward strand.
TCCGCCTCGCCCTACCACGCCGGGAAAAGCGAACACCGTGAGCGCATGCTGGCCACCCGCGCCGCCGACAACATCGCCATCGTCGCCTTTTGCAACCTCGTCGGCGGGCAGGACGAGCTGGTGTTCGACGGCCAGAGCCTGGTCTTTGACGCGCAGGGAAACCCGCTGGCGCGAGGCTGCGCCTTCGAAGAAGATCTGGTCGTAACCGACCTGGACCTGGGCGCGGTGTTCAACCGGCGGCTGCACGACCCCCGCCGCCGCAAGATCGTGAGGGAAAGCACAGGCGCTGTGCCCTGTCTCTCACTCTCCCATACTCCCACACAAAAAAACAGATCGAAACTGCCGACGAGGGAAACATCGCCTCTTGGACGACTTGAGGAGATCTACACCGCCCTCACGCTCGGCACGCGCGATTACGTGCGCAAGAACGGCTTCCAGACCGTGTTGGTGGGCATGAGCGGCGGGATCGATTCCTCGCTGGTGGCCTGCATCGCCGCCGACGCCCTAGGCCCGGAGCACGTCGTGGGCGTGCGCAACCCGTCGCGCTACACGTCGGACATGAGCAACGACGTGGCCGCGCGACTGGCGGCAAACCTGGGTATCCGGCTGCTTACCATCCCCATCGAGCCGGCCTTCGAGGCCTACCTGGCGATGCTGGCGGATCAGTTCGCCGGCACCGAGCCGGGTGTGGCCGAGGAGAACATCCAGGCGCGCATCCGGGGCAATCTGTGGATGGCGCTGAGCAACAAGTTCGGCTGGCTGGTGCTTACCGCCGGAAACAAGAGCGAGATGAGTGTGGGCTATGCCACGCTCTACGGCGACATGGCCGGAGGGTTCGCCGTGATCAAGGACGTGCCCAAGACGCTGGTCTACGAGCTGGCCGAGTGGCGCAACCAACAAACGCCCACCATTCCCGAGGACGCCATCACCCGCCCGCCCACCGCCGAGCTGCGCCCCGACC
>JAFGED010000303.1 GCA_016931785.1 Anaerolineae bacterium
ATGCCATCACTACCGAGCCGTTTGAACGACATCCGCAGTCTCTTCCAGGCGCTGGCGTGGGACGATCTCTCGTTCCAGGTGGAGAAGGAGGCCCAGGCGCGTCTGGCCATCGTCGGGCCGGTCAACTCGGGCAAATCGACCCTCTTCAACCTCATCAAGGGGCGCAAGGTCTCCTCCGTGAAGGCGGTGCCCGGCACGACCAAGGGCTTGGTGACCGAGTCGTTCGGCCCCTTCACGCTGGTGGATACGCCCGGCTTTGGCGAGGTGGGCGGGGTGGACCGCGCCGCGATTGCCAAGACTGCCGCCGAGGAGGCCGACGTGGCGGTGCTGGTGCTGGACGCATCGGCGGGGCTGCGCCAGTCGGATTACGATCTCTACGAGGCGCTGCGCCGCGCCCGCGCGCCGCTGGTCGTCGCGCTGAACAAGATCGACCTGATCAAGCGCGACCTGCGGGCCGCGCTGGACGACGTCGAGCGCAAGCTGGGCCGGACGGTGATCCCCATCTCGGCCAAGACCGGTGCGGGGGTGGGGGAGCGGCTTTTGCCGGCCATCGTGGAGGCGCATCCCTGGATGGCGACCGCGCTGGGGCGGGCGCTGCCCTCGTACCGCCGCCAGCTCAGCCGCAAGATCATCCGCAACGCGGCCTTGCTCAACGGCATCGTCGCCGCCGTGCCGATACCCATACTCGATATCCCGATCCTCATGACCTCGCAGGTGCAGTTGGTGCTGCGCATCGCCGCCGTGTACGGCGAGAGCCTGAGCGTGCGCCACGCGCGCGAGCTGTTGACCACGATGGCGGGCAGCGTCGCACTGCGCTACCTGGCCTCCGAGCTGGGCACGCTCGTCCCGGTGGTGGGCTGGCTGGCCAGTGGGATCGTGGTCGGATTGGGGACGTGGGCCACCGGGCAGGTGGCCGTGGCCTACTTTGAGGCGGGCCGGCGACTTTCGGGCGAGCAGTTGCGGCAGATGTACAAACGCCTGGCGCGACGCCCCAGGAAATCGACTGAAGAAGCGGCAGCCGAAAGCGTTCCAGAGCAGGCTGTCGAGTGAGATGTAGTTTGAAGTGAGGTCAGATATGAAAAAGTATCCTTTTCCATGCAAGGGCAAGACACTCTCTCGCCGCAGGTTCCTGCAACGCGCCGGAACCGCCGCGGCGGGGCTGCTGGCCGCCGGCTGCTGCCCGCGCGCGCTCATCGAGGCGGTCGAGTCCACTGCCACAGTCGAGCCAACCGGCACGCCGGTGCCGACCACTGTGCCGACGCACACTCCGACTGTGCTGCCGACGGACATGTCTTCTCCGCCAACCAGCGTTCCTGCTGATGCGCCAACCGGTGTGCCGACTGGTACGTCGACCGTTGCACCGACGGCCACGCCGCAGCCTGCGTTCCGCTCGCAGGTGGCGATTGGCCGAGCGGATAGCTACGATCGGGCGTTGATCCGCCAGGAAGTGGAAGCGCTGCTCGATGGGATCGGCGGACTGGGCGACGTGGTCCGTCCTGGTGACCGGGTCGCGATCAAGGTGAACCTGACCGGCGGCAGTGGTTTTGGTTCGCCGAAGGGCGTGTTTCCTACCGAGAGTTACGTGACCCATCCTGAAATCGTGCGCGCGTTGGGGGAGCTGCTGTGGGACGCGGGTGCAGGGGAGATCGCCATCGTCGAAGGGCTGTTCGACGCCGCATCGTATCCGCGATGGGGATACGTGGACGTGGCGGACGCGCTCGGGGCGACCCTGATCGATCTGAACAACCCAGCTCCCTACGGCGATTTTGCCTTGACCCCGGTGGGGGCAGGGGCGTTCATTTACGAGGCCTTTGACTTTAATCACGTTCTTGAGGAAGCGGACGTCTTTGTCTCGGCGACCAAGATGAAGTGCCATTGGTACGCCGGCGTGACGCTTTCGATCAAGAACCTGGTCGGCCTGGTGCCGATGTCGCACTATCAGCTCGACGCGAAGGATACTTTTCGCTCTGCCCTTCACGGACCAACTGACGATGTGACGAGGGCGCGGCTGCCGCGAGTGATTCTCGATCTTTTCCGCGCGCGCCCCATCGACCTGGCGCTGATCGATGGGATCAAGACGGTGGAAGGCGGGGAGGGGCCGTGGATCGGATGCTTTAATCCGGTGCAGCCTGGCGTGCTGGTTGCGGGCAAAGAGCCCCTGGCGGCAGACGCGGTGGCGGCCGCGGTGATGGGCTTTGATCCAACCGCCGATTATCCTGATGCGCCGTTCCTGCGCGGCGAAAATCACCTGAACCTGGCCTACGGCCTGGGATTGGGCACCAATCGCCTGGAAGAGATCGGCGTCGTCGGCCCGGCAATCGACGAGGTGCGCCACTCGTTCAACCCGTGTTGGGGATAGGGAGTGGCTGAGGATCAAGCCGTTATCCGGTTGGCGCGCGCAAAAGATGCCGGGCGCATCGCCGAACTTGCCACGCAACTGGGCTATCCCACGACGTTGGAGCAGATGCAGCGGCGCTTGTCTCAGGTCGGGCAGGCGGAGGACCACGCCGTCTACGTCGCCGTGCGGGACGGTCGAGTGGCGGGCTGGATTCACGTCTGCGCGCGCCCGCTGGTGCAGGTCGATCGCGCGGTGGAGATCGAGGGGGTGGTCGTGGACGAGGCCTGTCGCGGCCGGGGAATCGGGCGTCTCCTGATCCGGCAGATCGAGCAATGGGTGGGTGAGAAAGGATGCGATACGATCTACGTGCGCTCCAACATGATCCGCGAGAGAGCGCACAGCTTCTACCAGGAGCTGGGGTACGAGAATATCAAGACCAGCCTCACGTTCCGCAAGGTGCTGAGAGATGTCGGCTGACTTGAGAGCGGTCCTGTTTGATGTAGACGACACGCTCTTTGACCGGAACGGCGCGCAGCTGATGGCGCTCGACGTCATCGCGCGCGAGTTTCGCGATCTGTTCGCAGGCGTCGACCGGCAGGAGCTGGTCGATGCATTTCTAGAGTCGGACCGGCTGACGACTTTAGAGTTCTACGGGGACATCCCCACGGTCAAAAACATCCGTGTCCGCAGAGCGCAGGTCTTTCTCGATCTGCTGGGGCTGGATGGGGCGCATGCGGATGCGCTGGCGGAGCTTTACGTGGAGGTATATCCCCGGATGGACGCGCCGGTCGATGGGGCGGCGGCGCTGGTGGAGGCACTGGCGCCGAGGTTCCAATTGGGCGTCGTCTCCAACAGCTTGCCGGACGTGCAGTACCAGAAGCTGGCGACGCTGGGAATCCGGCACTTTTTCGAGTGCATCGTGCTCTCGGAGGAGTTTGGCATCCGCAAGCCCGATCCGGCGATCTTTTGGCACGCCGCCGGACTGCTGGGCCGCGAACCAGAGGAGTGCCTGTACGTGGGCGATTCCTACACCGCCGACGTGGTGGGCGCCAAGAGGGCCGGGTTGCCGGTCTGCTGGTTCAATCCCAACGGCTTGCATCCTCCTCAAGTTGGCGTAGAATGTGACTTTGAGGTTCGTACATTGGCGCAAGTTTGCGAAATCCTGAATGAGGTTGAATCCACATGACATTCAAAGGCGTCTTTTTCGATTTTTACGGCACACTCTTGGTCTATGGCGACATGCAGGCGGCGTGGGCCGATTGGCTGGCGGCGTTCTACGGGCGCTTGGCCGCGAACGGTTTGTCGATGCCGCAGGAGGCTTTTGCCGAGCGGTGTGATGGTTTCTTCAGCCGGCCTGCCCCTTCTTCTCAGGATGATGGGTTGACCATCTACGAGCGCCGCATTCAGGCTTTGTGCCAAGGGCTGGGGTTGGATATGGGGGAGTTGCAAATCCAAAAGACGGCGGAGGCAACCATCGCGGCGTGGAATCAACACGTGTCGCTCGACCCCGATGCAAAGGACGTGCTGTCGGCGTTGAGGCGCACCAGGACGATCGGCTTGATCTCCAACTATGATCACCCGCCTCACGTGTACCTGCTCCTGGCGAGGCTGGGAATGGCGGCGCTGTTCGACGTGGTCGTCGTCTCGGGAGAGGTGGGCGTCGAAAAGCCCGATCCGCGCATCTTTGAGCTGGCGGTGAAGCAGGCCCGCCTGCAGCCGCGCGAGGTGGTCTACGTGGGGGATACCGCCGACGACGTCCACGGCGCGCTGGATGCTGGCCTGTGCCCGATCCTCATCCGGCGCGAGGGCGCCGCGCCCGATCAAGAGATTTCGGATTTCAACGTGGATCGGCAGCCCGGGACGCGGGTGGCCCTCGACGGCGTCGAAACCATCGCCAAGCTGCCGGATCTCGTGGAGATGTTCCGCAAGCATTTTAGACGATATAGGGAGGAGGAATAGATGAGCACTACTGAAGTAGAGCTTCGATACGGCTGCAACCCGCACCAGAAACCGGCGCGGGCGTACGCCAAGATGGGCCTGCTGCCGTTCGAGGTGCTGAACAGCGCGCCGGGGTACATCAATATGATGGACGCGCTCAACGCGTGGCAGTTGGTCAAGGAGCTGAAGCGGGCGACAGGGTTGCCCTCTGCGGCTTCGTTCAAGCACGTCAGCCCGGCAGGGGCGGCGGTGGGCATCCCGTTGAGCGACGTCCTGGCCAAGTCCTACTTTGTCGAGGGCTCGAACTCGAAGAGTCGGCGGGAGCTTTCGCCGTTGGCGGCGGCCTATGCGCGGGCGCGGGGGGCGGACCGGGTGTCGTCCTTTGGCGATTTCGTCGCCCTGAGCGGCGTGGTGGACGTGCCGACGGCGCAGTTGATCAACATCGAGGTCTCCGACGGCGTCATCGCGCCCGGATACGACCCCGAGGCGCTGGAGATTCTGCGCGGCAAGCGCGATGGGCGCTACCTGGTCATGCAGATGGACCCTGATTACGACCCGCCTGACGAGATGGAGGCCAAGGAGATTTACGGCGTCGTGCTGGAGCAAAAGCGCAACGACGCGCTGATGAGCGCCGAGATGCTCAAGAACGTCGTGACGGCGAACAGGATGCTGCCGGAGTCGGCCGTGCGCGACCTGCTCGTGGCGCTGGTGGCGCTCAAGTACATCCAGTCCAACTCGGTCTGCTTCGCCGTTGACGGGCAGGTGATCGGCGCGGGGGCGGGGCAGCAGTCGCGCGTGCACTGCACCCGACTGGCGGCCGATAAGGCGGACCTGTGGTATTTGCGGCAGCACCCTGCCGCGTTGGGCTTGCAGTTCAAGGAGGGGGTCTCGCGGGCGGAGCGCAACAACGCCATCGACGGTTACCTGCGCGACGATCTATCCCCCGCCGAGCAGCGCTACTGGGAGGACGCCTTCGAGGTGGTGCCGCAGCGGCTGACGGCCGAGGAAAAGCGCGCGTGGCTGGATGGGCTGACCGGTGTGTGCCTGGCCTCCGATGCGTTCTTTCCCTTCCGCGATTCCATCGACCGGGCCTCGCAGAGCGGGGTCAAGTACGTGGTGCAGCCCGGCGGCTCGGTGCGGGACGACGTCGTCATCGAGGCCTGCGACGAGTACGGGATGGTGATGGCGTTTTCGGGAGTGCGGCTGTTCCATCATTAGCACTTGACGTTTAGCGCTGAAGAAATAGTCTTGCGGCGGGTTTCCCGAAAGCTGCCGCGAGATATTCAAATGGACTGTAACTAATCAGCCCTGCTGCGCAGTTGCCTTTCGCGACAAAAAGAGGAGGAAGGCGGGGGGTTCGAGGGCGGCGCCTGTCCTGAGCGAAGCCGAAGGATCGCCGCCCTCGAACCCTCCATCTCTCCCTTTTTTGAGCGAGGGCCACTGCTCGGGCGAATAGCCTGAGTAGATACAATGGACTATGCTTTTGACGTCACAGAGGAGGCAGTGGCGGAGCGACTGAAACAAGAAGTCAGGCCGTATGCTGCCGTGGCCGGATAACCGGCGGCTCGGTTCAGGCCGGCGTCGTCATCAAGGCCAGCGGGGGTTCTGCCCCGCTGGCTTATTTGTCACTCCCCCTCGTAGCGGCTGATGCTAAAGACGAGATAGTTGTACGGGACGAGCTGGGCGGGATCATCCCGCTTCACCACCTGGCCGTTGGTGGGGTTATAGCCCCAATCGCTCCAGTTCCAGATCGATTGCAGCAACTCGGGGATCTGCACCGCCAGGTAAGAGCCCTCGGCCAGCCGGGCGCGCATCGGGATGGCGCTGAAATCGAGCCCCATGTAGAAATCCTGCACCGGCACGTTACGGTTGTGCGCGGCGATCGACTTGGTCAGCGCCAGCGCCGTCTCGGAGAACAGGCCGATGGCCGGCTGCACCGTGGTCGCCAGTTGCAACCCGGCCTTGAAGGCGTCTGACTCCAGGAAGCCGAGGAACGCCTCGTCGGCGTCGTTGGAGACGTTGACGGTGAAGCACTTGAAGGCCACCCCCTCCGTGCCCACGTTCAGTCCCACAAAGATGGGATAGCCCAAGATGGCGGCCTGCTCCCCTTCTTGGACGCGGTAGGTGGCGTTAAAGTGTAGGTGCTCCACCTGTCCCGGTACCTGGTTCTGGGCGTAGAAATCGAACAGCACGCGGTGCATGCCGCTGCCGGGATAATCGGCCACGCGCAGCCGGTCGAGCGTGATCTTGATGCGCCCGTTCTTGAGCGTCTCGTCGGCGGCGATGTTGCCAGCGTGGTTGATGCTCAGCACGTCGCTGCCGGGTGGGGCGGGGGCCAGGTGCCCAAATGTGTGGGCGGTGTGCTGCCAGGCCCGGTCGCGGAAGGGCCACCAGCCCGGCCCCTTGATGCTGTAAGCGACGGCTTCTCCGGTCGCCGCCTCCTCCAGCGATTGGGCCGCCGCTGCCTCGCCCACCTCGCGCAGCTTGGCCGCCGCCTGCTCCGGGGCCAGCTTGCCCAGGATGGGCCTGTCTTCGAACCAGTCGGATGTGGACATTGTGTGCACCTCCTCCTTTGGTTTGGGATGAACTATTCTGGTGGGGGGCGAAGCATTCCCGCAGGCCGTTTCGTGGAATGGTTCGCCCCCCACGCTATGTGGCTATCAATCCCTCAATTCACGCAATCCCCCCTGCGTCTCTAGCACCTCCGTCGCAGCGGCCTGCCCGTAGGTGGTATAGTTGCGCGGGGCGGCGCTGCGGCGGGGAACTCGCTCGCCTTCGAGCGAGGCTTCTACCGGTATTCGTTCTGATCCAAGCTGGTCTGTGTCAGGCGGAGTGTCGGCATGCCATCTCCTCTCGCGGGGTGATGTGTAGCGCTCTAGCCCACGCCGTCAATTATACTCGCCTCGCAGATTTGCACAAAAATCGACTTGACGGGGCGGCGGATCGGTGTTATGGTGTATCTTCTCAATCAGTGGGGGAAGATGGGGGGGGATTATTGCGATGATACGTTATGGTTTCGTTTGAGGTGAAACGGTGAACCGTAGACAAAAACGAGGTGCACTCTCTTTGCTTCTGACTTTGCTGCTGTGGCTGGCGGTCGCGTGCAGGCTCACCACACCCACGCCCACGCCGGTCCCCTCCATCACCGCCCAGGTTGAGGCTGCCCCCTCCGCGCTGCCGACCGATCTGCCGACGAGCCGACCAACAACCCGGCCAACCATCCGGCCAACGAACAAACCAACTGTCCCGCCAACCGAGGCGCTCACCGCCACGCCCGAACCGACCTTGAAACAGGCGCCTACCTCGCCCCCCGCCGTCGCCGTCTGGGAGCAGGACATCACCCTCGACACCTACGGCTGGCAGAGCGCGCTGGTGGAGACCGCTCCCGACGATATCGTCTATCCCTACCCGCGTCTCAACTTTGACGCCGTCACACCTCCAGTCCCTCAGACTTACCGCGCTGTCATTATTCAGAACGCGTACGTGCAGCTGATCGTCGTGCCGGAGCTGGGCGGGCGCATCCTGCGCTGGACCGATCTGACCACCGGGCGGCAGCTCTTTTACGCCAATCCGGTGATCAAGCCCACGCGCTGGGGCTACCGCGGCTGGTGGTTTGCCACCGGCGGGATGGAGTGGGCCTTTCCCACCGAGGAACACGGGCTGAACGAGTACCGTCCCTGGCAGTACCAACTGCTGTGGAACGGCGTGCGGGTGTGGGATACGGAGGAGCGCACCGGGATGACGGTCGAGGTGACAATTCAACTAGAGGCCGGGCGCAATACCTTTAGCGTCACGCCGCGCATCAGCAATCCCACCGATGAGGCGCATCCATACCAGTTCTGGGCCAACGCCATGCTGACCGTCTCCGACGGCAACGCGCCGTCGCCCGGCCTGACCTTTATCCTGCCCGACGACGCGGTGACCGTCCACTCGACCGGCGACGGAGGGCTGCCAGGCCCCGGCGGCCAGATGGCCTGGCCGGTGCACGACGGGCGGGATTTCAGCCGCTACGGCGAGTGGCGCCAGTACCTGGGGGTGTTTGCCAACCCGGCGCAGGCGGGCTTTGTGGGCGCGTACGATCCGGGCAACGATCAGGGCATCGTGCGCGTCTTCCCATCCGCCGTCGCCACGGGGGTCAAGATTTTCTGCATGGGCGACCTGCCGTCCAGCCTCTGGACGGACGATGGCAGCCGCTATTTCGAGATATGGAGCGGGCGGACGCCGACCTTTTGGGACTATTGGACGCTGGAGCCGGGGGCGAGCGTGAGCTGGACGGAGCGCTGGTATCCGGTGAGCGGCATGGGCGGCTACAACTGGGCCAACGCGGAGGCGGCCATCCGGCTGCTGCCATCGGGCGATAGCGCCCAGGTGGCGGTGGCGACCACCCGCCTGCTGAATGGGACGGTGGTGCTGCGCCGGGGCGGGGTGGAGGTGCAGCGCTGGGACGCGACGATCGCGCCGGGGCAACCCTTTTCTTCCCCCCCGCAAGCGGGGGGGACAGGAGGGGGGAATTGGGGCGTGCAGGTGCTCGAGGGTGGCGCCGTGATCGCCCAGATGGGACCGTGACTCTACGCGTCCGTCGGCCCCTCGGGTCTTTTGGTGAGCACCAGGACGCCGTAAGGGGCCATTCTCACCGTGCCCTCGATCGATAACTCCAGCAGGTGCTCGTGGGCGGGCCAGGGCAGCGTCACAGATTGTTCCTTCGCAGTGTGGTTGATGAGGATGATGATGTCCTCGCCCTCTGCGTTCACGCGCTTGCAGGCTTCGACCCCCAGAGGCGTCTGCATCACGGGCTCGATGCGCAGCTGCCCGGTGACCATATCCATGAGCGATTGCTGAGCCCGGTCGTCGAGGTACGCGCCGACGTAGTATATCACCCCCTGTCTGTGCATGTTCACGGTGGCGACGGATTGATCATCGAGCCAGCCGTTGTACGGGCCGTAGCTGGCGATGGAGGTGGTGATGTTATTCAGCGGTTTGAGCCTCTCGGCCCAAATTCGTGCGGTGCCTGAAACCCGCCTTCCCTTGACTGGAATCTCATCCTGCAGGGCGTAATAGTCCTCTACCTCGATCCCCGCGATCTTGGCCAGGGGCCCCGGCGGGCGCGTTGGCAGCATAGCGTTGTACTCATCCTTTACCCCGCTGCGCAGGGTGATGACGAGCCGCCGGGTATTGGCGACGAACTCCTTGAGGCGCTCGGCCAGCTCCTCATCTATGATGTGCAGGGCCGGCGCGATTATCAGCCGGTATTGATCGAAGGGCGCGTCGGTTGGAATGATATCGACCGGCTTGTTGCGCAAAGCGATGGGGCGGTAGTAGTGGAGCAGGTGCTCCACGTAGTCAAAGTCCTCGTGGTGGCGCTGCCCCTTGATGGCCCAGCGGCTGTCATAGTCGTTGAGGATGGCGATTTCGGCAGGGGCGGGCTTGGATCCCGCCAGGATGGGGGCCGCGTTTTCGAAATCGTAGCCTATTTGCTGCACCTCTTCGTAGATGGGCAGGGGCTGGCCTGATTGGTCGATCAGCACGCCGTGGTACTGCTCCTGCCCGTTCAGCGCCGAGCGCCACTGCCAGTAGAGCACCGCGTCTGCCCCGTGGCCGACCGCGTGCCAGGCCATCGTCCGCATCTCGCCCCGATCCAGCGCCGTGTTGACCGGTTTCCAGTTGACGCGCCCGGGCTGCGTCTCCATCAGCCAAAAGTTGCGCCGCTTGTACCCCCGTACCAGGTCGTGGGCCGCGCCACAGGTCAGGTGATCCACGTGGCCCATACCCACGTACCAATCCCACGAGGCCAGGTCTAGATCCTCGGCCACCTTGTAATGGTCGAATCCGTCGAACCACTGCATAAAGTTGTGCGTGATCCACACGCCCGGCTGCAGGTGCGGGCGCAGGATGTCGATCTGCAGCCGTTGGAACTGGCAGTAGCTTTCGGTGACGAACTGCCTGAACGCCAGCATCAACCCTGGGTTGTGGTAGCCGATCGGGATGGGGACCTGCTCCCAGGCCGAGTAGGTCTGGCTCCAGTAGGCGGTCGTCCAGTGTTCGTTGAGCGCTTCCAGCGTGCCGAAGCGTTCGGCCAGGTAGGCCTGGAAGCGCGCGCGGCAGTGATCGCAGTAGCAGGTGCGGTTGAACTCGTTATCGATCTGCCAGCCGATGACGTGTGGGTTGGGGCCAAAGTGCTCGGCCAGTGCCCCGACGATGCGGTGCGTGGCGGCGTGATACTCGGTCGAGTTGACGCAGTAGTGGCAGCGGTTGCCGTGCTGGGCGCGGCGGCCGTGCTCGTCTACAGCCAGCGTATCGGGATAGGCGTGCGTCAGCCAGGCGGGCGGGGCGGCGGTGGGCGTGCCGAGCACGGAGACGATGCCCGCCTCGGCCAGTAAGGCGATCGCGCGGTCGAGCCAGTCAAAGTGGAACTCGCCCTCGGCCGGCTCAAAGGTCGACCAGGCGAACTCGCCCATGCGCGCGACGGTGAACCCGGCCTCCTGCATCAGGCGGATATCCTCCGGCCAGCGCTCCTCCGGCCAGTGTTCGGGGTAGTACGCTGCGCCCAGGTGCAGGCGGGCGGCGGGTGGTGTTTCGGGTGATGCGTTTTCTGTCATCGAATCTCCTCCTGGAAGGCGTGTCGATAATTCTATGCGGTTTGGCCCGCGTGTCAATGTCGTTTCAGGGTTTTGTCATTTTAACCTTCGAGGTCCAAGTTGATTATTCTGAGCGTCTTGAGAGAGAAAGTGGGTTGGGCGCGCGAAGCGCGCCCAACCCAACCCCCACTTTTCCCCTCCCCTGGGGGAGGGGGGTAGGGGAGGGGGTATTTCCTGGTTCAAAGATGCATAACCAAAACCCTGATGTCGTTTGACCTGTGCTCTGCGGGGAGTATAATTAGAAGGTAAGTAACTACTCAGCCTGATGTCGCAGTGCGAGTTTGAAGAAAGGCTGGGCAGAAAGGATCGCCGTTCAAGGCCATCACCAGCGCTTCG
>JAFGED010000036.1 GCA_016931785.1 Anaerolineae bacterium
CATAACTTGCGCGAGAGTATCGTAGGTGCGACGTATTTCGATAGGGGGCAACTTGACTGCCGCAGTCAAGTTGGGGGAGACGGCATACTATGGAAGAGCCTTTTATTGCATGTGATAACTTGGTCAAAATCTACAAGATAGCCAATCTGGAGACGGTGGCGCTTCAGGGATTGGATTTGGTCGTCGTCCCCGGTGAACTGATGGGCATTGTGGGCCCCAGCGGTAGTGGCAAGTCCACGTTGATGAACATCCTGGGAGGTCTCGATCGTCCCTCGGCCGGGCGCGTGTGGGTGGATGGTCAGGACTTGCTCAAGATGTCTAACGCCGACCTCAATCGCTACCGTCGTTCGAAGGTGGGCTTTGTTTGGCAGCAGGTCAGCCGTAACCTGGTGCCCTACCTCACGGCTCAGGAGAACGTCGAGCTGCCGATGACCTTGGCGGGGAGCGGTGGGAAAAAGCGCCAGCGTGTCGGGGAGCTCTTGGAGGCAGTGGACTTGGCCGAGCGGCGACATCACCGCCTGGCCCAGATGTCCGGCGGCGAGCAGCAGCGGGTCGCTATTGCCGTCGCCCTGGCTAACGATCCCAAGCTGCTCCTGGCGGACGAACCGACGGGCGAGGTCGATTCGGCTACAGCGTTGGCGATCTATGATACGTTCAAGCGCCTCAACCGCGAGTACGGATTGACGACGCTGATCGTCAGCCACGACCCCGGCATCGCGCGGCACGTGAATCGCGTTGTGGCCATTCAAGATGGCAAGATGGCTACGGAGACGGTGCGTCAATCTGTGGCGAATGGTGAGGCAGAAGGCGAGTTGGAAGAAGAGGAGGATATCTTCCACGAGCTGGTGGTTTTGGACTCTGCCGGGCGTCTGCGTGTGCCCAAGGAATACTTGGAGCAATTCGGCATCAAGGGCCGCGTGATGCTCGATCTGGTTGAGGACGGTATCTTGATCAGCCCGGTGCCCGAGTCGGTTCAGGCTCGGGCCTCTGAGCATTACGTCTCCGAAATGGTATCGGAGGCTGAGGGACAGAGATGGCGTGGGCTCAGGGCGCTTGCGCTGTTGCGGTCGGCCGGAGAGCGTGTGACTGACCTGGCCTCTCGACTGCGTGAAAGGAAGGGGAGGAGGTAGTGGCGATGGCGGATGGGACGAAGGATATGCACAGCGACTATGCCATCGAGACCCAGGGCTTGTGGCGTATTTACAAGGCCGGCGCCCTCGATGTGCCTGCCCTGCGCGGCGTTGATCTTGTGGTGGAGCCAGGTCGTTTCGTCGCCGTGAAGGGACGGTCGGGCAGCGGCAAGACAACGCTGCTCAACTGCCTCGGCGGGCTCGATCATCCGACTTCGGGCTCCGTGTACGTGTTCGGGCGCGATATCTCGACTTTGAGTGACCGCGAGCTGACGCACTGGCGGCGGAGCCGCGTGGGCTTTATCTTTCAGTCATTTGGGTTACTGCCCACGCTCTCTGCCTATGAGAATGTAGAGCTGATGTTGCGCATCGCGGGTGTATCTGCCAAGGAGCGGCGCGAGCGAGCGCATTACTGCCTGGACCTGGTTGGCCTCTCCAAGTGGATCCATCACCGGCCTTTCGAGATGTCGGGCGGGCAGCAGCAGCGTGTGGCAATCGCCCGTTCCGTGGCCAACCGCCCTCAACTGATCCTGGCCGACGAGCCAACAGGCGAGCTGGATAGCACCACGGCGCGTGAGATACTCGGTCTCTTTCGACGCATCGTGGAGGAAGAACACGTGACGTTTGTGATGGTCTCGCACGATGCCCTCGTGAACGAATACGTGGATTACTCTTTACAGCTAAAGGATGGGCAGATCGTTCAGGAGTGACGATGAGCGCGCGAAGAGGCTTGGGACTGCGGGCGTTTTTCATCCTGCTGGCGATTGTGCTGGCTGGTTGCTGCGAAAGCGGACCTGTGGTGCCTACGCTCGAACCGGCTGCAATCACCTTTTTCAGCCCCTATTACGAGGCAGAATACTACCAGCTGCTGGCCGACGAGTTTAACGACATTCACCCCGATATCCATGTCCAAGTCGAGAGTGCGAGAGGGCAGGAGTATCCATCCGACTTTTATTCTGTGGACGTTTTTGTGGGCTCCCAGCTCTACGGTGTGCAGCTTCAGGCGCAAGGCGACATACTGGATATGTCGCCGTTCATCGAACACGATCTGGCGTTTGACCCATCTGATTTTCTCCCCGGCACGCTGGAGGCCTTTAGCAGTGAAGACGCCGTGTGGGCCATACCTTTCGGTATCGATCCTCTGGTGATGTACTACAACCGGGATCTGTTTGATGCAGCCGGCGCGGCATATCCACAGACTGGGTGGACGTGGGAGGACTTTTTGGACGCCGCGCTTGCCGTCAACGATCCTGAGGCAAACGTGTTTGGTTACGTGTCGACGCCACAGTCTAACGATCCTATACCGTTCATTTACCAGCATGGTGGAAAGATTCTGGACGATCCGGCAGAGCCCACGCGTACGACGTTCGACGATCCGCTGACGATAGAGGCGGTGGAATGGTACGCCGATCTGATCCACGAGTACAATGTTATCCCTACATCCGAGCAGCAGAGATCGGCTTTTCCCGGCGCAAACGGCACCCTACAGGGCATTGCTCACGGTCGAGTTGGCATGTGGATCGGGGCGCTTTCAGAGCGAGGTGGCATGACGTGGCAGCGGCAGAGGTGGGAAATGAATTGGGGTGTGGCGCCCCTGCCCCGCGACGTGCAGTCGATGACGCTGGCTGATGTACGGGGATATTACATCTCCGCTCATACGCAGTATCATGAAGCTTGTTGGCAGTGGGTGACTTTTGTCAGCAAGCAGCCTTACTATCGACTGGCGCCGGCGCACGAGGCACTTCTCTATTCCGAAGAATATGAGGAAGAGGTCGGCAGTCGGGTTGCGGCTGCTGCGCGCGCTTCGATCGAGCACGCGGTGCTGGTCACTCCCCGCTTGGCTGCCTTTGGCCAAGTTCTGGAGGAGGCGTTTCTTCCGGCAATCGAGAGCGTTATCGAAGGCGCCACACCTGAAGAAGCGATGATCGCGGCCCAGGGGCAGGCCGAAATGATTTTGGGGCAGTAGCTCGTTCAGGCTGTACGTGTGGAAGGCGCAGGCGCAAGCCTGCGTTTTTTAGTTTGACCTGTTCCCGCACCTGGTCTATAATCTGTGCGAACATTATCTAGCTTGCCCTCCCACAAGCTAGAAATCGACTGAGGCCCGGCGTTCAAGATCCCGCGAAAAGGCCAAATGAGGACGCAGATTTTCGCAGGCTTCGCACGCAGATAGCAGGGGACAATTCCGACCTGAGAAATCTGCGCTTGCCTGCATTCAAAGTAAAGGAGAAGATCTAATGGCAGTGTATTTGCTCGGTATAGACGTAGGCACGAGTGGCAGCAAGGCAATTCTGATCGACGCCGCCGGCGCGATCAAGGCCAGTGCCACGACCGAATACCCATTGTACACACCTCAGCCGCTGTGGGCGGAGCAGAACCCGTCCGATTGGTGGGCGGCCACTGTGAGCAGCATTAAGCGCGTGCTGCAAGAGGAAGGCGTGAGGCCCGCCGATGTGGCGGGCGTGGGCCTCACCGGCCAGATGCACGGTCTGGTGCTGTTGGATGCCCAGGGCGAGGTGTTGCGTCCGTGCATCATGTGGAACGATCAGCGCACCGCTGCCCAGTGTGCGGCCATCACCGAAAAGGTCGGCCTGGAAAATGTGCTGCGGCTGACGGGCAATCCAATCCTCCCCGGCTTTACCGCCCCCAAGATCGTGTGGGTGCGCGAGAACGAGCCGCAGGTGTACGCTAACGTGGCGAAAGCGCTCTTGCCCAAGGATTACGTGCGCTATCGTCTGACGGGCGGCTTTTTCGGCGAGGTGTCGGATGCGTCCGGTACGTCGATGTTCGACGTCGGCCGGCGGCAGTGGTCCGACGAGATGTTGCAGGCCCTGGAGGTTCCGCGCGCGTGGCTGCCAGAGGTGACCGAGTCGCCTGAGGTGAGCGCGCGCATCAGCGCCGGGGCCGCCGCAGAGACCGGCCGGCTGGAGGGCACGCCGGTGGTGGGCGGCGGCGGCGACCAGGCGGCACAGGCGGTCGGCACCGGCATCGTCGCCGAGGGGGTGGTCTCGGCCACGCTGGGCACCTCCGGCGTCGTCTTTGCCGCGTCCGACTCGTACCGCGTGGAGCCGCAGGGGCGGCTGCACGCCTTTTGCCACGCCGTGCCGGGGATGTGGCACCTGATGGGCGTGATGCTCTCGGCGGCGGGCAGCTTCCGCTGGTACCGCGATACACTGGGCGAGGTCGAGCGCGCGCAGGAGGCACAGACTGGGCGCGACGCCTACGATATCCTGACCGAGGCCGCGGCCGAGGTCGCGCCCGGCTGTGAAGGGCTGCTCTTTCTGCCGTACCTAACCGGCGAGCGCACGCCCTATCCCGACCCTAACGCGCGCGGCGTTTTCTTCGGCCTCACGCTGCGCCACGGCAAGGCGCATATGACGCGCGCAGTGCTGGAGGGCGTCTCCTATGGCCTGCTCGACTCGCTGGAGCTGATGCGCGCCCTGGGGCTTTCCATCGAGCAAGTGCGGGCCTCCGGCGGTGGGGCGCGCAGCCCGCTGTGGCGGCAGATCCTGGCCGACGTGTTCGATACCGAGATCGTCACCGTCAACGTGACCGAGGGCGCAGCCTACGGCGCGGCGCTGCTGGCAGGTGTGGGTGCGGGCATCTATGCCGATGTCCTCTCCGCCTGCGAGGCGGCGCTGCGCTTGACAGGTCGTACAGAGCCCGGCCCGGCGGTTTCTACCTACGCCGATTACTACCCGCGCTACCGGGCGCTCTACCCGGCCCTGGCTCCCGAGTTCGCCGCTATCGCCGAGGTAGTGAGCAAGCACCTGTAAGTCTGCCAAAGCAGATACCACAAATCTACAAATCTCTGTGGGGGGATCATGGGAGACGAAACGTTCGAGTCTTTCTTGAAGGGAACCAAGCGCACTCAGATGATCATTTGGCTTGCCATCACGACGGAACCGTTCGTGTACGTGGTCTTGTCGTTTCTCGTGAGCCAGGGCGCGGTCGAATGCACGGGGCAAACCGCGGGGCCTTATCTTAAGTGGGGCGCTTATCTTTTCGCCTGTTTGTTTGCCGTGGCATCCCTGCTCATCAGCCGTTTTCTTCTCTCTGACCGCCAGATCAAAGCGCGCTTGCAGATTGGGCAGCTTGATAGCCCGGAGGGTTTGAGCGAGCGGGATTCACGGCTTTTGAGCGTAGCTTACTATTACTTGACCCCCATGCTGCTGAGTTGGGGTTTGAACAGTTTTGTCCCCATCGGCGGGCTGATCCTTCTGTTCGCGACCGGCGACTGCAATACGATCCTCGTCCTATCTGCCCTCGCCGTGGTGTTGAATCTTCTGGCGTATCCCCAACTTGACGCGTTCGTCGAGCGTGTGAGAAGTTTGCAACTTGAGGAGGAAATCTGATGCGGCTGGCCGTCCTTTCCGACGTTCACGGAAATCTGCCGGCCCTGGAGGCCGTCCTGGCCGATATCGAAGCTCAAGGAGAGCCGGATGCCTACCTGGTTTTGGGCGACCTGGCCGCCTTTTGCCCCTGGCCTTCGGAGACGCTGGCGCGCTTGCAGGAGCTGCCGGAGGCGCTGTTCTTGCAGGGCAACACCGACCGCTACTTGATTACCGGGCAGCGGCCCAAGCCGTCCCCCGTGCGTTCCCCCGAGGATTGGACTGCAATGCCCACCAAGCTGGCCGAACGGGATGCCAACTTTCGCTGGACGGTGGAACGCCTTTCCTATGACGACTTTCAGTTCCTGCGCGATCTGCCGACCCGCTTCGATCTGGACGTGCCGGGCTATGGCCGCGTCGTGGCCGTCCACGCCAATGCCCAGGATGACGAGACCTCTCTCACGCCCGACACCTCCGATGACGAGATGCGCGACTATTTTTCTGACCTGGATGCCCGCCTGGTGCTCTATGGCCACACGCACAGGCCCGTGGATCGCATGGTGGATGGCATGCGCATCGTCAACGACGGCAGCGTAGGGCTGCCGCTCGACGGCGACCCGCGCCCGGCCTACGCTCTGCTCGATTTCGAGGGTGCCGACTGCGCGGCCGCGATCCACCGCGTGAGCTACGACCGCGAGGTCGTCATCGCCGAGCTGGAGCGGGCCGATCACCCGGCGAAGGGGTGGGTGGGTGGCATTGTGCGAAAGGCGAGGGGGTAGTGCGGACCGTTTAGGTAGCTGCTTCCAGGAGGCGAACTGTGGAGAAACCCACCCAGCACAAAAAGGGCCTGTTCAGTCTCATCGTCGGCGTCGTGTTGATCCTGGTAGCCGGGTTGGGAGTGCTGGCGGCGATTTGTGCCGTGGTGCCTAAGGGGTTTGTGGATTTTCCTTGTTTTGACCTGGAGGAGGGCGGGTGCCTGATGGGGTATGGCCCCGTGGAGCCCGGATACGATCTGGGGGAATTGGGCCAGGCGCGCATGTTTCTGTGCATCAGCGTTTACCCTCGGGGCTGGCAAGGCGGCGGCACGATAGCTCAGGGGCCCGAATTCTCCGACGCGTGGTCGGGGAGTGGGATCAGCCTGGAGCGGCAGGGAGACACATTGATCGTCAACGGCGACTCGCTAAGCCCTGGAGCTTTAACTTCCCGGTTGCGCGTTTACCCCACGCTCAACCCTTGGCTCTTGGAGACCGCACGTATCACGATTCACAATCGCGGCGTGTTCGATTGCTATCAGATTCTGGATGAGGACTTGGTCGAGACGCAGAATATCGACGCGCTGTACGTCTACGGCAGCGTCGGCGAGGGTTGGCTGCCTAACCCGCTGGGGCTGGTGATCGTGGGGATTGGCATCTGGTTGCTGGTGCGTGGGATAGTGAAGCGGAGGAGGGGGTAGCTGTGGGTTCGAGATTTCCGTTTTCTTGCTGAACCTGAAACTCAACCTGTGACTTAACCCGGAAGAAAGGGGGCGAGGTCGTGCAAATTGGCCCTTTGGGGTATCTCTGCCACTTCTGGGGTGAGCGATGTACAGCAGCATACCGTACGGCAGAACACATTTGGAGTTCGATCTTTTGCCTGAGGTGCACGGTACTGCGGTTGAACCCCGCTCTACACGGCGACCGGCTCCCTGTTCGTCACTTTTTTGCGACTGGTAGGTATCCAGCCGGCTGCCGGAGCCTCCCTCTTTTCCGCTCTGTGGGGTGTTGCGGCCGTGGCCCTGCTGGCCGCGCTGGCTCAGGAGTTGGGGGCGCCTTGGCCTGCCGCGATGCTGGGCGCGCTCTCTTTTTCAGGAGACTCGTGGTTCGTAACTCGGACGTTGGTCCGGTGTTATTATACGCGACTTATTGTATAAAAGACACTTTCCTGTACCGTCGTTGAAAAAGGAGAAAGAACATGCTGGAACTGAAGAAAGGTATTGACATCCTGGCCGGGATTGGAGGGGTCAACACTCTCGATGAAGCGAAAGCAGTGTTTGAGGCCAAGTGCGATGCTGAGGACCTGGCCAAACTGGGCAAGATTGCCAACGAAGAAGCGCTGCTCAAGATTGCGAACGCGATCTCGATGACCGACCCTGATGCTGTTTTTGTCAACACCGGATCAGCAGCCGACGAACAAAGGATCAGGGAGATGAGTCTGGAGAAGGGCGAGGAAGCAACGTTGGCGATGAAGGACCACACGATCCACTTTGACCTGGCGCAGGAGCAGGCGCGCATCGTCGACCGCACGTTCTACATTGTGAACCCCGATGAGGACACCAGCGTGTTGGCCAAGAAAATCCTGCGGGACGAGGCGTTCGAGTACGTCAAGACGCACATGCCCGGCATCGCGCAGGGCATGACGCTGATGGTCGGCTTCTTCAGCCGAGGGCCCATTGGCGCGGCGGCGGCGATTCCGGCGCTAGAGATCACCACCTCGACTTATGTTATGCACTCGGCTAACATTCTGTACCGGAACGTCTACGACCGGTTCGACGAGGAGATTGAGCGCGTGGGCTTCTTTTTCACCAACGTTCACAGCGAGGGGCCGAATCGCCCGGAGGATCTGCCTAACGCGCGCGTGTTTATGGACCGGAGCTGGCTGACCACCTTTTCTATGTTCTGCACCTACGCCGGCAATACGCTGCTGATGAAGAAGGGCAATCACCGTTTCGCAGTCGACATGGCGACCTATTATCAGCGGGAGGACAAGATCTCGGAGCACATGTTCATCACCGGCTTGACCGGCCCCGGCGGCAGAAAGACTTACTTTGCCGGCGCGGCCCCCTCCGGTTGTGGCAAGACGACGACGGCTATGGTGGGCACCGATTTCATCGGCGACGACCTGGCGCAGTTGTGGATCGCTAAAGACGGCACGCTGCGTGCTATCAACCCGGAGCAGGGCATTTTCGGCATCGTCAAGGATGTCAATTGGGATGACGATCCTCATTTGATGGAGGCCCTGCGGGAAGTGGGCGCAGAGGTGATCTGGTCGAACGTGCTGATCGACGCGGACGGCGTGCCGTACTGGGAGGGGAATGGCGAGGAGCATCCCAAGAAAGGCTTCAACTTCCAGGGCGAGTGGTGGGAGGGCAAGACGGACACAGATGGCAAGCCCATTCCGATCTCGCACCCGAACTCGCGCTGCACGCTCTATTGTACTTCCATTGGCAACTACAACGAGGCTGACGCCGAGGATCCGAATGGGGTGGAGGTCAAAGTTATCACCTACAGCGGGCGCGATAGCGACACCATGCCGCCGGTGTGGGTGGCCAAGAACTCCAATTACGGCGTCATCATCGGGGCCTCGATCCTCTCAGCGGCGACGGCGACGGAGGTCGGCGTCTCAGGCGTGCGGCGACAGCCGTGGGCCAACGAGCCCTTCATTCCCGGGCCTCTGGCCGACTATATGGACGCGCAGTTTGTCTTCTTTAACTCGGACAAGCTGAAGAAAAAGCCCATCATGGCCGGGTTGAACTACTTTTTGACCCACGGCGCGCGCGGCGGAGAAGGGAGTGGGTTGCTGGGTGAGAAGCGCGACGTGAAGGTGTGGCTCGGCTGGCTGGAGCTGCGGGCGAACGGCGACGTCGACGCCATCGAGACGCCCATCGGCTTTATCCCCAAGTACGAGGATCTCAGGCGCATGTTTGGCGAGATCGATAAGGAATACCCAAAGAGCCTTTACGATAAGCAGTTTGCGTTCTACATCGATAACATCATTGGCCGGATCGACCTGCAGGAGGAGGCATACAGGAAAGAGGGGAACGTTCCTGCCAAGCTGTTCGAGGTCTATGAGGAGCAGCGGGCTGGACTTGAGGCGCTAAAGGCCAGGTACGGCCCGATCGTCTCGGTCGAGCAGGTGATTGAGGCGGCTGGGGAGTAGCAGTGTAGTTGCGATTGCGGAGCGCCTATCGCGGGAGGTCTCTTGGAGGCCTCCCGCGTTGTTTTCTGCTGGGGTTGTGCTAAAATATCTCGGCTCATTGGGAGGTGGTATCGTATGCTGACGAAAGAAGAGTTGCTCGCCAAAGCCGAGAAGCCGGCCGCGGACGCGATGCGTTTGCATCCTTTTTATCGGGGCAAGGTGCAGGTGGTGCCCAAGTGCATCGTGCGCGATTTTCAGGATTTCGCCATCTGGTACACGCCTGGTGTGGCGGCCCCCTGCCGCGATATCGAGGCGCACCCGGAGAAAGTGTGGGAGCACACCAACCGGGGCAATACCATCGCCATCGTCTCCGATGGGACGCGCGTGCTGGGCCTGGGTGATATCGGCCCCGAGGCCGGCCTGCCGGTGATGGAAGGGAAAGCCCTGCTGTTCAAGTATCTGGGCGGCGTGGACGCGGTGCCCATCGTGCTGCGCACCAAGGACCCCGACGTGTTGATCGAGACGGTCAAGGTGCTGGAGCCCTCCTTCGGCGGGATCAATCTGGAGGACATTGCCCAGCCCAAATGCTTCCGCATCCTGGATACCCTGCGAGCAGAGATGGCCATCCCTGTGTGGCACGACGATCAGCAGGGCACGGCCACGGTCCTGCTGGCCGGGCTGATCAACGCGCTCAAGGTCGTGGGCAAGGAGATGTCTGGGATCAAGCTGGCGATGATCGGCGTGGGGGCGGCCAACGTGGCCACTTACCGCCTGCTCAAGGCCAGCGGGGTCGACGTGGGCGGCATCGTCGCCTGTGATAGCAGGGGCGCACTTCACCCCGGCCGCTGCGATGTCGAGGAGCAGCAGGAGGCGTTCGCTGACAAGTGGCGCATCTGCCAGGAGAGCAACGCCGAGGGTATCGTCGGTGGGCCGCCGGAGGCGATGCGCGGCGCCGACGTGATGATCGCGCTCAGCAAGCCCGGCCCGGGAACGATCAACCCGGAGTGGGTGGCGGGGATGGCGAAGGACGCCATCGTCTTTCCGTGCGCCAATCCCATCCCCGAGATCTGGCCGTGGGAGGCCAAGGATGCCGGCGCGCGCATCGTGGGTACCGGGCGCAGCGATTTCCCCAACCAGCTCAACAACTCTTTGGGCTTTCCCGGCATTTTCCGCGGCGTGCTGGACGTGCGCGCCACGACGATCACCGACGAGATGGCTATCGCCGCTGCCCGAGAGATTGCGGCCCGCGCCGAGGAACACGGCATCCACGAGGAATACCTGATTCCCACGATGGACGATTGGGAGGTTTTCCCCCGAGAAGCGGTGGCCACCGCGATGAAGGCCCAGGAGCAGGGGCTGGCGCTGCTGGAGAGGACGCCGGAAGAGCTCTACGCCCAGGCCGAGGCGACCATCCGCCAGGCGCGCGAGACGGTGCAGGCGCTTGTGACTGAGGGCCTTATTCCGGAACCGCCAGAGGTGTGAAAGAGGCAGGAAGCGGGATGCAAGGAGCGAGAGGATGGGAAGAATGGGGGCTTTGAATTATGAGGAGTGGCTGGCGCAGGTGCCGGAGAGTGTGAGGCGAGATCCGCTGTGGGACTTTTAGGTCTATTCTAAAGCGTTATTGCTTTCTGGTCTGGGAGGACACCGATCGGATGTTGAAAGATGCGCGCGGCAGCTGATTCGCAGCGTGGGATCAATTTGCGCCAATATTGAGGAAGGGCATGGTCGCGGTTTTGGGAGGGATAATGCTTATTTCCAACGAGTGGTTTTGGGATCGGCGCGGGAGTCGCGCGGATGATACTGCCGTGGGTCGCTTTTTAGAGTCTGATGTATTCGAGCGCCGTGTCCAGATGCTCGACGAGGTGATTGGCGGCCTGGTCCTTTCCTACGGAAAACAACGACAATACCGCAGACCTTGATCCTGCCTCTTGCATCTTTCTGCTTTGTGGAGGTGCCTGATCGGCATACTGGAACGTGCACACAAGATCAAAGATCAGCTGGTCGCCTGGCGGCGCGATTTCCACGCCCATCCCGAATTAGGCTTTCAGGAGACGCGCACCTCGGCTCGCGTGGCGGAGGTGTTGGAGTCGCTGGGGTACCGCGTGCGCGCTCGCGTGGGACGCACCGGCGTGGTGGCTGAACGCGGTGAGGGACACCCCCTCGTCGCCATCCGCGCCGACATGGACGCGCTGCCCATCCAGGAGGCGTGCGACGTGCCCTACGCCTCTCGGGTCCCTGGCGTGATGCACGCCTGCGGCCACGATGCCCACACCGCTATCGCGCTGGGCGTGGCGACGTTGTTGGCGAAGGAGGAGTTTCCCGGCGCGGTGCGTTTCCTGTTCCAGCCCTCCGAGGAGCGCGGGGATGAGGAGGGGGTCAGCGGCGCGCCGCGCATGGTGGAGGACGGCGCGATGGAGGGGGTGGATGCGGTGCTGGCGCTGCACGTGCGCGCTAATCTACCCGTTGGCGACATCTCTGTGGAAGCCGGGGCCGTTTCTGCCGGCGTGGACACCTTCCGCGCCACGATCATCGGGCTGGGCGGCCACGGGGCGTATCCGCACCTGCTCATCGATCCCATCTACATCGCCGGACACGTGATCCTGGCGCTGAACGGCATCGTCTCCCGGCGGCTCGCGCCGACTGCGCCGGCGGTGGTCAGCATCGGCGCGATCCACGGCGGCAGTGCGTGCAACGTGATCCCGGAGCGGGTAGAGATCACGGGCACCATCCGTTTCATGGCCCAGGAGGTGCGCGAGCAGATCTATGCCGAGATCGGGCGGGCGTTGGATATAGCGCGGACGATGGGCGGCGATTACGAGCTCGAGATCGAGCCGGGTGGGCTGCCGATGATCAACGACGCGGCGGTGGTCGGGCTGATCCGGCAGGTCGCTGCCGATCTGCTGGGGAGCGAGCACGTGTTGGAGCAGGAGGTGACGATGGGGGCGGAGGACTTTGGCGTGTTCTCGTCCCTGGCGCCGGGCGCGATGTTCAGGCTGGGCTGCCGTATCGAGGGTGACGAGCGCAAGGGGCACAACTCGCGTTTCGATATCGACGAGCGTTGCCTGCCCATCGGCGCCGCGATTCTCACTGAAACGGCTTTGCGACTGTTACGGGGAGGAGGAAAGATGCAAGAAGCAGGAGGCAAGGATTAGTCTTGCATCCTGCTTCTTTTGCTATGTTCTTTATCGACTTTCGCTTGCTGATTTCCGGCCTCCTGATTTTGGTGGCCGTCGTTGCCGTCGTCGCCATCGCGCTAGACCGTTGGCAGCGCAGGCGCCGGGCGGCGTTGTACGGCCTGCAGGAGATACGCCAGGCGTTGGAGCGGGCGCCCGTCGGACTGCTGGCGCTGGGCAGGCCGCGGACGTACCGCTACGCCAACCCCTATGCCCGGCATCTGCTCGGGCTACCCTCGTCGGCCGGCTTGCTTCCTGATGCCGAATGGGTCTCCCTGCTCGAAGCGGACCGCGAGGCTGCGCCGGGCGAGGGGGATGCAGCCGGGCGGTATCGCGCCGTCACCTTGCCTTCCGGCGAGGCCGTCGGTTGGTGGGTCGCCCGGTCGGAGGGGGGGCACGTGGTTTTCGTGCAGGATGTCACCGCGCAGCAGCGGGCCGAGCAGGCCGCCGGCTATCTGCTCAGCGCGCTCTCCCACGAGCTGCGCACGCCCATCGCCACGATCCTGACGCATCTGGAGATCCTGCAACTGCCCGATATCTCCACCGAAACCGGCAAGCAGTCGCTGCGCTTGCTCAAGACGGAGACGCAGCGCATGTCGCGCCTCATCCATCGCATGCTGGAACTGGGCCGGCTAGAGACCAGCGCCGAGATCGAGCTCGGTCCGATTGCGCTGTTGGGCGTAGTGGAGCAGGCCGTCGCTCAGATGGCGCCCCAGGCGGAGGAGCGGCAGGTCGCCATCTCGCTCCAGGCCGATACGCCCCTGCCCCTCGTTCTAGGAAATGCGGATTATCTCCTCCAGGTATTTCTTAACCTCCTGGATAACGGTTGCAAGTATTCGCGGCCCGGCGATAGGGTGGAGGTCACCTTGCGGCGAGGCCGAGAGGGGATCGAATGTGCCGTGTGCGACACCGGACCGGGCATCCCGGCGGAGCACCTGCCGCACATCACGCGCCGTTTTTACCGCGCACACCGTCGCGGGACGGAGGGCTGCGGTCTGGGCTTGGCCCTGGTCAAAGAGATCCTGCGCCGCCATCAGAGCCGCCTGGAGATCGAGAGTCACGCCGGAGGTGAAGAGACGGGCACCTGCGCGCGTTTTGTCCTGTCTGTGTCGAAAGGGGAGGTTGAGTGATGCGGGATTCGCTCTGGGGTCGGCTGTGGTTCTTGTCGTGGATCGTGCTGCTTCTGGCGCTGGTTGGCGGGGTCTGGCTGCTGCCCATTTCAGGCGGCGTGATGGTGATCCTTGGCGAAGCGCCCGATGCGCCGCATTGGCCCGTCGTGAACCTCTCGCCCGCCTCGCCCAAACCCGGCCAGACGGTGGACCTGTGGGTGACGGACGTGCAGGCGTTTCCTTACGTGAAGCTCGTGGTGGACGGGGCGTCGCACGAGCCGGTCGCCTGGCCGAGTGCATCTGATGATACGCTGATCTGGAAGTGGCAATTCGTCGTTCCCGAGGATGGGGCGCGCCGGGCGGTTTTGTATCACGACTGTCACACCGGCTGCGTAGAGTGGAAGCGGGTCGATCTGCAGGCGGACTATGCCCCGCCGCCGGTCGATACGGTGCCGACCAAGTTAGGCGTCGTCTTTGCCGACCCCGGCCGCGACTGGCACGGTCGCAGCGGTTGGGTCGTGGACCTGACCTACGCCCGTCTTTCCAACGCGGCGTACTGGGGCGTCGGCGATCTGGCCGTCCGCGTGCACCAGGCAAATGCCAAGGGCTTGCGTGTGCTGGTGCGCGTCGACTATGATCAGGGCCAGAGCCTGCCCCCCACTGGCGACGGAGAGGCTCTGGCGGAGTACCTCGCATACTTGAAGCGCCTGGCGCGAGACGACCGGCTGGGGGGCGTGTATGGATATATCCTTGGCAGCAGCTACAACAGCCTGGACAGCAATACGCTGTCCCAGGATGGGCCGGTGACGCCGGAGTGGTATGCCCGTGTTTTCAACGGCTATGGAGAGGGCGTCTCGCGCACGGACAACGCGGTACAGGTGATGCGGGCCGAGAATGCGTCCGTGCGGGTGCTCGTGGGCTCTGTGCGACCTTGGAATATCGATTCGAACGGCGCGCGGCAGTATGCCATCGACGTGCCGTGGCTCAACTATATGAACACGCTCGTTGCGCTGTTGGATGCAGGCGCTCAGGCAAAGGCAAAGGCCGGCATTCCCCTGGCCGCGCCGGATGGGTTTG
This sequence comes from Anaerolineae bacterium, assembly GCA_016931785.1. Taxonomy (GTDB): domain Bacteria; phylum Chloroflexota; class Anaerolineae; order B4-G1; family B4-G1; genus JAFGED01. Next base: position 14,712 of record JAFGED010000036.1, read on the forward strand.
CCGTCCACGCGTCGGGGCGACCTGATGCACCTGAACTGGCCGGGCAAGCTGCATCGCAGGAGCCGCGGATCGACCTGCCGCGGGCGGAGTGGAGCGGCGCTCAGGCGGGCTTTCGCATCTACCGCGACTGGCTGGATATCGTCAACGCCTATCCCACCACGCGTGGCCTGCCGGTCTATATCACCACCGTCAATACCTACATCAGGGATGAGGGTGTGTTCCCGTCCCAGAATTATCCCCGTGGTTGGCTGACGGCTGCGCTGGGGGTGATCGACGAGGAACCGCAGGTGCATGCTCTGTGCTGGTTCATCGACGACTTTCCGTACGATACCCAGTGGGACCGGTTCAGCCTCACGCAGCGAACGGGGAGCTTGGCGGATGCGGCGGAAGAGTTTGACGCGCTGTTGCGGTAGGGCAATTTGACGGGATTACCAAGCTTTACAGGATTGGTTTTGAACCATACAATTCGAATCCTGTGCGTAACTACTCAGCCCTGCTGCGCAGTTGCCTTTCGCGACAAAAAGAGGAGGAAGGCGGGGGGTTCGAGGGCGGCGAAGCCGCCCTCGAACCCCC
>JAFGED010000304.1 GCA_016931785.1 Anaerolineae bacterium
GCCGGCAGAGCCGCTGGCCGACGTGGAGAGGGCGGTCGCTGAAGCGCTGGCCAACCCCGTCGGCTCGCCGCCGCTGCGGGAGATGGCGGGTCAGGATCACGCCGCTTCGCTTACGGCCTGCATCGTCTTCACCGACGTCACCCGCTCCAGCCCGGACCAACTGCTGGTTTCGGCGCTGCTGCGGGAGCTGGAGGCGGCGGGAGTCCGCGATGAAAACATCACGCTCCTGTGTGGCATCGGCATGCACCGGCCTTCTACCTATAAGGAGAAGGTGGCCAAGTTGGGGCAGGCGATAGTGGACCGTTACCGCGTGATCGACAACGAACCGCAGAATCCCGATGCACTGGTGGACCTGGGGGTGACTCCCGGCGGCGTGCCGGTCTCGGCCCACCGGGCGGCGGTGGAGGCGGATCTGCTGATCGCCACCGGGCTGGTGGAGCCTCACCAGTATGCCGGCTACTCGGGCGGGCGCAAGACGCTTGCGGTGGGTGCAGCGGGCGAGCCGCTCATCGCCCACACCCACGGCCCGGCCTTTGTGGATCATCCCGGCACCCGCTTGGGTCGCATCGAGGGCAACCCCTTCCACGCAGCGGTCACCGAGGCGGCCCGCCGTGCGGGTCTCCGATTCATCGTCAACGTGGTGTTGGACGACGAGAAGCGGATCGTCTGCATGAAGGCAGGCGCTCCAGAGGCTGCCTTCGAGGAACTGGTCGCCTTCGCCCGCTCCATCTACGAGGTGCCCATTCCCCATCAGGTCGACGTCGTCGTCGGCGGGGTGGGCTTTCCCAAGGATGCCAATCTCTACCAGGCCAGCCGGGCGGCCTCCTATCTCTTCTTCGCGCCGACCTGCGTGGTGCGGCCGGGTGGCTTCCTGATCATCCCGGCCCGCTGCGAGGAGGGTGCGGGCGGCGGGGTGGGGGAGCAAAGATTCCTAGCTGCTATGCGTGACGCCCCTGACGTGCAGTACATCCTGGACGACGCCCGGCAGAACGGGTATCCGCCCGGCCAGCAGCGCGCCTTTGTGATGGCCAAGGTGCTGGAAGGCGCGCGGGTGGTCATCGTGGGCAGCGAGTGTCCAGACGTGGTGGAGGCCTGCAAGATGACGCCCGCGGCGACGATGGACGAGGCCCTGGCGCTGGCCGCCCGCGAGTTGGGAAGTGATCTGGACGTGCTCATCGTGCCACACGCGCTGTTGACGCTGCCGGTGGTTGGCGGGTGAGCCGACATTCGGTGGTTTGGTCGACCGGGATGTTGGCTCATTCCCTCCCAGTCCGCCGATATGCCGCTTGCCCTGCCCGACTTGCTGAACCTGGAGAGAAGTATGCTCCCTAATGAGCTTAACGTAGAATCAACGCGACCCGTCGAGGAAGAGACGCTTCACTGTGTCCGCTGTGGCCTGTGCCTGGCTGCCTGCCCCGGCTATCGTGAGAGCCTGAACGAAACCGATTCGCCCCGCGCTCGTATCGCCCTGGTGCGGGCGCTCAAGGAGGGATTGCTGGAGGAGCCCACCGATGGGTTCTCGAACGCCTTCTTTCGCTGCCTGCTTTGTGGCGCCTGCACGTTTGTCTGTCCCAGTGGGGTGGCGGTGGACCGCATTTTGGAGCTGACCCGTGGCGAGTTGGCCGGCCTGGATCTCCTGCCCCCGGCCCTCGCCGACCTGGACGCCCGGATTGCCCGGTATCGCAACATCTCGGCCGAGGAGAACGAGGGGCGGCTGATCTGGGCTGATAATCTCCCCACGCCTCCCTCTGGTTTGGGCAAGGAGCGGGCCGGGGTCGCCTATTTCGTCGGCTGCGTCGGTTCCTTTTTTCCGCGCAGCTATAAGGTGCCCCAGGCTTTTGTGCAGATATTCGATCGCGCCGGCGTGGATTACGCGCTGCTGGGCGGAGCCGAGTGGTGCTGTGGATACCCGATGTTCATCAACGGCGAACTGGAGCGCGCCCGCGATCTGATGCAGCACAACATCGAGGCGGTGCAGGCGATGGGGGCAAAAAAGGTCGTGATGACGTGCCCGTCCTGTTTCCATTTCTGGAAGCACGCTTACCCCACCGCACTGGGGGTTGAGGACTTGGGGGTGGAGGTGCAGCACGCCACCGAGTTCCTGGCCGATCTGTTGGAGACGGGTAGCGTAAAGCTGCGCGAGGTCGAGGAGACCGTGACGTACCACGATCCCTGCGACCTGGGTCGTAAGGGCGGCGTGACCGAGGCCCCGCGGCGCATCCTGGCTCGGATCCCCGGGCTGCGCCTGGTGGAGATGGCCGAGAACCGCGATAGCTCCCACTGCTGCGGGGGCGGCGGCAACCTGGAGAGCTTTGCGCCGGAGATGGGCCAGGCCGTGGCGCGCAACCGCATCCGCCAAGCCGCCGACGTGGGTGCCAACACTCTCGTCTCGGCCTGCCAGCAGTGTGAGCGGACACTCGCCAATGCTGCCCGCGCCGAAGGGCTGCGCATGCGCGTGAAGGACATCACCGAGGTGGTGCTGGAGGCGATGGAGTAAGGGGACCAGGCACGGCGCTGCGGGCCGTATGGACCTGAAATCTGAAACCCGGAACTGAGACTATGAAAGATCTAGTTGCAGAACTGCGAGAGGCGATCGGCGCCGAAAAGGTGCTTTCTTCCCCGGTCGATCTGATCGCCTATTCCTTTGACGGCACCTTCGAGCAGCACGCGCCGGACGCGGTCGTGTTGCCGGAGACGGACGAAGACATCGTGGCGGTGGTCAAGGTGGCCTCCCGACTTGAGGTGCCCATTGTGCCTCGGGGCATGTCCAGCGGGCTGGCCGGGGGGGCCATTCCCTTCAGTGGTGGCATTGTGCTGTCTCTGACCCGGATGAATCGCATTCTGGAGATCGATGGGGAGAATATGATAGTCACCGTCCAGGCCGGTGTGGTCACTGCCGATCTGCAGGCGGAGGTCGAGAAGCTTGGCCTGTTCTACCCGCCCGATCCCTCCAGCAACAAGCAATCGACTATCGGGGGGAACATCGCCTGCAACGCCGGCGGGCCGCGCTGTCTCAAGTACGGCGTCACCGGCGATTACGTGATGGGCCTGACGGTTGTCCTATCCGATGGGCAGGTACTGGTGACCGGCGGCAAGACGATCAAGAACGTCGTCGGCTACGACCTGACCTCGCTATTCGTCGGGTCGGAGGGGACGCTGGGGATCATCACTCAGGCGCTGCTGCGGCTGGTGGCCAAGCCCAAATGTGTGCGCACCGCTCTGGCCGAGTTCCCGTCGCTGGACGATGCCTCCCGCACCGTCAATGTCATCCTCTCCGCCGGCATCGTCCCGGCGACGCTGGAGTTGATGGACGAGACGGCCACCGTCTGTATCGAGGAGGCGATGCACCTGGGGCTGCCGCTCGACGTGGAGGCGATGCTCATCGTCGAGACCGACGGCTCGGACGAGGAGGGAGTGGTGCGCGAGATCGAGGCGGCGGCGCGCATTTGCCGGGAGAACGGCGCCCGCGAGGTGAAGGTGGCGCGCGACGAGGCAGAACGCACCACCCTGTGGAAGGCGCGCCGTTCGGTCTCGCCATCGCTGGCGCGCAAGGCGCCCAACAAACTGGGCGAGGACATCACCGTGCCGCGCAGCGCCATTCCGGAGGCGATTCGCCGGATCAAGGCCATCAGCGCCAAGTACGGCTTGCCCATCGTCATTTTTGGCCATGCCGGCGATGGCAACCTGCATCCCAACGTTCTCTTCGACCGGCGCGATTCAGAGCAATGGGAGAAGGTGCAGCGGATCGTGGGCGAGGTTTTCCAGGTGGCGCTGGACTTGGGCGGTACCTTGAGTGGCGAACACGGCGTCGGCACCTTCAAATTGCCCTACATAGAGCAGGCGCTGGGGCCAACGTCCGTCGATGTCCAGAGGTGCGTCAAGCAGGCCCTCGATCCGCACAGTATTTTGAATCCGGGGAAGGTTTTGCCCGCCATCTGAACGTGGAGGCGATTGTGAAAGAACGAAGAAATGGGCATCCTGCGTAAAGAAAAACGACCCGGGCCTTTTCCCCTGGAGCGCGTCCGCCGCGTGGACAAACCCAACACGGCTATCACAGATGCCTGTATTGGCTGCTCATATCATCCAGCAGGGCAGGCGGAAGAGCGGCAATATCACTCGGTTCTCCTACGGCACGACTAGGGCAGGGGGGGCCTAATCCCGGGGATTTTCAATCCCCGTTTGCAGGTTCGAGTCCTGCGCGGGTCATCAAGAGATCTGTCGCACTTGTGACGGATCTTTTTCAGCATCACCGCTTTTCGCACCAAGTGTTGACGCCGTCCGGGCACAGGATCGTTGGATTCGCTCAGCTATTTGACGTAGAACAACCTGCTTGAGAGTGGTCCTTTTGACCGACGTGCGATCTACCTTCTGACTGATGCGCGCGGCGTTGAAGAGGCGTAAGATATAGCTACACGAGGCGAAAAGCCGCGTGATCATAGGCCGCGACCTGGCCGAGCACAGAATGGAGGTGACGTCAGATGGCGAAGAAGCCTGCAACCCCTAAAAAGACCGAGAAAAAGACCCCCAAGGCCCCCAAGAAGTAGGTGCGGTACGTAGAGGGCACTACAAGCATGGCCCGGCTGCTACTGCCGGGCCTTGTTTGTGTGGCCTTGAGTGCGAAACAGAAGAGATCACGTGCCCGCTTTTGATGAGATGATTAGAGGTATGTGATGAGGCATACCCAAACTCGGCATCCTGCAACTTGCTGGCCGCTTTCCGCCTCAGCCAGTGGCGCACGAGAGCATCTGTGTATGCCCGTCCGCTCTTGGCGTTGAGGGCGTCGGCCAACGCACAAGCGATGCGAGCGCGGAAGTAGTGGACACGTACCATACCAAGACTATAGCGCAAATGTTCTGCGAATACAAGAGGAATCGATGCCAAACTCAAAACGACCTTATCCCCCCGCTGAAGTAAGGGGTTTGCGGGCAATTATCTCCATCAAGCACTTGCTAATCGGCCCGCCGCTGCCCATGCACCAGGCCATGGGCCAGCGGCTGGACAAGATCCGCGCCCTGGCGGCATTCTCGCCGGATGCGCTCTCATCCATCGCCTACGCCAACCAGGAGATCTATCTCGGTCTCCTCGTCGCCGGCGGCGTCGGCCTCTCCGTTGCATTTCCTATCGGCATCGCTATCGTCGTCTTGCTGATGGTCGTCGCTCTTTCTTATTACCAGACCATTCACGGTTATCCCTCTGGCGGCGGCTCTTACGTCGTAGCACGGGAAAACCTGGGGACGCTGCCCGGGCTGATTGCCGCGGCGGCTCTCCTGATCGGCTATCTGTTGACCGCCGCGGTGAGCCTGACCGCAGGCGTGGCGGCGATTGCCTCGGCGTTCCCCGTGCTGTGGCCTCACCGTGTTGCCCTGGCGCTCTTTCTCTTGTTGATCATGACCGTGATCAACCTGCGGGGGATGCGAGAGACGGGCACCCTCATGGCCATCCCGGTCTACCTGTTTCTGTTAGCGTATTTACCCATGCTGGGTTATGGGTTGATTCGCCTGTTGATCGATGGGCCGGTTTCGTTGGCCGATGCGGCTCCACCGGCTGCCGAACCCCTGACCGTGTTCCTTGTCCTCAAGACCTTCGCGGCTGGCTGCACGGCGCTGACCGGCGTCGAGGCCATCAGCAATGGCGTCCCGGCTTTCCGTCCCCCCGAGTCCAGGAATGCAGGGCGCACCTTGGCGGTGATGGCCCTGCTGATGGGCCTTTTATTCTTTGGCAGCGTTGGACTGACCCAGTTCCTGGCCATCGTCGCCGGGCCGGAAGAGACGATTCTCTCCGCCCTTGCACGACGGCTGCTGGGCAGCGGGGCCGGCTATCTTGTCATACAGATCAGCACGATGCTTATCCTAACAGTGGCGGCCAATACCAGCTTTGCCGGATTTCCCCGTTTGGCGACTCTCCTGGCTGCCGATAATTTTCTCCCGCGCCAGCTCGCCAACCTGGGCGACCGGCTGGTCTTTGCAAATGGCATTTTGCTTCTCGCCGTCTTAACAGGTGCACTGATCGTCCTTTTTGGCGGCGATACCCATGCCTTGACTCCTCTGTTTGCGGTGGGGGTGTTCCTGGCTTTTACCCTTTCGCAGTTCGGCATGGTCCATCACTGGTGGCGCGAGCGAGGTCAGGGATGGCTTCTAAAGGCGGCCATCAACGGCCTTGGGGCGTTGGCGACGGGCGCGACCATGCTCGTCATCGGCGTCAGCAAGTTCGTCGAGGGGGCCTGGATCGTCGTCGTGCTGGTTCCTACGTTGGTGATGCTCTTCCTCCGAATTCACAAGCACTACCACGAGGTTGCCGAACAGCTCTTGCTGGGCCTGGCTTCTCCTGTAGCCAAGGCTGCGCCTTCTCCCCGGGTGGTCATCCCTGTCCCTGGCGTTCATCGGGGAATCAATGTCGCCGTGAGTTATGCCCGATCCATTGCCAAAGATGTCACGGCGGTCTATGTGGAGCTAGAGCCGGGCACGGGACAGCTTGTTCGCGAAAAGTGGGAGCGCTGGTGGCCGGAGGTGCCATTGGTCATCCAACCTTCTCCCTACCGCTCTCTCGTCGGCCCGCTGCTCGACTTTCTCGACCAGACCGACGCCGAACACGACGATGGGCAGCTTGCCACTGTGGTCTTGCCCGAGTTCGTCCCGGCCAAGTGGTGGCACAGCTTGCTTCACAACCAGACGGCATGGCTTCTCAAAGCCGCGCTGCTTTACCGCCGCC